>JAKUTS010000019.1 GCA_022447925.1 SAR202 cluster bacterium | reverse complement strand
ACAGAATAGTAGATTGGAATAAAGTGAATTTTTATTCAATGCTTATGCACGCTGAGTGGAGTAATTCAGTATATAATTTGAGAAATATTCTTGCTTCTGCAATTGCTGAAAAAGACATGATTGAGTTTGAGAAGGCTGAAGAGGAATTTGACAAAGGTTTCTGGAGACATTTTTCTGCTCATCTAGCCTCACAATATGACTCGGTATACCAAAATAATCAAGGATATAATCCAAGCCTCATATTAACTTTGGCAAGCTTCATTAGAGGCCTTCGTAATAAAGCTACATCAACCAATAAGAGTTCAGGCTTTAATTTGTTAGAGAGTTTGTTAAAGCCCTCTCATTCTTATAATCAGGATTTCATGCCTGTCTACGATTTAATTACAAAAACCGATGATTAAAAGCCAGGTAGTTTAATTTGAGATATTTGATAATTAACACTGATTATCCTGCTTTTCTTAGTTGGTTTTATGGCCAACATAAAGATTTAGATGATTGTAGTTATCTAACTCAACTTGATTTACATGCAAAAACTCTGTTTGGTGTTTCGGGGACATATAGTAAGTATCTTAAGAAATTAAACCATCACACCACAGAGATACATGCTAATAATCCAATGTTTCAATCAACTTGGTGTAAGGAAAATGATGTCAATATTAAAATACAAGATCGTTGGGAAATTACATATAAAAAATCAGTAATACCGTGGATTACAGAATCTAACAATTGGTTGCAGACTGTGCTCGCTAAACAGATAGAGTCAATTAAGCCTGATGTGATTGTAAATTTTGATCTTAATCTAATGCCTGCAGGCTTTTTTTCTGATATTAAAGCACACTATGGGATATTAATTGGGCAACACGCTGCTACACCTTTAAATGAAGATCGTCATTGGAGAGAATATGATCTTATGTTGTCTTCTTTTATGCCTACGGTAGACTGGTTTTTGTCAAAATCAGTACCGTGTAAATATTTTCGACTAGGCTTTGATGTTGATTCTATTAATCTGTTAGGTGAAATAAAAAAGGATATTCCAATAAGCTTCATAGGCTCCTTTTCCAATATTCACTCTAGTAGATTAGAATTTTTGGAAGATGTTGCGCGCGAAGTAGATATTCAGATTTGGGGACCTTATAACGAGAATTTAAACAATTACCCTAATATATTGAAATTTTGGAAGGGCGAGGCATGGGGCAAGAAAATGTTTGAAATAATCGCCAGGAGTAAAATCACACTCAACCATCACGGAGAAATTTCGCCGTATGCAAACAATTTACGGTTGTATGAGTCTACTGGTCTTGGCACTTTGCTTTTAACCGATAATCTTCCCGGGCTATCAGATAAATTTGAGATTGGCAAAGAGGTTCTTGCATATAGTAATTCAGACGAATGTATCAACTACATTAACTCATATCTTAAAGACCATAAGGGAAGAGAATTGATTTCATTAAATGGTCAGAGACGGACTAAAACTAGTCATAATTACTCGAATATAATTCAAGAGTTAACAGAAATTGTATCTAATCAATTGTGAAAAAGCCTAAATTAAAACATCTTAAACATCCATTACGAAGTGCAGAGTCACTGCTGAATATCTTTTTGACTTCGATAAACGAATATCGACTCAATGCGCAGTTTAAAAATATACCAAGAGTAATACGGAGTAAATGCTGGTGTGGGGGAAAGCTAATTGATTACGATATGCATAATAGTTATGGCGTGTGTGAAGATTGCCAAACTTATGTAAATAAATGTCCACCAGATGCTTCTAAATTGTCTGAAATATACGGCTTAGATAAATATTGGAATGATAGACAAAGGTTTGGTGGTCACCCAACTATCGAAAAACGTGGAGATCTATATCGAGTTGACGGTAGGTTAGATAAGTGGGTTGAAATGGTTTCACAATATGGTCCTCAAAGTGGTGTAGTTATCGAAGTAGGATGTGCTCCTGGTGTGATGTTAAAAGCTCTAGAGGTAAAAGGCTATGAATGTATCGGAGTAGAGGCAAATATTGAAGTAGTTAATTGGTTGAGACAAAATTTGCAGTTGAATGTTCATCAAGGCATATTTCCTGAAATATCTCTTCCGAAGGCCAATCTTTTTCTGTCTTTTGATGTTTTAGAACATAGCATGGACCCAATAGGGTTTATTAATGGAGTATCACAGCACCTTGCAGCAGGAGGCGTGGCCATTATACAAACTGCTATAGATCGTTATGATCAAGCCCCTCCATTTGGTGAACAATTTGAGAAAATATTTGATGATGTTGAGCACACTTATATCTATACTGATGATGCTATTCGACAATTAATTGTAAAAACTGATTTACAATTAATATCTCTTGATCATCGAACTTCTTTGGCAGGTGAAATCATAGTGATCAAAAAACCATGACGAAATTATTATGAATTTGATTGTTGATGGTATAGTTTTCAGGCATCATCCTATAGGCGGAGTCGCAAGGTATTTCAATGAAATTCTACCTAGAATCTGTAATCTGGATGATGAATTCAAATTAACCTTTTTATCTCCATGGGAATACAGAGAAACAATAGGTTTATACAGTAAAGGATCTGTGTTGAAGGTTCCTCCATTTAGTCGACTAACTTATCGAATTCCCTTTTTACGAGGTGTTGGAGGTAGAGTAGAAACCTTACTTGCAAGATCGTTGTCTGGTCTTGGGAATAACTCGATATGGCATTCGACATATAATACTGTCCCAGAATTTTGGCCTGGCATGAAGGTTGTCACAATATATGATCTGATTTACGAAATTTTCCCGCACCTTTATCAGGGACCGCTTGGAGATAAAGTTAGATTTGACCAGAAAAGAGCCGTTGAATCAGCTGACGCGGTTATATGCATTTCTGAAACTACACGTAAGGATGCATTAAACTTTTATGATATTAATGAACAATCAACATTCGTTACATATTTAGGAGTAACAGATAGCTTTAAAGATGATCATAAATACGAATCAAGTTTAAGTATTGAGAATCCTTTTATCCTATTTGTTGGAGAGAGAAAGGGATATAAAAATTTTAATTGTTTACTCGAAGCATTTTCTGATTGGAAAATGCGTGATGAGGTTAAATTGATAGCGATTGGTAAACCCTGGGACTATGAAGAAAAAGAATTTATCGTGAATAAAGGTATAGATGATAGAGTTGAGGTAATTTCTTCCATCTCCGATGATGAGCTTGCTAATTTGTATTCTGAATCTGAAGCTGTTATCCATACTTCACTTTATGAAGGTTTTGGCTTTCCTATTGTGGAGGCCTTGGCAAAAGGATCTAAATTAGTTGCATCTGACATACCTACTACAAGAGAAATAGCTGGAGATATCCCAATGTATTTTGACCCTCATGATTCAATGTCTTTGATTGACGCTTTGACTATTGCTATTGAAACGCAGTTAAGTGAAAAGGAAATATATGATATTAAGAAACATACCTTTCAATATAACTGGGACAATACAGCAATGGAAACAATTAAAGTATATAAATCTCTGTAAAAGTTAAAGATTAAAAATGGTTTATAAAAAGTTTGTTAGAAAAGCATTTAATTTGATTGGTCTGGACATTCGCAAAACTAAGCGTGATCTAAAAACTGTATGGTTAGAGTCTTTCAAGATAAAAACTGTAATCGATGTTGGGGCGAATATAGGGCAATTTGCTGTTGATGCAAGTGAACTGTATCCTGATGCAGTTATTCATTCATTTGAGCCTTTACCAGAGCCTTATAGTCAGTTACTTATTAATACCAAGTCGTTTTCCAAATTTAATCCATACAACATTGCTCTGAGTGACCATAAGGGTACTACGAAAATGTATTCAAACGAGTTTTCTCAAAGCTCGTCTATCCTGGAAATGGCAGAGTCTCACAAAAAGGCTTTTCCTCATACAACGAATGCAACTCCAGTTAAGGTGCAAGTAGAAACTTTAGATGCAATATTTAATGGCGTAGAGCTTGATACCGATATTTTGTTAAAGATAGATGTCCAGGGGTCAGAGAAACAAGTTTTGGATGGAGGCAAAGAAACGTTACAAAAGGTGAAGGTTATTATTATAGAAACTAGTTACATCTCTCTTTACAAAGATCAACCTTTGTTTGAAGACGTTCATGATTATTTAGCCAAGGTTGGATTTAGATTTCATGGAAATTTAGGTCAACTAATCCATCCAATTGATGGGTCTATTTTGCAAGGCGATTCAATTTTTATTAAAAACACAATCGGTCAATAGTAAATCAACCAATCCTTTACTATCTAACATCTTGGCAAAACCTTTTTAGCTTTAATAAAAACAAAAGGACTTACAATATCTATTTAATTAATCTTGTGATTCAGTAAATGGACGGTTTTGCTGATTACATTTTGCCTATTATCAACGTTTAAGATATTGGTAAGATAGATAAATAATGAACAGTAAACGAAAAATACCAGTTGCTGAGCCGGCAATAGGAAAAGAAGAATTGGATTTTGTTAATGAAGCTGTAACAAGTGGATGGGTATCATCTGCTGGAAGCTTTATTGGTCGGTTTGAGAAATTATTTGCTGAATATTGCGACGCCAAATATGCGTTTGCTACAACCAGCGGAACCAGTGCATTGCACCTTGCTTTAGAATCTCTTGATATTACATTTGGAGACGAAGTAATCGTGCCGACTTTTTCATTTATAGCTACCGCTAATGCGGTTTCATACACTGGGGCAAAACCGATATTTGTTGATAGTGAAAACACGACATGGAATATTGCTCCTGAATTAATAGAAGCAGCTGTTTCAGAAAAAACTAAGGCAATAATACCAGTACACCTCTATGGACATCCTGCAAAAATGGATGCAATTTTACAAGTTGCATCCAAGTATAATTTAAGTGTTATCGAAGATGCTGCAGAGGCTCACGGAGCGCTTTATAAAGGCCGTAAAGTAGGCAATATAGGAACTATGGGATGTTTTAGTTTCTATGGAAATAAGACCATTACCACGGGTGAAGGTGGAATGATCGTTACTGATAATGTGGAAGTGGCAGATAGACTAAAGCTGCTTAGGGACCACGGTATGTCATCAAAACATAGATACTTACATACTGTTTTGGGCTATAACTATAGAATGACCAATTTGCAGGCCGCTTTAGGGGTGGCCCAACTAAATAAAATAGAATCTCTCCTTGATGCCAAGAACCAGATAGCAGTCAGATACAATAAATTATTAAAAACCATTCCTGGTATTAATTTACCTACCGATAGTGAATGGGCAGTACGATCAACTTGGTTGTATACGCTTACGGTTGATAAAGATCTTTTCGGTAAAACTCGTGATGAATTGATGGTATTTTTAGATTCATGTGGCATAGATACAAGGCCGGCTTTTCCTCCAATGCATATGCAGCCAATTTATAATACTGGTCAATCATTGCCGATTGCAGAAAAGTTATCAGAAACAGGGATAAGTCTTCCGTCTTCAGTAAATTTACTCGATTCAGAGATCGATCGAGTTGCTAAAGCAATAAAAACTTTCTATGAGCGTAAGTAATAGAAACTCCTTAAGGTAATGAAAAACAGATCAGTAAAGAAACTCCCAGATAGCTCCATATTAAAACACATCTGGCCATATCAAAATAAAAACTCAGATACGGATCTTTCTTTAGATGACATGGATTTTCTTAGTAGAGACGATCTTCCCATGATTAGTGTAATAACACCTTCTTTTAATCAGGGTGAATTCATAGAACAGACAATTAGGTCTGTATTACTTCAGAATTATCCTCGGTTTGAGTATTTTGTTATGGATGGTGGCAGTAATGATAATACTAAGTCTGTGCTGGAAAAATATTCATCCTGGATTACTGAATGGAAATCAGAGACTGACAATGGCCAGTCACATGCAATCAACAAGGGTTTTGCAAAATCATCTGGAGATATTGTCGCTTGGATTAATGCGGATGATATATACCTTCCTAACACTTTTCTCTCAGTTATAAAAGCAGCGATTGAATACCCGAGCGCTGGATTTTTTTATGGCCACTGGAGCGAAATCAACTCAGAAGGGATTGTTCAGGCAACTTTATCCTCCAGGGCTCCAACAGTACTAAATCTACTTCGATCTGTGAAAAGTTATATTGCTCAGCCAACACTATTTTTTAGAAAGGCCGCATTAGAAGAAGTAGGATTTGTAGATGAAAATTTACATATGGTGATGGATTTCGAACTTTTGTTGAGATTATTGTCTAAATATCAGCCAGCACAAGTAAATAATATATTAGCGTCTTACAGAGTTCATCCTGATACAAAGACCAATACGATGGATCTTTTGGCTTGGCAAGAGAGAGAGAAAGTATTTCGACGCTCGGTTTCAAGTAAAACTATTCACCCAGATGCACACAAATATAAAGGCCAAATAATGAGTGTGTTTTTCAGAAGAGCAGCATATGAACACTTCTGTTCGTTAAGAGTTCTAGAAGGTTTAAGATCTATATGCTTATCTTTGTTTCACAACCCTGTTCAACTATTAGATTTAAGACTTTGGGCTAAATTTTTTAGTAGTTCTTAGTCAGCTTTTAAAAAAACCGCGTTTCTCGAGTTCTGTTACGATTCGATTAGCATTTTCTTCAGCAGAAAATTTCACAGTATCTAAAGTGATTTCTGGGTTTACAGGTTCTTCATAAGGATCATCTATACCGGTAAATCCTTTGATTTCTCCTCTTCGAGCTTTTGCATACATCCCTTTGACGTCTCTTGATTCAGCCACTTCCAATGGCGTAGCTACATGTACTTCGATAAACTTATCCGATCCAACCATTTCTCTAACTTCGTTTCTTGTAGCAATATAAGGGCTGACTGCAGCACAGATTGCTATCCCACCGTGCCGAACTACTTCGGCAGCTACAAATCCGATACGTCGAATGTTAGTATCTCTGTCTTCCGCAGAGAATCCTAAACCTTTGCTGAGGTGTGTTCTAACTACGTCACCATCAAGCACCGTAGACCGACGACCCTTCTCCAGAATCATATTAGTGACTATATCTGCAGTAGCAGTTTTACCAGCTCCACTTAACCCGGTAAACCAAATACATACACCCTGTTGGTGCATAGGCGGGAAACTTTGCTCTAAGATTTGCGAAACTTCTGGCCTTGTAAACCAAGTTGGAAGTGACTTGCCAAGGGAGAGGTAATCATCTCTAACTTGTGTGCCAGAAATGGAAGCAGTTTTCATTGTGTCATCGACTTTCGAAATTTCTTCGTAGCGATCCTCATCAGGTAGATAAACCACCATTTGGAAAGGTACCATTTTTACTCCCAATTCGGTTTGATGTTCAAGTACTGATTCTTGAGCATCATAAGGACCATAAAAAGGGTTGCCTTTAGAATCAACTCCTGGACCTGCATGATCTCTACCAACTATCAAATGGTTTGCTCCATAGTTTCGTCTTATTATGGCATGCCATATTGCCTCTCTTGGCCCTCCCATTCTCATTGCCAAGGGTAGCAGAGATAATAAGACTTTATCTTGATCGTAATAATTATCCGTTAAAGCCTTATAGGTTCTAACCCTTGTGTAATGATCAACATCACCAGGTTTTGTCATTCCTACTACCGGATGGATAAGCAGTACACCATCTACTGATTCGGCTGCTCTTTTAGTAAGCTCCTCATGGACTCTATGTAACGGATTTCTAGTTTGAAAAGCTACCACATTTTCATATCCAAATTCTTCTAGTCTCAACCGTGTTTCGCCAGGGGTTAGTCTGAGTGGGTTGAAATCGCTATGACTGGGGGTTTGTATCGTTTGGACTTTGCCGCTAATGTTATATTTCCCCCATGTTTCCATTTCAGCGATCATGGGATGCTTTGTATCATCTGTGCCAAAAACCTTTTTCGCATCAGCCTTTTGATCACACTCATAAATTTCTTCGACAGTCATTATTGCCAGGAGGTCATTTTTTGGACTTCTTAGGGCTATTTGACTATCAAGTTTTACGTCGTCAGTAGAGTTTATAGGTAAAGTTATTGGAATAGGGAAAAGTGTTCCATTAGATAATCTTTGAGTTTCCACCACGCTTTGATAATCTGCCTGATTCATAAATCTGTCTAATGGTGAAAACGCCCCGGTAGACATCATCTCGAAATCACACATCGATCGTTCAGATATTTGTACCGAATTCAATTCCGTAGCCAGATTTTTGAGGTCGGCGATTTCTTCTTCATTTGCTATAAGATTTACCAGTTTTTCACCATAGGGTGTTATTAATTTGTTGTTTGATTTTTTATTACTCAATTTTTTATACTTTCCGTAGATTTAGTTTAATCAGCTTTAGCGGTGAAGTGGATACCACATTCTTTTGGCATTCCTTGTTCCCACCACCAACGACCTGATCTATCGTCTTCATTCTTTTCTATTGGCCTTGTACAAGGATCGCAACCGATGCTTGTATACCCTTGATCATACAAAGTATTGTAAGGGACATTGTTGTTTTTGATGTATTTCCAAACCATTTCGTTATCCCAGTCTGCGATAGGGCTAATTTTTGCTATGTTATTGTGCTTATGGTCTATTGTAATTTTAGGCGTGTCAGTCCTGGTACCACCCTGATGCCGTGTCAGTCCAGTTATCCATGCGTCTACATCACTTAAAGCATTATTCAAAGGGTCCAGCTTACGTTTCTCACAACATAACAGCCTCAATGAATAGCTTTTATAGAACATATTGATTCCATGTTTCATGACAATCTTTTTGAGTTCACTACTGTCGGGATATTGAACTTCTATTGTTATATCGTACTGATCTTGAACTTCATCAATGAGATCGTATGTGGCTTTAGGCAGCCTGCCAGTGTCTAATGTTATAACTCGCGTTTCTGGAGCAATTTTGCTCAACATATCTAGAATCACCATGCCAGTAATTTGGAAACTTGTGGACAAAACCAATCTTTCCCCAAACGTGTTACTAGCCCATAAAATTACGTCTTCTGCAGACTTGCCATCTAGATCCCTGGCAATTTCAGTTGCTTCTGATGGAGAGAAGGTAACTTTTTGTGATTCAGATTGTTTTGTTTTAGGTTTTGTCAATTTTAATTTCTCGCCCAGTTTCAAAGGTAGTCAATGGCCTCTCTCACATTAATGATAGATAAACATATATTGGCGGTATTAGATGGGTGTTTTAAAACCAATTATCGCTGATTTATAATGATTTAAAGTGTTCGAGATGTTACGTTAATCGATACTACCGTGCTAAATAGTTTATCTGGCAAAGAATTCTAAGGTCAAGGAATAAATCCATGACGCGGCTATAATTGGTTTTAACAGGAACTAGAATGCTATAATCCGCCAGCATACTATTTAATTTATTAAGGACTAGAAATGCCTCCATTTGATGATCTTAAAGTTTTATCCGGTAATGGTCACTTAGAGCTAGCCAAAGACATTTGTAAATATCTCGGTACATCTCTAGCGAGTAGTGAGGCGTTTAAATTCTCAAACGATAATACTTTTGTAAGGATAAAAGAGAATATTCGTGGCAAGGATGTTTTTATAGTTCAGTCATTATCAACTCCTGTAAACGATAACTTGATGGAGTTATTGATTATGATAGATGCTGCTAAAAGGGCTTCTGCAGGCAGGGTAACTGCAGTTATACCGCACTATGCTTACGGCCGCACAGATAAAAAAGATCAGCCTCGCGTTGCTATTACTGCTAGATTGGTAGCAGATTTTCTGTCTGTGGCTGGGGCTGATCGTGTATTAACGTTAGATTTACATGCTGGACAGATCCAGGGATTCTTTAATATACCTGTTGATGAATTGACAGCCATACCAAAACTTGCACGACATTTTGAATCTGTAGCTGGATCTGATTTTGTGGTTGTTGCTACTGATGTAGGAGATGCTAAAAGAGCGCGTAGCACCGCTAGGCTTTTAAATTCTCCGATAGCAATCATTGAAAAACAGCGATTAGGGAATAATGACCAAGTCGAAGCAGCAACTCTTATTGGTTCTGTAAAGGGAAAGACGGCTCTAATTGTTGATGATGAAGTGGGTACAGGTGGAACTATCTTAGCTGCAGAGAACGCTTTGATAGCACAAGGAGCCTCTGAGATTTTTTGTGCGGTAACACACCCACTACTTTCTGGCGATGCTTCCACACTACTAAAAAATTCTAATATTCTCAGGATGGCTGTTGCAGATAGTGTGCCAGTGTCGGAGGAGAGAAGATGGGATAGATTGGAAGTTTTGTCTATAGCTCCTTTGCTTGGAGAAGCGATTAACCGAATACATAGAGATCAGTCAGTCGGTGCTATGTTTGATAGTCCCAGTACATAGTAATTTGGAATCTTATAAGATTTGATGATGGTCTCGTTACTAGTAATGTTTGCCGGTGTCGTAGTTGTTGTCTTGATGGCCACCCCGCAGACTTTTGGCATAGCTGTGAGTCCTGGGTTTGGGCCGGCCCAGCTGGTGGGGACCGCTGCCGGAGCAGTTCTAATAATCGCTGGTCTCGCTAGCCGATTCGCTACTAGCCGGTTGATGTTGAAGCAGATAGCGGGGTCAAGAGTCGGACTTGTAGTGCTCGGAGTTCTAGGGGCAATGGTACTCGTTGAGGTAGGTCTACTAGCATTAGCCACCGCCGCACCGAGTCGAGACCCTACGGGTGGAGATGGTCTTAGACAACCAGTTGAGGATTCTAGTCTAGTCCTAAGATAACCACCAACCGTTGAGGGGCC
>JAKUTS010000018.1 GCA_022447925.1 SAR202 cluster bacterium | reverse complement strand
GAATACAGCCAACGCATCGCATCAACGCCCATTTTTTCGGCAGCATCTTCAAACCAGATCGCATTTCCTTTGGATTTATGCATCTCAGCACCTTTTTCATCACGCATCAAAGCATAAGAGAATATTGCTTTGGTAGGCTCTATGTTTTCTAGCACGGTGCTCATAGTTAACAGCGAGTAGAACCAATTTCTAAATTGCCCAGGGAATGACTCTGAAATCCAGTCTGCGGGAAACCATTCCTTCCAATTATCTCTATCGTTCCTGTAGCCAAGGGTTGAAAATGGAACTATGCCGGCATCGAGCCAAGGATTGCCAACATCTTTAATACGACTGATTTGTTTTCCACACAAAGAACATTCAATCTCAACAAAATCAATCCACGGCCTGTGAGGAGTTTTGCCATCAAATTTAGACCAACCAGACACAGCTCTTTGTTTTAATTCTTTTTCAGAACCAATAACATCAAAGTTCCCACACTCGCACTTGTAAATTGGTAAGGCTAAGCCCCAATATCGCTTTTTGGAAACCATCCAGTCATCCATGTTTTTTAACCAATCAAGTTCGCGCTGCAATCCAAAAGCCGGTATCCATTTAATGTTTTTTGTGATGTCAGCTATTTTATGCCTTAAATCTTTCATTGAAATGAACCATTCATTTACCAATCTGAAGACAAGTTCTGAATTACATCTCCAGCATACTGGATAGCGATGCTTATATTTTTCTAGATGATAAAAAACGCCTTTAGACTTGAGGTTGTCAAATATTTGTTCGTTCACTTCATAAACACTCTTGCCGGTTAGCCAATCAAAGCCATCAATAAAAACTCCTGTTTCATCTAGAGGGGCAATTACCTGCAATCCTTCCGGCTTGGACAAAGCAAAATCTTCTTTTCCTGCGCCCGGCGCTATGTGAACAATTCCCGTGCCTTCATCTTCGCTAACATCATCCCAGGATATGACTCTATGCTTAACTCCTTTTTGAACAGGCAATTCAGCAAAAGGTGAATTATATTCACGCCCAACTAGTTCATGGCCTTTTAATTCATTAAGTATCTGGAATTTACCCTTTAATGATTCTTTTGCCCTGCCTTTTGCCAAATACAAAATCTCTTCATCGGCACCTTGATTTGTTTCAGCAAGGACTCTTACGTAGGTAAGATCTGGATTCACCGCTGCCGCTATATTCGAACTAAGGGTCCATGGAGTGGTGGTCCAAATTAGCATTGATTGCTGTTCTGTATGTTTGTTATCTAGTGTTTTTAACGGGAAGCGAACAAAAAGACCTGGGTGTACTATTTCCTGATAGCCTTCTGTAACGATTTCATGCTCAGACAACCCGGTGCCACATCGAGGGCACCATGGCATTACGTCTGTACCTTCATAAAGCCATCCTTTTTCATAACAACGTTTCAAAAAATGCCAGATAGTGTAATTATTTTCGTCTGACATAGTATGGTACGAATTGTCCCAATCCATCCAGTAGGCCAGCTGTTTGCTTTGTTCTGTTTGAATATCGCTAAATTTGATCACTCGCTGCTTGCACATTTCTACAAATTTATCTATTCCATATGACTCTATATCTCTTTTAGATTTAAACCCAAGTTCCTTCTCGACTTCAACTTCAATCCAAAGGCCCTGCCCATCAAATCCGTTTTGATAGCGCTGTTTATAGCCCTGCATAGTTTTAAAACGCTGATATAAGTCTTTGTAAGTACGACCCCAGGCATGATGAACCCCCATACGGTTGTTTGCAGTAATCGGGCCATCAATAAAAGAAAACCTCTTCGATGAGTCGTCGTTTTTACTGAGGTACTTTTTAACTATGTTATTTTCATTCCACCAATTATTAATATTGGCTTCTAGTTCAATAAAATCCACCTTGGGATTCACGGATTTAAACATAATGGCTCCAAAAGTCCACTCGATTTGTTAGATTATTAAATTTATTATTCAACGATTATTTTTATCCTTAAATAATTCTTGATTTAACCAATTTACGCCTGCTTCAGGCAGATAGTTTTTAAAATTATTGGGCTATTAAATAGATAAAGCCCGCCCCTGCAAGGGACGGGCTTTATTTCATTTCCCGCGGTACCACCCTAATTCTGGATTATTCAAACCAGCTCTCTTGGACGTTTTATTACGTTACGTAAGTACGGCGAATTTTACTTGACTGCATTAAATGTTATCGGTCGTTCTTTTCGCAGCTCAGGAGTGATTTTCAAATATACCTTTTAACGTCCGCTCTCACTATCTCGGACTCGCTGGGTTAAACTGTAAATTTTACTCTTCTCCGTCAAAGCATTTTTGGTTAGGTTATCAGAATGGCTTCACGCTCTCTACTAGTAAATTGAACCTATTGCCGCTTTCTTGCTTTATTACAGAAGTAACCAGAGTAAGCTAGACGAGCTGGAAGTAATAACTTAATATTCTCTTGGGAGTTTGTAATGAAGTTAGGATATTTCACAATGCCCCTGCATCCTCCGGGGTCTCTTCATCATGAAACGCTTCATGATGATTTAGAACAAATTGTTCTGTTAGACAAGCTTGGCTATCAAGAAGCATGGATTGGTGAACACTTCACCTCCGTTTGGGAGAACATACCAGCACCTGATTTGTTTATTGCCCAAGCCCTGGGTTTAACAGAGAACATAATATTAGGCACCGGTGTAACATGCATGCCCAACCATAACCCTTTTGTATTAGCTAACCGAATTGCACAACTAGACCATATGGCTAAAGGGAGGCTGCACTGGGGTGTCGGGTCAGGAGGCTTTCCGGGAGATTTTGAGGTTTTTGGTTTTGATTTGGAAAGCGGCAAAAACAAAATTATGACCAGAGAAGCCTTAGATTGTGTTCTTGGAATCTGGAAAGATCCCAAGCCAGGAAAATACACTTCGGAGTGGTGGGATTTTAATATACCTGAAACGGATGATTGGATCGGGGTTAAATATCACATTCCTCCTTACCAAAAACCACACCCTCCGATTGGAGTTGCCGGAGTGTCTCCAAAATCTGAAACTCTCTTTTTGGCAGGTGAAAAGGGATACATACCTATGAGCATCAATTTCACTCCTGGAAATATGCTAAGTTCGCATTGGGAAGCTGTGGAGGAGGGTGCAAGTAAGGCTGGGCGTACTGCGAGTCATTCCTCATGGCGTATTGCAAGAGAAGTCTATATAGCTGATACCACGGAGCAGGCAAGAAAAGAGGCATTAGAAGGCACAATAGCTAGAGATTTTTCCGACTATTTCTTTAGATCTTTATCAAAGTTTGATTTAATGAAAATATTTAAGTCGAATCCTGATATGCCAGATTCGGACATCACCCTAGAATATTTGGTTGATAACATTTGGATCGTTGGAAGCCCAGAAGATGTCACGGCTAAAATCAGAGCTTTGTATGATCAAGTAGGCGGATTCGGTGTGTTATTAGCCATGGGACATGAGTGGAGCCCAAAGGACCGATGGATCAATTCTATGGAGCTTTTAGCTAATGAAGTTCTTCCAAATCTTTCTGATTTAGAATAACCGCAATAAGATCATTCTATTCATTGAACCTGCCAATAATTAAGCATGCATTTTGACCACCAAAACCGAAGCTGTTTGATAGAGTTATATCAACGCTAGTCTGGCGTGCTGTGTTGGGCACATAATCAAGGTCGCATTCTGGATCTTTAGTTTCATAATTCACTGTAGGATGAATGGTATTCGTTTCTATGGACTTAATACAGGCGATTGCCTCGAGTGCTCCTGCCGCGCCTAGAGCATGCCCGATCATTGATTTAGTTGAACTGATCGGCACCTTGTCCGCTTGGCTGCCAAAAGCTTTCTTAATTGCTTTGGTCTCAGCCAAGTCATTAAGAGGTGTTGAAGTTCCATGAGCATTTATGTAATCAACTTCACTATTTGAAACACCGGCATCTTCCAGCGCCCATATTATCGCCCGAGCTGCCCCGGCACCCTGGTCATCAGGCTGCACAAGATGAAAAGCGTCTGACGAGCTGGCCTGGCCTAAAACTTCTCCCAAAATGGTTGCACCGCGATTTATTGCATGTTCTAAACTTTCCAGTATTAATACTCCTGCGCCTTCAGCAGGAACAAAACCATCTCGATCCGCATCGAAAGGTCGGCTGACTTTCGAAGGGTCATCGGTTCTTCTTGTAAGTGCGTTTATAACGTTAAATCCGCCCTGTCCTAACTGACATAAGCCAGCCTCAGTGCCGCCACTTACAATCACGTCTGCAACACCTCTCCTAATAGCTTCGGCTGCCTCTCCGATCCCTTGAGTGCCTGCTGCACATGCAGTTACTATAGTGTTTGTATATCCGTAAAGCCCATTAAGCCTGCTTACATTGGCGGCTGCCATATTACACAACATCGTGGGCAAATAAAACGGATTGATTTTCATCCCTCCGCGCGCAACCAATGTCCTCACAGCCTGTTCAGTTTCCGGATATCCCCCAGAGCCATTGCCAAGAACCACGCCTATTCTCTCCCTGTCTTCTTTATCCAGATCTAATTCAGAGTGAATTAAAGCCTGTTGTGCGGCAGCTACAGCAAATTGCGAAAATCTACCCATCCTGCGGGCTTCTTTCCTGTCCATGTAAGCAGTCGGGTCAAAGCCTAAAACCTCACCGGAGAATTTACATGGAAATTCTGAAGGGTCAGTAATTGTCATATTATCTATTCCGGACGTGCCGCTAACGAGGCCATCCCATAAACTGTCTGGGCTCTCTCCTAACGGAGACATTGCACCTAGTCCAGTAATAACTACCCTTGGTCTATCACATTTATTATGTCTAGTCATTTTCCTCCATCACCTTACATGTATTGTATTAAATGCCAGGCTTTTCTACTATCCGAATATTCTTATACAGTTCCGGCCTGATGCCAAGAAGCCATTCGCGTGCTTCAGCAACAACTGAAATTGAGCCGGTCACTAATATTTTCTGATTTTCATCGCAGGACTCAATAGCTAGCTTGATGCCTGATGAAACACTTTTGTCGATAGCCAAAACATTTATATTTGCTCTCTTTGCCGCCATTTCAATCTCCTGAAAATTGACAGCTTTTGGGTGTCTAGACTTTACGGCAACTAAATTTGGAGTTAAGTCCTTTAAGAGATTCATCATTGGCTGCAAGCTATGCCCTGTCAAGGCTCCAAATACTATAATAGTTTTTGGCTGATCCGTCTCAGCTAAAGAATCAAGCAAGCGCTGAATTGCAAGCTCGTTATGCGCCCCGTCCAAAAGGATTTGCCTGCCTTTAAATTCAATTTGTTCCATTCTTCCGGGCCAGTCTAATTTAGTAAACGCATTCGACAACATCGCCGGTGATTTAAATAACTCATACCCTTTTTTTGATAACTCCTCTAAGGCCATGATTGAAGTAGCTGAGTTTTCAATTTGATATTTACCACCTAGACCCAATTCATATTCATATTCTTTATGTTCGGTTTTAACTTTTACTTTCTGTCGATTAGGCACATTCGAACTTCCGCTCCATTCACATTTTTCCACCACATCTATTAATCCTGCCCCTATATCAAGCGCTGTGTCGACAATTACCTTTCTGGCTTGGGAAACTTGAGGAGCCATGACTACTGGTGTTCCAGGCTTTATAATGCCAGCTTTTTCTTGGGCTATTTTTTCTATGGTGCCGCCTAAAGTTTCTACATGGTCGAGGCCTATTGGTGTAATAACGCTGACTTCAGGATTAACTAAATTCGTGGCGTCTAGCCTACCGCCCAATCCAACCTCAATAACTTGTAAGTCAACGTTTTGGTGTGAAAAATAAACAAAAGCCAACAAGGTCATCATTTCAAAAGTGGTTACGCCGCCAAAATTACTGTGATTAGAGACTCTGCAAATCTTCGGCCATGTCTCTGTAACTAATGCTGCAAAATCTTTTTCTGTCACTTCCACTCCATTTAATCTGATTCTCTCTGTCACTCTATGCAGATGTGGAGACGTATAAAGGCCAGTGAGATATCCTGATTCTGACAAGGCTGATGAGATCATTGCAGCGACGCTCCCCTTTCCGTTAGTACCGGCAATATGAACAGTTGGGGTTTTTAAATGCAAGTTGTCGTATTGGTCAAAAAGTAATGACATGCGTTCAAGGTGAAATGATGAGTGGTCGGGAATAGTGCGATTTCTTTCGAAATCTGCTAGCGACATTACTTTTTCCACCGCTTCGTTATATGTGAGTTCAGCTGCCACCTAATTTATGACGGTTTTCTAGAAATAGACTCTTCAGGCTGTAGGCCTTCTTGTTTTTTTTGCCCGCAATCTAACCAGTCTTCTTTGATTATTTCCATACGAACAAAATTCTTGCCGCTTCGCTTGGCTTTACGAATTTCGAGTAATCCAGATTTTTCGAATGATCTGCGTGCTCTAAGATTTCCTTCTAAAGTATGCAGATAAATTTTTGTTAAGTGAGTATATGAAAAAATATAATCAATTAGCGTTTTAACAGCGTCAGAGCCATATCCCTGGCTCCAATAATCTCTGTTTCCTATCATTATTCCCAATTCCGCTTCTAGTCGCCGGTCATTTATGTCATAGTACATACAATTTCCGATATGAGTTCCGTCCAGGGTGTCAACAGCCAGGCGCACAGAATAATAACTATCGTACCTTAGCTCTTCTCGAGTATATCGATGGTAGTCTGTAAATGACATCGAAATGGGCCTGGTAGCATCAAGCTCAGACAACTCTGGGTCACGTCGCCAAACATAGTCTTCTACAGCATCTTCAAGTTTTTTTTCACGCAAGATCACCTTTTCGCCAATAAGGTTAATGCCTGTTATCGAAGGCCGGTTAGCCGTTTGATTTTTCAATCTGTTATAAGCTTTTTTAAACAATACGAAATTAATTGACTCCCAGTATATTTAATAAAACTTTAGCAGTAAGTTCTTTCTCAACCATAGCAGCAAAGCTGTGTCCCGCGAAGTTTCAATCATCATTTTATTTATCTGGCTGCCAGAGGGTCAAGTTGCCTAGAGTTCACATAACGGTTCAATTTCTTGGACAGTTTTGCTGCTAATTACCCGAATTATTATGTTGAGTATGAAGCAAAAGCGCGTTACAATATTGTCAAATTACATAGTTCATCCTTTAAAAGGCAGTCCAGTGAGGCTGGCAAGGCATGTTTGGGATACTTGGCGGATAACCAAGGCCCCTATTTACAACACGGATCCCTTGTCGAGTTAACTGGCAAGGGTTTTTTTAATGCTAAATAGAAATGAGAGGCTAATACTTAGCTCCGATGACCTTCGGAGGGCGATAACACGCATAGCCCATGAAATCCTCGAGCGAAATAAGGGGTCTCAAAATCTAGTGATTGTGGGCCTGCACACACGAGGAGTTCCTTTGGCAAACCGCCTAGCAACCATTATTGAGTCGCTAGAAGGCTCAAGGCCTCACGTAGGCAAGCTTGATATCTCTCTATATAGAGACGATTTTATTGGAAGGGCAAAACCAGTAATCAAATCTACTGAACTTCCAGTGCCAATTGAAGATCAGATTGTTGTTCTTGTTGATGATGTTCTCTATACCGGACGAAGCATTCGTGCGGCAATGGACGCTCTTACTGATTTTGGCCGAGCCCGAAGCATACAGCTAGCAGTTTTGGTAGACAGGGGACACAGAGAAGTGCCTATTCGACCAGACTATATAGGCAAAAACATCCCTACTTCTAAACATGAATCTATTTCAGTAAAGCTCGAAGAAATTGACGATTTCGAAGCGGTGACGCTGACTCCAAAAAATGATTCCAAAGTAAAAGAGACAAATAACAATAATCATGAGGAGAAGGTTTAATCATGAGTCCACATGCAGGCATACCCTCTCTTAAATCAACAACTAGTGAAATGTCTATAAGCAGGAAACACATCCTTGATTTAGATGATTTCACAGCTGAAGAAATTCAGTTGGTTTTAGATAATACCGTGGCAATGCAAGAGGTTATTAGCCGATCTGTTAGAAAAGTCCCTGCTTTACGCGGAAGAACAATAGTTACTCTTTTCCATGAGCCGTCAACGAGAACCAGGGTGTCTTTTGAGCAGGCCGGCAAGATTCTATCTGCGGATGTGATCAATGTATCCAGCTCTGCCAGCAGTTCAAAAAAAGGAGAGTCTCTTTACAACACTGCATTGACTATTCAGTCTATGCAGGCTGACATAATTGTGGTTCGGCATCCTCATTCTGGATCTCCCAACTTCTTAGCTCGACATCTTGATTCAAGTATTATCAACGCAGGGGATGGCTATCATGCACACCCATCACAGGCTCTATTAGATTTATACACGATTCAATCCCATTTTGGAGACATCAAAGGCCGTAAGGTGGCCATAGTTGGAGACATAATGTATAGCCGGGTTGCCAGGTCAAACTTATGGGGTCTAACTAAAATGGGGGCTCCGGTTGTTTTATGCTCACCACCGACCCTAATTCCGCCAGATTTTGTTAATGGATTTCCCAAAACCCATCCTTTTGCATCAGTATCTATTACGCACAATTTATCGGAGGCTGTGAAGAATGCTGACGTAATTATGGCGCTAAGATTACAAGCTGAGCGACAAAGCAGGGGTCGCCTGCCCTCGTTGAGAGAATATTCTAGGCTTTATGGCATTAACTCAGAAACGGTAAAGCTAGCAAAAGAAGATGTTCTAATAATGCACCCTGGCCCTATAAACGAGGGAATAGAAATTGACACGGAAATCGCACATGGGCCCCATTCCGCAATACAAGATCAAGTAACAAATGGTGTTGCTGTACGAATGGCCTTGTTATACGCAGTAGCTTCAGCCAACGGGGGTGATAAATGACTAAAAGACTTCTTATAAAAGGTGCCAGGGTACTATGTCCCGCAAACAGAATTGACTCCACCATGGATATCTTGCTCGAATCTGAAAAGATAAAAGATATTGGATTGAATTTAAATGTAACTGAAAATGTTATGACGATAGATGCTTCTGGCCTGATGTTAGCTCCGGGATTTATCGACCTCCATTGCCATCTGAGGGAACCAGGTTTTGAGCATAAGGAAACAGTGAAATCAGGCTCTGCGGCGGCAATCAAAGGAGGTTTTACAACCATCTGCGCCATGCCAAACACAGACCCAGTTACCGATGATGCTACCTCTATACAATTTCTAATTGATAAAGCTAAAGGTCAGCCGGTGCGAGTTCTGCCGATAGGCTCAGCAACAAAAAACAGTGAAGGAAAAGAGCTCACAGAAATGGCAGAAATGGTAGAGGTCGGGGCAGTAGCTTTTTCGGATGATGGACACCCGATCGCAAACGACATGTTAATGAGACATGCCCTGGAATATTCTTCTGCACTTGGTGTTCCCATCATAGACCACTGTGAAGTGCCAAGCCTGTTTACTAACGGACAAATAAATGAAGGCTGGATAGCCTCTCGCTTAGGGCTGCAAGGCATACCCTCTGCTGCAGAAGAGCAGATGGTAGACAGGAATATAGGTTTAGCAAAACTCACAGGCGGATGGGTTCACTTGGCGCATGTAAGCACTAAAGGTAGCGTAGAGTCAATTAGAAACGCGAAGGAGCTAGGAATAAATATAACAGCTGAAGTAACCCCGCATCATCTAACTTTAACTGAAGATGCTATTTTGCACGGAATAAATCAAGAGGGGGCTTATAAAGCGCTAAATGAAAATGCATACAATACAATGGCTAAAGTCAACCCTCCTTTACGAACCCAGGCGGATGTTGAAGCTCTCATAGAAGGCTTGTCGGATGGCACAATTGACATTATTGCTACTGACCATGCGCCTCATGCATCTATTGAAAAACTGTGCCCGATGCAAGAGGCCGCTTTTGGTATTTCAAACCTTGAAACCACACTTGCATCAGCATTGTCTCTTGTTCATAATAAAAAATTGTCGTTAAATCGAATGATTGAATCTGTCACATCTTCCCCAGCTGCGCTTCTCAAAGCATCTAATAATAAAATAGGACAGCTGACGAAAGGTTTTAGTGCGGACTTAACCTTGTTCGATTTAGATGCTGACTGGATCGTAGATGTTGATCAGTTTGTATCCAAGGGCAAGAACTCGCCTCTAAACGGAGAAAAGATGAAAGGAAAAGTGGTTTTGACTGTATATAAGGGTCAAATTGTTTATTCAAATATTAGTAAGGATTTAGTCTCTAAATGAAAAATTGTTTTCTAGTCCTTGAAGATAAATCCAGCTTTAAGGGTTATTCAATTGGATCGAATAAGCCCGGTGTAGGGGAAGTTGTTTTCTCAACATCAATGACTGGATATCAAGAAATGCTGACCGACCCATCATTTGCGGGACAAATAGTCGTTCCAACATATCCCTTAATTGGAAATTATGGCATCAATAAAGTTGATTTTGAATCATCTAAAATTCAGGTCTCTGGATTCGCCGTAAAACAAAATTGTGATTTTCCAAGTCACAGCCATGAAACAGTCACTGTTGATGATTTTTTGAGGTCACAAGGTGTGCCAGGCATCACTGGTATAGATACCAGGGCGGTCACACGACGACTGAGAAGCAAGGGCGTTATGATGGGAGCCATAGCCCCCTCCATAGAATCTGGACTTAAATTAATAGAATCTGCCACTGAATACGGAGAGATCGATTTAGTTAAAGAGGTAACGTCTGAAATTCCTGGAAAATGGGATTCGGATTTACAAGACAGTCCGCTCCGTATATTGGTGTCAGACTATGGGGTGAAATATAATATACTTCGGCTACTTGCCAAACGTAACTGTGATGTGACTTTTTTTCCCGCAGACACACCGGCACAAGACTTAATTGACTTGCGCCCAGACGGCATTCTGCTGTCCCCAGGACCAGGGGATCCGGAAATGCTTGACTACGCTGTTGCTAATGCAAAAATGCTGGTTGGGAATATTCCTTTGTTCGGTATTTGTTTGGGCAATCAAATTTTAGCCCGTTGTTTTGGCGCTAAAACATACAAGCTTAAGTTCGGGCATAGAGGCGCTAATCATCCTGTTAAGGATTTGAGGTCTGGCCGCGTTTACATTACGGCGCAAAATCACGGTTACTCTGTAGATGGAGACTCGCTGCCTAACGACATTGCAGTAACTCATGAAAGCTTAAATGATTCCACCGTTGAGGGATTACGCCATAATTCCTTGCCGGTGATGGCAATTCAGTACCACTCTGAAGCTTCTCCAGGGCCAAAAGACAACGAATATATTTTTGACGAATTCATCGACATGATTAAGGAACATCGTTAATGGATATTAAAAAGGTGTTGGTGATAGGTTCAGGTCCGATAATTATAGGCCAGGCAGCCGAATTTGATTATGCAGGAACTCAGGCTTGCAGATCGCTCAGAGAAGAGGGCATTTCTGTCGTCCTCGTAAACTCAAACCCAGCCACAATAATGACCGACAGGGAAGTGGCTGACAAAGTTTATATTGAGCCTTTAACTGTAGAGGTAATTGAGCGCATAATTGTTGCTGAAAAGCCTCAGGGCATCCTTCCGACTTTAGGTGGACAAACAGGGCTTAATCTTGCAGTGCAATTATCGGATGCCGGAATACTGGAAAAGTATAATGTGACTCCATTAGGCACACCGATCGAAACAATTAGGCTTGCGGAGGATAGAGAGGCATTCCGCTCTTTACTTAATCGCATTGGAGAACCGACTCCTGATAGCGAAATAGTTGAATCAATAGAACAAGGCGAAGTTGCTCTGACAAAAATTGGACTACCGGCAGTTATTAGACCCGCATACACCTTGGGCGGAACCGGTGGAGGAATTGCCAACAACATTAAAGAATATAGAAATTTAATAATCAGCGGCCTATCAGCAAGTCCAATATCTCAGGTCCTAGTAGAAAAATCACTGGTAGGATGGAAAGAAGTTGAATATGAGGTTATGCGAGATAGCGCTGACAACTGTATTACAGTTTGCAACATGGAAAACTTTGACCCTATGGGCGTTCACACAGGCGATTCGATAGTTGTTGCACCAAGCCAAACTTTAACTGACAAAGATTATCACCTTCTTCGCACAGCCAGCCTCAACATAATAAGAGCCCTTGGTGTCGAAGGCGGCTGCAACGTTCAGCTTGCGCTAAGGCCGGGCAGTCTAATTTCTTCCAAGTTAGGTCTTGGTGAATACAAGGGGCCGGAATATTATGTGATTGAGGTAAATCCAAGAGTTAGCAGAAGTTCTGCATTAGCTAGCAAGGCTACTGGATATCCAATCGCTAGGGTTGCAGCTAAAATTGCTATCGGGCGCAAATTAGACGAAATACCAAATCAGGTCACAGGAAAAACTTATGCAGCGTTTGAGCCTGCTTTAGATTACTGTGTAGTTAAAATACCTCGTTGGCCTTTTGATAAGTTTTCTAAAGGAGACCGGTCGCTTGGAACTCAAATGAAGGCGACCGGAGAGGTCATGGCCATTGAGCGAACCTTCGAGGCGGCATTCCTCAAAGCTGTTCGATCTTTAGAAATAACTAGTCGCGATATATTGTGGGATCCCGGCGTAAAAGATTTAAAAGAATCAGCCCAAGACTTAGGCCCGCATGACGAGCGATTATGGTTTTTGTTGTCAGCTTTGAGGCGCAAGCATGACCCCATAAAGTTGTCAGAGGCAACTTATGTCGATCCTTGGTTCATTAATTCATTGAACTTGATTACCTCTATTGAAAATCGGCTTCTAACTGAAGCCATGACTCATGATCTAATACGACTTTCTAAAGGCATGGGGTTCTCTGATGCGCAAATTGGAACTTTAACTGACCAAACTGAAGAACAGATACGTAAGTTCAGGTTAAAAGAGGGGATACGCCCAGTGTACAAAATGGTAGATACATGCGCTGGAGAATTTGAAGCTGAGACCCCTTATTTCTATTCTACTTACGAAGAAGAAAATGAGGCATTACCGCTTAAGGGCCCAAAGGTGATTGTGGTTGGATCCGGTCCAATAAGAATAGGACAGGGTATTGAATTCGACTACTGCTCAGTCCATGCCTCACAAGCACTTAGAAACTCTGGGGTCCAAAGCATTATGGTGAACTCAAATCCTGAGACTGTTTCTACCGATTTCGACTCTTCAGATCGTTTGTATTTTGAACCATTAGACGCTGAAAGTGTAATGGATATTATCGAAAATGAGACGGAATTAGATTCGCGCTCCTCGCCTGATGTACCGGATACAATTGTTCAGTTCGGCGGACAAACAGCCATTAACCTGTCTCAATCTCTAGAAAAAGCCGGATTGGGTATTTTAGGATCAACGGCCCGTTCTATAGATGTGGCATCTGACAGACATCTTTTTGAAGAATTTCTTAAGCGCCTTGGCATCCCTAATCCGCCTGGCTCTGCAGTGGCCGATACTAAGGCAGCCCTCAAAGTCGCCAATGAAATTGGCTATCCTGTTTTAGTGAGGCCAAGCTACGTACTAGGTGGGCGTGCAATGGAAATTGTACAAACCCCAGAAGAATTAAAAAGGTATATGGCCATCGCCTTTGAGGCCGGAATTGGACGCAGAGTATTAGTTGATAAATATTTTCAGGGCAGAGAGGTGGAAGTTGACGCTGTTTGTGATGGCGATAATGTTTTGATCCCGGGAATTATGGAACATGTTGAGAGAGCCGGAGTGCACTCGGGTGACTCTATGGCAATATATCCTGGGCTAACGTTAAGCTCTGATGAAGTAGACACGATCGTCGACTACACCACCAGGATTGGAAAGGGGCTCGGCATAAAAGGATTGATGAATATTCAGTACGTTCTTCTAGGCGGCACACCTTACAGAAGCCCTGCAGCTCCTGCTGAATCCAAACAACCATCTAAGCCTGAGGTGTATGTAATAGAGGTGAATCCAAGGTCATCAAGAACTATACCCTTTATTTCGAAAGTCACGGATGTGCCAATGATAAAGCTTGCGATCAACGCTATGATGGGAACTCCTCTACAAAAACAGGGTTATTCTGCAGGTCTTGCCAAGAAGCAAGATGTGGTTGCAGTAAAAGCTCCTGTTTTCTCCATGGCAAAACTGACAGGGGTAGACACTTATCTTGGGCCCGAAATGAAATCAACAGGCGAGGTAATGGGAATTGACCATGATTTCTCAAGCGCAGTTAGTAAGGCGTTAATCTCTGCGGGGTTAATGCTCCCGAAAGGGGGTTCAGTGCTTTTATCCATTGCTGACAAAGACAAGGCTGATGGACGAACATTAATCAAGCAATTAAACCAGGCCGGCTATCGTTTTTACGCAACAGAAGGCGCCGCAAATATGATCGCAGAACTTGGTTTTGCCGGTGAGGCGATAACTAAACGATTGGGAGAAGGGCACCCAAACGTTGTCGACATAATAAGTGCCGGGTCAGTCGATGGCGTTATCAATACTGTCACAGGTGATAGAGAAGTATTACAGG
>JAKUTS010000017.1 GCA_022447925.1 SAR202 cluster bacterium | reverse complement strand
AGACAGAGGAGTATTTCCAAACGTACAAGGAGGTCCTCTGGAAAACACAATTGCTGCGAAAGCTGTTGCTTTCGGCGAAGCAATGACTCCGGAATTTACTGATTACTCTAATCAGGTAGTTATAAATGCTATTGAGCTTGCTGATGGTTTAGCTAGAGGTGGTTTAAGGATTGTTTCCGGAGGAACAGACACTCATATGGTATTAGTGGATCTCAGGCCAATCAATATAACTGGTAAAGATGCAGAAGAAACACTGGATAAAGTTTGCATTACAGCAAATAGAAATGCGATACCATATGACCCTCAAAAACCAAGGATAACTAGTGGCCTCAGACTGGGCACTCCTGCAATAACGACAAGAGGCTTTTCGGAAAAAGATGTTAGCTTGGTAGGCGAGCTGATTATCCGTGCCTTAAAAAACAAAGATGATGAATCTAAGCTCGCAAATATAAAAAATGATGTGATCAATCTAACGTCGGGATTTCCCGTTCCAGGAATCGATCATTAGGATTACAAAATATTAAGCGTTTAACTCTTTGAGTGCATTATTAGCTGCTCGTTGTTCGGCGTCTATTTTCTTTGTACCAACACCAACGCCCATCACTTGTTCGTCTATCACAACTTCCACAGTAAATGTTAATTTGTGAGGCTCTCCTATAGATTCGACTGTTCTATATTCAGGTATAGGTCGTTTCTGACTCTGCAGATACTCCTGTAGCTGTTTTTTACTATTCTCAACCTCTTCTACTGCATAAAGATACTTACTGTAAAGTTGTACAACCATATTATGTGCCAATTCATATCCCCCTTCAATGAACACAGCCGCAACCACTGCTTCAAATGCTGCAGCAAGTATTGACGGATTATCTCTTCCTGATTGAGATATCAGTCCCTTCCCAAGAATTAAATATCTGTCTAAGTTAATTTGTGCTGCTATTTTGGCCAAGGTGGCACCGCTAACTAACTTATCCGATTCAACTGTTAATTCACCTTCGTTCCATTCTTTATTTTGCTTATAAAGATAATTGGCTACGATCAAATCCAAAACCGCATCCCCTAAAAATTCCATCCTCTGATTAGATTCGTGTCGTTTGACACCCATTTCATTGGTAGCAGATGGATGAGTTAATGCAATTCTTAATAGATCAAGGTTCTTAAACTTGACTCCAAGTTTGATTTCTAATCCATCAAGATTATTTTTGGCCTTTATCACTCTGTTAATCCGCGTTTTTTGGCCAAGGGGGTTGAGGGCGTTTTATTTCTCCGATGTAATCTCTGTCACCGAACAAAGCTATAAAATCACTGAAAGCTTGACAGGCATCAGATTCAGGTGGCATTAAAGTTTTTACAAATGCAGACTGACCATTTTCAAAAACGAAGGTGGGGGTGCCAAAAACACCGTGAGTTCCTAATGCCTCATCATGATCTTTCCTGATCTCTGAAATCAATATGGGGTCTTCAAGGTCTAATAAAAGTTTTTCTTTGTTAAGGCCGCTATGGACGGCTACTGCTAAAAGTTCATCATATTTATCAAGCCGAATTCGCTTTCCTGAATGTCGAGATATATAAATATTTAAATTAAGCCTACTGAATAATTCTTGACCCTGTCGCAGTGCTGCCTTGCCAATTTTATGAGCATACATGGATCGTCCTTGATCTTCAATTGGTGATTGCCAAAACAACTCGTAATCAACGCCATCCTTATTTGCATCTAATACAAATGACTTCCAAGTAATATCCAGTTCCATTCCATCTCGTTTTACCTTATCCAGCCACACGGCTGCATTATAAGCAAACGGTCATATGTAATCATGAAAAATTTCAAGTTTTAACATTTCAGACCTCTTTCAACTTTTTAAAAATTCTAGCACTAAAAAGTAATAATACATTAAGACGTATAAACAATCGTATAATGTGGGAAAAATTATTTTAAGTGGAGGTAAATTAAAATGACAAAACCTAAAGTCGCATGGATAAGATCTGCTGACTTAGATTTTTGGTCTGATAGTGCCGAAATGTCTTTAACAACCGACAGCATTGACCTGGTTGATCACGATCTCGAAGTGCACATGGTCTCCAGCGAAGGTGAAATTATTGAAGCAGTACGGGATGCAGACCTAGTGTTAGATGAAATGGTTCCACTTGGAAAATCGGTTATTCAACATATGAATAAAGCTCAGGCAATTATTAGTTTAGGACATGGTTTCAATCATATAGAAGACCAGGCAGCTACTGATATGGGAATCATGGTTGCTAATTGCGCCGGATATTGCTCTGATGAAGTTGCTAATCATACGATAATGTTTTTACTAGCGTGCTCTAAACGACTTATACAGCTTGATAAATTAGTTAAAAAGGGTGAGTGGACTAGCACGACAATAAAAAGTCTTTTTCCAATGCCTGCCGTATATGGGCAAACATTAGGTTTAGTGGGATTTGGCAACATCGGAAGACATGTGTCAAGAAAAGCAAAAGCTTTCGGCATTAACGTAAAAGTGTATGACCCTTATTTAGAACCTTGGGTGGCACAAGAATACGAGATACAAAGAGTAGAATCTTTGGAATCTTTGGGTGCAGAATCAGATTATGTTTCAATGCATGTTCCATTAAATTCTGATACTAAAGGTCTGGCAGATGCCTCACTTTTTAAAAGCATGAAGCCTACAGCATACTTTATAAATACATGCAGAGGGCCTACTCAGAATGAGTCTGATCTAATATCGGCTTTGAATAACAAGGAAATAGCTGGCGCAGCATTAGATGTTTTTGAAATTGAGCCTACGCCCGAAAGTAACCCGCTCTTATTAATGGATAATGTAATCGCCTCGCCTCATTCAGCAGGCACTTCAGATAATTCAAGTCGCGATGGAAGAATTCGGCTTGGAGAAGAGGCGGCGCGAGTTTTAAAAGGAATGTATCCTATGTCTCTGGTGAATCCAGATGTTAGAACCAAAATACCACTTAGAAACCCAGCGAAGTCCCTATAAGAATTATATAAAGACAATGTAATATAAACACTCTTTAACTTGATGTGTAATTGTCTTTTATGGCTGTAACTTAAGTTGAGAAGATGGAAAGGAAATAGATGTTCGACATAATAATTAAAAATGGCACCGTTATTGATGGTAGCGGAAATCCTGGAGTTAAGGCTGATTTAGGTATAAAACAGCAGAAAATAGAAGCTATAGGAGATTTATCCGATGCTCAGGGTTCTAACATAGTTGATGCAACCGGATTAGTGGTCTCACCGGGATTCATTGACACGCATGCCCATTCAGACGGAGTTCTGCTAACCGACCCTCAGCACGCATCAGGTATAAGACAGGGAATCACTACTGAAATCTTGGGCCAGGATGGCCTATCATACGCCCCTCTTAATCAAAAAAACTATCTTATGTACAGGCAATACTTGTCTGGGCTATTGGGAATGCCACCACCAGATTTGGATATGAGTAACGTTACTGCATTTAGAAACAACTATCATAAAAAATGTGCTGTAAACACTGCATATTGTGTTGCGCATGGTGCTATAAGAATTGAGACGGTAGGATTTAATGACGTGCCTTTATTAGGTAAAGATTTAGAAAACGCAAAAACTCTTGTTAGAGAATCCATCGAACAGGGAGCGGTGGCGTTAGCTACAGGAATGTCATATTACCCTAATAGTTGGAGCACTACTGAAGAGTTGATAGAGCTGTGTAGCACCGCAGATAAAGCAGGAGGTCTATATGTCACTCACCTAAGGGACGTAAACACAGAAAGGGGATTTGAAGGTGGTGGAGTAGAAGAGGCATTAGAAATAGGTCGTAAATCTGGTGTAAAAGTACATTTTTCTCACTTCAGAACAACCCCGGAGGATTTTGGAATTATGTCAGCAAAAGAAAAAATCTCTTTGATTGACAAAGCGAAAACCGAAGTAGACTCTACCCTGGAATTATACCCTTATCCTGTCGGTAGTAGCTTCGCCATCATGACATTAGATTCAATATCGCAAAATGGCGGAACCGAAGCGATTCTTGATCGATTACAGGATCCAGTAAAAAGAAAAATCGTTGCTAAGCTGATCGATACTTATGACTCTAGATCTTTAGATCATCTCGTGTTTACAAACCTTCCAAAAAACCAGGATCTTGAAGGAATGAGCGTGATGGACATATGTTCGAATACAGGTATGACCAGAGGGCAAGTTATATGTGATTTATTACTTAAAGAGGACCTTCAAGTAGGATTCAGGTCGGTTCCTCCAACAAGTGGAGCTATCTGGCGCCATCTCATGAAAGATCAAATGTATTTTTTGTCTCGACCTGATTACATGCTCGGCTCTGATCAAATATCCTTAGGTGGCTTTCCTCACCCAAGAGCATATGGTGCATTTCCTCGTTTCTTAGGTAGATACCTTAGACAACTGCCTGACATTATGACTTTAGAAACTATGATAAATAGATTTACTCATAACGCAGCGGAAAGATTTGGATTAACAAACCGAGGATTACTAAAAGAGGGGTATTTTGCCGATGTTGTCGTGTTTAACCCGGATACTATAATTGATACTGCTACTTTTGATGATCCAAAACAATTTCCTATTGGAATCCCACATGTAATAGTGAATGGTGAATTTGCAGTAAAAGACGAGTCTTGTACAGGTATTTTAGCCGGTCACGCAGTGCCATAATTATCAATGAGTGGATACTATTTCCAGAATAGCGATCTGTCCAATAACAGTTAGAGGTATTTAATGTCTGGAGAATTGAATTCAGAGCTAATAGAGTTAAGAAAAAGAATGAGACACTCTGCTGCCCACGTGCTTGCAGATATTGTGACTCGCAAACATCCGGACATCCGACTTGGAATTGGACCACCAACCGATGACGGTTTTTACTATGACTTCTTGACTGAGAAAACATTCTCAGAGGAAGATCTTGAGCAATTTCAAAAAGAAATGCAAGCAGTAATTGACGAAGATCTCCAATTTATTTATCGAGAATACGAAAGAGAAGAAGCTAAATCAATTAATGCTGACCAGCCACTTAAGCTTGAATTAATCGACGATATTCCAGATGGTGAAGTTATTTCCACATACGCTCATGGAAAATTTGAGGACCTATGTGGCGGACCTCATGTCGAATCTACGGGACAAATCAAAGCGTATAAACTATTAAATGTAGCTGGTGCATACTGGAGAGGCGACGAGAATCGCCCTATGTTACAGCGTATATATGGAACAGCTTTTGAGAATCGAAAAGAGCTCAAACAACATCTCAAAAACCTCGAAGAGGCTAGGAAGCGCGATCACCGTTTAATTGGCAAAAAGCTAAAACTTTTCTCGATATCAGAAGATATCGGTCCAGGCCTAGTAATATGGCATCCCAAGGGGGCAATAGTTAGAGGTATCACAGAGGACTTCTGGAAATCAGAACATATTTCCGCTGGGTATTCTTTAGTATATACACCTCACATAGGAAAATCAGATTTGTGGAAGACATCTGGCCATTTAGAATTTTACTCAGACAACATGTTTGCGCCTATGGATATGGATGGTCAAGATTACTACCTAAAACCAATGAACTGTCCTTTCCATATGACCTACTATAAAACAGATTTGAGAAGTTACAGAGACCTGCCCATAAGAATTGGGGAGCTAGGCACCGTTTACCGATACGAAAGAGGAGGGGTGTTATCTGGATTACTTCGAGTAAGAGGCCTAACCCAAGATGACGCACACATATTTTGCCGTGAAGACCAGGTGCAAGAAGAAGTCAATCAAGTATTGGATTTAACTTTTTATCTATTAAAAACGTTTGGCTTTGAAGATTACAGAATTATGTTGGCTACAAAACCAGAAAAGGCTGTTGGAGAAGATACAAAGTGGGAAATAGCAACTCAAGCGTTAAAGGATACTCTTAACTCAAGGAAAATAGACTACGAGGTCGATGAAGGGGGCGGAGCATTTTATGGACCAAAGATAGATATACATATAAGAGACGCAATCGGTCGATTATGGCAAGTCACCACAGTTCAGTTTGATTTCAATTTACCGAATCGTTTTGACCTTGAATACATTGGAGAGGATGGTGCTAAACATGAACCATATGTCCTTCACCGCGCTCTATTGGGATCAATGGAGAGATTCATGGGTATTCTGATTGAACATTACGGGGGAGCATTTCCGACGTGGCTCGCTCCAGTACAGGCGATAATAATACCCATTGCAAGTAGACATGAAGACTATGGATCAAAAATTAAAGAGCAAATGGATGCGCTCGGTGTGAGATGCGAACTTGATGATAGAAATGAACGAATGGGATCCAAGATTCGTGATGCGCAAGTTGAAAAAATTCCTTATATGTTAGTTGTAGGGGATCGTGAAGCTGATACAACCACTGTTTCTGTAAGGCAACGATCTGGAGAGGACTTGGGATCAATGCCAGTAAACACAATTGTCGAGAAAATAGCCAATGAAGCTAAACTAAAAAGCTAAGTTTACTTTATAGATATACTTGAAGCAAAATGATATGCTATAGGCTAACCAGTCCCAAACTTACAGCGGTGATTGGTTTGCACAAAAAGATTTATAGGTATATAAGGAGCCACAACATAGCTAAAGACTATCGAGTCAACCAGCGCATAAAAGTCCCAGAGGTTAGACTAGTAGACGAGGAAGGAAATCAGTTAGGTGTAAAATCGGTAAGAGATGCCATTACACTAGCAGAAGAGCGTGGACTTGATCTGGTTGAAGTTGCTCCATCAGCGAAGCCTCCTGTTTGTAGAATAATGGATTATGGTCGATTTCGATATGAAATCAACAGGAAAGAGCGAAACGCCAGAAAAGTTCAAAAATCCAAATCAAATACAGAAATTAGAGAAGTTCGGCTAAAAACAAGAATAAGTGCGAATGACCGTACATCAAAGTCTAATCAAGTGAAAAGGTTATTATCTGAAGGAGCTAAAGTTAAAGTAAGCGTTATGTTTAGAGGGCGAGAAATCACCCACCCAGAAGTGGGAATGGAAGTCCTCAAACTAGTTGCGAAAGATTTAGGAGAAGATGCTTTGGTAGAAAAGCCTCCTTCGTTTGAGGGTAGGTTTTTAACAATGGTTCTTGTTCCAAATCGTCAGAAACCTAACCAAACCAGCCAATCAACAGCGTCACTTGTAACAAATTAGAAAGCGAATAATAAATTGCCCAAAATGAAAACACATAAAGGTGCTGCTGCTCGTTTTAGAATAACCGGGACAGGAAAACTTCGTAGAATGAAAGGCCATCGTAGCCATCTGCGTAGAAAAAAGGCTGCTAAGGTAAGACGACTGTACTCGCAAAAGCTTCCTGTGTCTGCAGCAGACCAAACAAGATTGAAAAAATTGCTGCCATACGGCTTACCTTAAAATAACTAGATAAATATAGCGAATTTAATTATGACTAGAATCAAACGTGGCGTTACTAAACGCAATAGACATAGAAAAATACTTAAGGCGACAAAAGGACATAGAAGTGTAAGGCACTCGCTATACAGGAGAGCCCACGAGTCTATGATCCATGCTCTTTCATACGCATATGCTCATCGCAAAGCAAAGAAAAGTGATATGCGAAGACTATGGAATATACGCATAGGCGCAGCGGCTCGTGAAAATGGTATGTCTTACAGTCAATTCATACATGGCTTGAAGCTAGCAAGTATAGAAATTGATAGAAAAATGCTTTCTGAGCTAGCTGTAATAGATTCTCACGCATTCAGCCAACTCGTTATTAAGGCAAAAGAACAACTATCAGCAGCTAGTTAGTTTTCCTTAACTAGTAACTTTATATCGTTTGCAAGATCTTCAGAGTCGAACGGCAAAGTAAATATTGATCTAGCATGTCCTGTCCTATCAATCAAATAAACAGGTCCCTGGTGAGTTACTGAATAGTTATTCAATAATTCAGTTTCCAATGCATCTCTAGAATTTGACTGACCTGAATATGCATCCGATTCATTAATCAAAGATGAAACGTAATAAGCTGACCATATATCTTCCAATTCCTTTTCCTGCCCCACCAGATATTTCCATTTTGTTACCATGCCATAGCTATTTAAAAATTCCTGTCGATTGGAAACTGTATCTCTGTCTGGATCTACAGAGATAAGTAGTATGGCGATTTCATCAGCAGCATCAATTAAATACTTTTCAGCTTCTTTTAGGCGATGGGCAATTAAGGGGCAAATATCGTTACAAGCCGTATAAACGAACGTAAGAACAACAACTTGGTTTTTATAATCGGCTAGTGTAATAGTCTCCCCAAACTGATCTAGAAGAGTAAAATCAGTTGCCTCCGGAGCTTGAGATAATACTGTACCAGCAAAACTAGGGGCATTTACTGAGTTGCATCCAGTAAAAATAAATAAAACCAAGGATGCGATAATAAATGTTCTACTAAGGTTTATTCCAAAGGTTCGCACTGTCAAGCTGCCAAAAGATTGATTAATCTGTTTGAGTAGCTGTTTGTTTATCGTAATAATTCTGTAATAGAAAAGCTGCGGCAGGAACCAAAACTACTAAAGCCATACCTAAAATCACCGAACCCCATTCATGAAGGCCTGTAGTTTTGAAAAGCAATATAAAAATAAATCCTATAACTCCCCCAATCACGGCAGTACAAATCACTGAAATTAACGGTATAAGTATGGCCATTTTCATAAGATCTAAAGTCAATTTTTATCTCCCTATCAAGGATTTATTTTATTTGCACTTATGAGTTTACACTACTTATAAAGCTGGATGATGTCTTATTTTTGACAGAATTAATTTCAATCTGTTTCTTTTTGAAACTTTTTGTATCACTGCGTTCATTTTTAGCCCATCTTAAAAAGATACGGATAAAAAGGAACATAAACAACACTCCACCACCTACCTTCATTATAAGACCGCCAATTTGTTGATCAGCTAAATTACTTAGATTCCATACCGCTGGAGCATTTACGTAAAATTCATATAGTGGAGCATCTGAAAATGTTATAGGAGCAAATACAAGAATTTGCGCAATAGCTAATCCCAGTAAATATAGCATCTTGGCTGGCTCAGAAATTGGTGGCAGTTCTTTTGAAGAACTCATCAATGGCCACCACATCAAAACAGCAGTTGAGATAAACATCAGATGCTCTAATACGTGGAACGAATGGAAATCCACAGAGGTTGCGTATAATGCAGGAAAGTGCCAAAACGAAAAAACTAAATTAAACCCACTGAAAGTTATTACTGGATGAGTCAATAATTTAGCTATGAATGCAATGAATTTGATTTTCATTACCGGCTTGAACGCCCATCCCGGAATTCCTGCGATCATCAAAGGTGGAACTATTAAGGTAAGTAAAACATGCTGCAACATATGAGCCGAGAATAAGAAATTATCACTTAATTCATGTAAAGGCGATATTAATGAAAATAAAATTATCAAAATTGAGGTAACAAACATTAATATTTGTTTTTGATTGACTGGTATCTCTGACAATCCTAATTTGATCCTACCAGGACCAATAACCCATAGATATAATCCCAATATGACAGCCAGCCCAATTAAAACATCAGGATGAAAATGCCATTTTGTCCAAATTGAAGACCAAAAATCAGTAAAGTCAAAATAGGTCATGACCATTAAACCCCGTGAATCTAAGGCTAGTTAGGCTAATCTACGCTACGTGAAACCATCTGAACAAAGCCATTAAAGCAAATGTGACTCCAATTGCCAAAAAGACACCAGTCAGGAACAATGTGCTGAAAAGCTTATGATCAAATTTTAGGTGCATGTAAAACATGATTACGAGATAAAACTTTACAACCGATAATATACCCAGAACAGGAATAATACCGTAACTCAACCATTTGAACCATTCAAACGCCACTACTTCTAAAGCTGTAAGCACACATAAGGCCATTGCAACTTTAAAGTATGTTGCCGCCGATGGATGATCAGCGTGACTAGTATCACCAGTGCTGTGGGTAGTTCCTTTATCTATGTTTTCTGTAACCATATCTAAGTTGGGAATCCTTCAAATACACCAAACAAATATACCACAGCAAAAATAACGATCCAAACAATATCAACAAAGTGCCAGTATAAGGCGGCCAAATCTGTGTCTAAATCTCTTTCTGGAGTAACTCCACCTTTTTTAAAAGAATACAAAAATAACGAGAATAACCATACGACTCCAATTGTAACGTGAGTACCGTGTAAACCAGTGAGCACGAAGAATGTTGTGCCAAACAGGTTAGTCTTTGGTGTTAAACCATGCTGTGCATCATAATGATCGACCCCGTCTTTACAATTCTTATCAAACAATCCTTGTTCATAATCTGATAACTCACCAGGATTTATACAGTCGATATGAACATGGTGATTGGCAAATTCATAAAACTCAAAAGTCTGGAATCCTAAGAAAGTGGAGCCTAAAATAACGGTTGAAAGCATCCATGCCCGATATCCTTTAAGAGATCCCTTTCTTAATGCCGCATATGCTAAAACCATACTCATGCTAGACATCAAAAGGACAAAAGTACTTACAGTGGTAACAGGAATACTGAACACATCTATCGGCATAGGGCCGCTTAAGCTTTTACCCTTGTACACTAGGTATGTGGCTATCAATGTGGCAAAAAACATACAGTCTGAACCCAGAAAAACCCACATGAGCATTTTTCTGTGATTCAAACCTGTTGTGGTTTGATGATCACCATCGTGATTTGAAACTGCAGTTTCAGCCAAAAATTTTCTCCGTATTTTTTACTTTATCTGTTTATTTTCACTCAGGATCGTTAACTGGCTCAAACGACCATGCATAAACGCCTATCATTGTAACTACTAACCCAGCAATAGCTGTAGGATAACTATATATCACTCCATAAGCACCAATTAGCAATCCTACTGCAGCAACTAATGGCCAAAATGAAGGTTGAGGTAAATGTATTTCACCTTCTTCTCCTGAGGCTCCCGCTGGTGTTTGCTCGACCAAAAGACCCCTCTTCTTAGCCCACCAATCATCCACAACATGTACTTGAGGTATTTCTTCGAAATTGTATTCGGGTGGCGGTGACGACATGGACCACTCTAACGTTCTTCCGTCCCATGGATCGCCAGATGCCTGTTCTCCTGAGCGCCAGCTTTTCACTATGTTATGTATAAATAGTAGTACTGAAATTACAATCAATATTGAGCCAGCAGTCTCTAGAGCATTCAAAGCTGTCCAACCCATCTCACTGCTATAAGTGTATACACGCCTTGGCATACCATCCATACCAACAAAATGCATTGGGAAAAATGTTATGTTCTGGCCAATAAATAAAGTCCAGAACTGAAGCTTCCCGATTTTCTCATTAAACATTCGTCCAGCAAATTTTGGAAACCAATAATATAGTCCGCCAAAAATACCCATAATAGCCCCACCAAATAATACATAGTGGAAGTGAGCCACAATGAAATATGTATCTTGTTGCTGGGCATCAGATGATGACATAGCATGCATTACACCGCTAATACCACCAATTGTGAAGGTGACTATAAATCCAATAGCATAAAGCATAGGAGTCGTAAACCTAATTGAACCTTTCCAAATTGTGAAAATCCAATTGAATATCTTTATCCCTGTTGGTACCGCAATTGCCATAGTCGTTATAGTAAAAACTGAATTAGGTATTGGACCTAAGCCAACAGTAAACATATGATGGCTCCATACCAACCAGCCCATAAACGCGATTATAGCCCCTGCAAGAATCACTGTAGAGTAACCAAAAAGCGGCTTCTTAGAAAATGTAGGCAGAATCTCTGATACGATACCCATCGCTGGCAAAATCAATATATAAACTTCTGGATGTCCAAAAACCCAAAAGAGATGTTGCCACAGAACTGGGTCTGCGCCGGCTGGAGCAAAGAAAAAGTTTGTGCCAAAGCTTCTATCAAAAGTTAATTCAATAAGTGCAACTGTGATAACTGGGAAGGCAAGAACAAGTAATATCGCCGTTATGAACGTCATCCATGTGAATAAAGGCATTCTCATTAACGTCATGCCCGGTGCTCTCATGTTTATTATCGTCACTATGAAGTTAAATGATGCAGCAAGCGAAGCGATCCCTAATATTTGCAACCCCATAATCCAAAAATCCATGCCGTGCCCAGGGTTATATGCGATTGAAGTTAATGGAGCATAAGCAAACCATCCCGAATTTGGGGCTTCGCCGACAAGCCAACTACTATGCAACATTATCGTTCCAGCCAAAAACACCCAGTAACTAAATGCATTTAATCGGGGAAATGCAACATCACGAGCACCTATTTGCAAAGGAATAAGATAATTAAAAAACGCGGCACTTAAAGGCATTATTGCAAGGAATATCATTGTGGTTCCATGCATTGTAAAAAGCTGGTTGTATATTTCTGGAGATATAATATCCGCATTAGAACCAGCGAGCTGAATCCGGATTAAAATGGCCTCAATGCCGCCGATAAGGAAATTAATAAATGCCGTGGCACCATAAAGTATTCCGATTTTTTTGTGATCTATGGTTGTTATCCAATTCCAAATGCCTGTCGGATGCAATGGACGTTTAATCATCGGAATGGGTAGAGTTGTCATTCTAAACTCCTAAGGTAAGCTGCTAAAGCTGTTATTTCAGGATCACTAAGAGCTTTATCTGGGTCAGTATAAACGGATCCATTTTTAGACATAATGTTACCGGGCTTTATTGCATCTGGGTCAGTTATCCACGCTATTAAGTTTTCGTGAGTATTATCCTGGATTCCTGAAAGAATATGCAGGCGACTGGCAAAATGAGTCAGTTCAGGACCTACTTCACCATATGCTTTTTGACTGCCCCTTATTGTATGACATGCATAACATCCTGCGTCTGATGACATAAACAAATCATGACCCTGCTGAGTCAATGGATCAGATGGTTTAACCGCATCGGCTAACTGACGCTCAACCCAAGCATCAAACTCTTCTCTGGATTCAACAACAACTCTAAATCTCATCAAGGCATGTGATTCACCACAAAACTCTGCACACTGTCCATAAAAAACACCTTCTTCGTTAGACTGAAACCACATTGTGTTGTCATTGTTCGGTATCATGTCAACCTTTCCGGCTAATTTAGGAACCCAAAAGCTATGAATCACATCCTTTGAGTCTAATTGAATATTAATTACCTCACCAACCGGAATATGTAATTCGTTAGCAGTTACCACTCCTAGTTCTGGTATATCAAACCTAAACCACCATTGATTACCAGTCACCTTTACTGTTAAAGCATCAGGGTCAGGAGAGACTGTTGTATCAAACAATGAATTAATAGTCGGGACAGCTACAGCAATCAATAAAAGGGCAGGAATCACTGTCCATGCGATTTCCAAGGAACTATTTCCGTGAACTTGCTCTGGATCGGAGTCATCTCCGTCTTTCTTCCTATACTTAAAAGTGAAGTATGCGAGCAGAGACATCGTTATCACAAAGACAACGAGACCTGCATACATTATGATGTAGAAAATTAGCGCCTGGGACTCAGATACTGGTCCGACAGTGTCAAACGGTGATTGCGGATGGTGGTTTGTGCATCCGAAAATAAGAGCGAGAATAGTTCCCGCCAATAACAGAAAGCTGTACTTGGCGAATTGTCGATTAATTGTCGGCATTTTGCGAAAAAAAGACTCCAGCAAATATCTTTGTAAAGGATGCCTAGCGTTGCTACGGCTATATACAAAATCTAGCTGACGGCATATAGATTGTCAAGTATTTCACAATCGAAATAAACTTCTGAATTTGCCGTCTTCACAGGTATGATAGTTTATTACAATATCTTACAGGCATTAACTTATGGAAAGTCAACTACAAGGCCACTGAGGAATCAATCATCACTAAGACAAATAATAGTGCCAGATATGCTAGCGAATATAAATACGCCGGTTTAGCTTTAAGTATGCCTTCAGACTTATATAGCTGAACTGCATAGTATAAATACCCTAATCCCAAGCATGCTGCACCAATCCCATAAATCCAACCCACTTCTCGAGTTACTAACATCATAAGGGTCAAAGCAAGTAAAAGCACTACATACAAAACAATTGCTTTCTTTGTTTCAGCATCCCCTTTTACCACGGGCAGCATAGGTATGCCTGCCTCAGCATAATCATCTTTAATCATCAAGGCCAAAGCCCAAAAGTGCGGGGGCGTCCAAAAAAACACTATTGCAAATAAATAAACAGCTCCCAAACCAATATTTCCAGTTACAGCAGCCCAGGCAATTAATGGTGGAAAAGCACCTGCAGCCCCTCCGATGACAATATTCTGAGGGGTGCTACGCTTAAGGCCAATAGTGTAAACAAAAACATATACCAAGGTCGCTGCTAAAGTAAGAAGAGCACTCAGCCAAGTAGCGAATAATATTAATAAAACAAATGCGACTAGGTTTAGCATTATGCCAAAAATAAGCGCATTTCTTGGCAATATACGCTTGCCTGCGACAGGCCTGGTTTTAGTCCGTGTCATGATATTGTCAATATCACGATCTAGAAAGTGATTAATTGCATTAGCCCCGCCCGCAGCTAATGAGCCAGCAAATAAAACCACCCAGACGAGCTGCCATTGAGGTAACCCTTTTGATGCTAAAAACAACCCGCCCAAAGCCGTTACAAGCAGCAAGCTAATAATCTTAGGCTTAGTTAGTGCTAAATAATCTCTAATCATATTGTTGATAAACACGCTTTGCATTATGAATTATTCTAAGAAGAAAACTCACCATATATTGTTGAGGATTCTTTAACATCAACTTCTGGATCTGAAGATGTTTCTCTCGAAACGAATATTACGGCAAACAATACACATGCTACAAGCCAAACCAAACTTCCACCCGATAAATGTATTGCCCTCCAACCGGGAGCAAAACCTGTCCAAACCAAAACCGCTCCGAGTAACACTTGCACAACCATTAACACAAACAACAACATAGCAACTTTACCGGCGCCGCTTATCCATTCTCTCATCCTCCAAATCCATGCGAATGCCAACAGCATCATTACGCCAACTACAATCCCAATCAATCGATGCCCCATATGAATCGAATATCTAGTATCACCTTGAGGAAACAGACTACCATTACAAAGTGGCCATGTTCCGCACGCAGTTCCAGCATCAAGGCCAACCATTATTGAACCAGAAATAATTAAAAGAAATAGAGATAACATCATTCCAAACATATAAACTGTGCCACTTGCCATAGATCCTTCAGCAGGGGTGTTAATTTCATAATTGTTAAAGTTCAATGACCCTACTAACGCAAAAGCGAGACTACCTATAACTGCTTCAGCAATTGCCAAGTGAATTAACCTAAAACCCCAACCTAGTTCACTGAAGACAGTAGCTGCTCCAAAACCAGCACCCGCAATAACAAAAACTAAAGCCGCTGTTGCCGACTTGAAGATCCAGGGATCATTTCTGTGGAGCCTCCACGCATAAATAAAAATGATTAGTATAAGAATTATTAAAACAGCACCTGAAACCCTATGAGCATATTCCAGGAAAACTTCAAAATTAAATGCGGGAACTAATTGCCCATCACATAATGGCCAATCATCTCCACAAGCCATGCCTGAATCCGTTACTCGTACGAATCCGCCCAAAGATATCTGGATAAAAGCGACTATTAAACCTAAAATAGTTAGGATACGAAAATTTAATTCGCCTTTATCTGCTGGTGCTTTTATTTGCTAAAACGGTTTTTCCAATTTGACTTTAGTGATCCAAGAAAT
>JAKUTS010000016.1 GCA_022447925.1 SAR202 cluster bacterium | reverse complement strand
AATATCATGTGCCGCTGAGGGAGTGTCGTTAGAAGAGTATGCCGCGCTAACAACTGAGCTAGGAAATACCCAAAACCAAGCTAAAGAGCTGCAATTAAAACTTTCTGACTCGGAGTTCAAACTCTCACAATACGAGAACACTCTCAGGGAATATACAACCATAGTAGATGCAGATTATCCAAATCTACTTAAACGTGTTGAACAAGCACGTTTAATATTGGAGTTAATTACTGTAAGTTCGGCTTTTGATCAGGGTTTAGCCACTGAATTGGAGATGATGTCAGTTATGGCAAACGTTGAAAAGATTAATAGTTCTGTCGTTAAAACAGGTTTAATAAAAATGATGTCAGATGGTGAAATTATGAGTGAGGACGAAGCGGGCGAATTGATTAATTCATGGCTCAATGAGGTACATAAACTGTTAGAGTGATCTTTATTTCAACGAGGACATATTCATGAAAATTCTTGTTATCGGTGGAACGCGCGATTTCGGAAAAATTACTGTTCGTAAACTTTTAGAACGCGGCGACAATGTAACAGTTTACTCACGCGGCAATATTAAACCTGAATTCTGGAACGATGTAGATCATATCGCCGGTGACAGAACAGATCATGTTGAATTTATAAAATCGCTTAAAAATAAAAAATATGATGTGGTTATAGATAATGTTGCTTACACTTTCCAAGATGTGCAGGCTGCTATGTCCGTTTTTGCAGGCAATGTTGACAGATACCTTGTTTCCTCTACAGCCTCAGTGTACGGAGGCCCAGGGCACGCAATTAGTGCCAGGGCTGAATACTCAAGTAATCCAAAATCTAAACGCGATGAATTCATTGATTTAACTAATCATTGCCCCATAATGGAAAATGATTTGGATCTGACAGAAGTCTCCTTCTCAAGAGATGAGTCAGTACACGAATATGCAGAGGGAAAGAGACAATTAGAACGTGTATTGTTTGAGAACAAAGATTTTCCTTCAACAGTACTACGTATACCATCAGTTGTAGGCCCAGATGAAAATGGCAATAGATTATGGTTTTACATGCAAAGGATACTCGATGGTAACGAGTTAATACTTAGAGACGGAGGATCTGCTATCTTTCGTCCTGGATTTCGCGATGATGTGGCTCAGTCCTTTCTAGACATAATTGACCAACCTAAAACGGTCAATAAAACATACAACATAGCAGGACTTGAAATAGTTAGTTTGAAATCGTTTTTGCAAATCATAGCTGACGTTGTAGGTATGCCTTTAAATGGAGTCGATATACCTGGCCCCATACTTGAAAAGCAATCTGACTTACCTTGGGATGACTGGTTTTATGACTTTTTCTCCAGGCCTCTTTTATATGTCCCATCGATCTTACAAGCAAAGACAGACTTCAACATGAAGACCACTCCTATAAAAGATTGGGTGGAAATTACTGTGGACTGGTACAGAAATAACGACATACCTGAGTCTAATGGATATGAGAAACGGGATTATGAAATTAATCTATGTCGCAAATGGCAGAGTTCGTATACAGATTTCACAGAACAGGCTTTAGGAAGCTAGAAAATTCTGAATCGGTTTATTTCAATAATTAACCAAGCCCGATATCAGATTCATTTATCTCTTTTAACCGAGTCGAATTAACCCCTTCCACAATCGGCCGTACTTTATCCCAAAACACTATCAATATAATTGCTATTAATCCGAGAATAAACATAATCGCTGGGCCAATTAACAAATTCCTTTGAACATCACTAAGAATCTGATGCCAGTAGGTTAACCCAAGGTCAGCTATTAAGTTATCTGTGCCAGAGAAATAATTGCTATCTATAGGCTGTGCATTTAGATTTAAAGATATATTGGCCATATATTGGCTATATATAGGACCAAATAATATAACCAATATCAATGAACAGATTAAGAATGTACCTGTTCCCCATAGAAGTCTCTGCCTAGGGTTGTTGCCGCCTAAAAGGCCGATGGGTATAAGTGTAATTAAAATCAATATGTAGCCAATCCAACCATACCGTTTTACATTATTAATCCCAGACCTTAGGCTAGAAATAAATGCAGTATTTGCTTCGCCCCAGAGCTTGGAATCCAAAGTTTTCTGGTCTCCTGTCCAGCCATCTCTAATAAAGTTTCGAGTGTCATAAAAGTCATCTAAGCTAATCAGGCTAGATGACTGAATATCTTCTTCTAAGTCAAAGCTAGTATAAGTAAATCCTTGATTAATCAGGTTGCGGATGTTATCTAATGAGTTTGTGCTATCAGCACCTCCCAGATCGAATAATTGTGATCTTAAAATCTCCTGATCCATGTCGATTGTGTCAGGAATGGCGTCAAACACTAATGAATTAATGGCTTCTGACACCTTGGATTGGGTTTGTAAATATATTTCCGAATCTTTCGGTATGCACAGTGGGAAATCTAAATAAGAGCTAGCCTCAGCTAAGGAATTCTGCTGATCATTACTGCATATAGGTAAGTTTAATTTATTAGCCACATATTCATTAACAGATTCTTGGATTTTATTTTGAGCTGCTAGTTTGTTTGATGAAATATCTATCATCAGGTTCATTTCATCAGTTTCTCCAACTATATATTTTGTGAACTCATCTATTGCAATAGATGTTTGTTCTTGAATCCAGTAGGGCGGAGCAACCGTCTGCATGATTTCCAAAATGTCTTCCTCATTAAGCTCTAACCCATATGGAAGGGTTATCTGTTCGGCAATAAGGCCTTTTATTGCAGGTTGAATTATTCCATCGTACAGAATCTCTCCAGTATTAGCCTCGAGTAACATCAATTCAAGTTCTTCAGAAGCGCTCGACACCCTATCAGAAAAATCTATATGAACCGTAAACTCATCAACATCTCCGGTAATATATGGAGTGACTTCATCTAAAGCGTATTCCAGTTGTTTTTGCACCCAATATGGAGGTATTACTACTCTAGACGCCTGAATTAACCTGGAACTGGAAATATCAATATTTAAAGGAAGGGGTTGTTTGGAAATAACTATCAGAGCTGGATCCAGGAATCGTTGATAGGCGATGTTATATGCATCTGACACTGATAGAAGATGTTTAATTTCATTTACTATCAACTCAATTTCCTCGTCTGTTTCAAAGTCTAGTTCAATTGCTGAATTATTTTCACTCAAATACGCCTCTAATGCGATTAGTAATTGATCCGTTGAACTTTGCAGCCATGAAGGAGGAATCGCTCGTCGAATTGAAGAAGCAAGTTCCTCGGGTGGCAAGTCAAGCGTGTTCTCGATAGGTCCAGAAAATCCAAGAGGCAATTCTTGGTGTGGAACCATGTAAAGATCTTTTATCGCTTGATCAAGCACCGATCCCATCAAATTATCGTAAAAACCTATTTTATTGAGAGCATCACCGTAAAAAGAAGGGCGCATCAGTTGATAATTTATTACAACTAGCACGGAGCTCAGAAAAATTAGAAGTAACAAGACCAGGACAAATGGCAATGACAGCAAACGTCTTAATATAATCATAAGATCACAATCAAATTAGGACCCAAGCACCTAACTTAAACACGAAACTAGAGCGCGGGTAGACTGCCTGAATGGTAAACATCATATTCTATGAATTTATGAAAATTCGGCTCGCAATTCAGTAAATATTTCTTTCGTACGGTCGGTACCTAACTGCAAAGCGGTGCCAACATTCATCATCCTATAGCCCTCTATTATCCATCTACGAGCATCTTGCGGATCAAAAAACGTAGTCGCAAGTGATTTGTCCATACCCTTCATTTTTTCGGCTACATTCCGCATAATAGTTTCTACTTTGGTGTGGTGAATCTCACCTGGTACGCCTAGAGATGCAGACAAATCCATGGGCCCGACTAACAATACTTCAAAATTCTCAATTTCAAGAATTTCGTCGATTTTGTCATAAGCCTCGATACTTTCCATTTGTAAAACTAAAAAGGTATCTTCGTTTGCTTTGGCTACCACCTCAGACACGTCAATACCCATTGGAGCCGCAAACCACGGGGCAATGCCTCGTTCCCCAATTGGAGGGTATTTGGAATAGTTTATTGCCTGATTAACTTCTTCTGGATTATCAACCTGAGGAACCATGACCCCAACAGCTCCAACATCATATGCCTTTTTTATGTCAGAAGGACTATTCCAAGGAACACGTATAACTCCTGCTACACCCGCTTGCCTCGCCATTACGCATATTGGGCCGATAGATTCTGTACCCCATGGAGCGTGTTCCTGGTCTATCCATACCCAATCTGGTTTAGTTTGATAGATTGCAGATGCAATATGAAACTCTCTGCTGAAAAACAATGAGCTTAAAAGTAATTCCTGATTTTTGATTCTGGAATTTATGTTACTAGGATAATCTGTCATTACTTAAATCCTTTCATATTACAGCTAACAATATCTATACATCACCAAATGCAATATGACTGAGTTTAATTGTTTGGCTGTTTAGTAATCCTTAAATATGGCTTTGGAGACTTCCAACCATCAGGAAACTTTTCTTTAGCCGCTTCGTCACTAACAGCTGGAGGGATTATTACATCATCTCCATTCTGCCAATTCGCCGGAGTAGCCACGGTGTGCTTCGAAGTTAACTGACATGAATCAAGTAACCTTAACACCTCATCAAAATTTCTACCTGTGGTCATTGGATAGGTCAAAGTTGCCTTGATTTTCTTATCAGGACCAATAATAAACACAGATCGGACAGTAGCATTATCAGCAGCAGTACGTCCTTCACATGTATCTCCAGCTCCTTCAGGCAACATATCATAGAGTTTTGCCACCTTTAGCTTAGTATCGCCAATGAGCGGGTAGTTAACTGCATATCCTTGAGTCTGTTCAATATCAGCCGACCAGGATTTATGATCATCAACGGAGTCCACACTGAGACCAATAACCTTGCAGCTCCTTTTATCAAATTCAGGTATAAGCTTAGCCACATAACCCAACTCGGTAGTACAAACAGGTGTAAAGTTCTTGGGATGAGAGAAAAGAATAGCCCAATCATCACCAATCCAATCATGAAAATCAATTTTTCCTTCGGTTGTATCAGTAACGAAATTAGGGCAATCAGCGTTAATTCTTAAAGACATATGTTTCAATCCTCCTCGATTGTAGTTAAGATATTAATACAAAAATTGATGAATGTGTCAAAATTTATAATATTATTTATCTTGATCCTGTCTAGTTTAATTGCAATTAGTTGCGATTCAGCTTCAGATAAGGGCGTATATGACAAAACGCCAAAGATGCGTGCTGCATCTGCTGAAAAAGGCTCTGTATACGGCAAGGGTGGAATTATAGTAACTGGATCTTCATCAATCGAACTCAAGCCTGATATGGCAACCATTAGTTTAGGGGTTGAATCATACGCAACTACCGTTTCTGTAGCTCGTGATAATGCATCCATCTCAATTAACGAAATGCTTGATGTAATGGAAAAAGTCGGGATAGATGATGAAGATATTCAAACCACAGCTTTCAACATATACCCTCAATATGAATATATAGAAGTGCGTGAAGATGGACGGGTCAGAGGGGTACAGGAACTCGTCGGTTTTACAGTTTCAAATATGCTTTTGGTAACGGTTAAAAACCTAGACGATATTGGTGAAATAATAGATAAAATAACTGATGCGGGCGGAAATGATGTGCGTTTTAACAGCATAAATTTTGGAATACAAGACCCTGTACCATATCAATCACAGTTACGAAAATTAGCAGTCGAAGATGGCATAACGAAAGCTTCCCAACTTGCAGAATACTCAGGAGTGAAATTGGGATCAATAACAATGATTAATGATTACTCATCCCAAGCTAGCGTCGCTCAAGATCAAGCCGTTTTCGCTGAAAGAGCAATGGCAATACCTTCAACCAGTATTAACCCAGGTTCTTTAAATCTATCAATGCAAGTCGACATGATTTTTGAAATAGAAAACTAATATATCAATGGACCGGTTTAGCAGGCTTGATTATTCGTTTTATTCTCAACCTACACTTATTGTGGCTGAGTCTTTATTGGGCAAACAGTTAGTTAAAACAGAAGATGATGGGTCAATTCTGTCAGGTCTAATAACTGAGGTTGAATCTTACATAGGAACGGAAGACCTTGCTTGTCACGCCAGAAATGGCCCTACTAAAAGAAATCAAGTGATGTTCGGACCTGCTGGCAGATTATACGTCTACCTCACCTATGGAATTCACTGGATGTTAAATATAGTCACTGAAAACAATGGCTTCCCAGCAGCAGTATTAATCAGGGGGTTGAATGCCGTGGATGGCATACCAGTGATGAATAAGCGACGTGGATCCAATCAAAAAGAGTTATCAGATGGCCCTGCTAAACTCACACAAGCCTTTGGAATTAACCGTGACTGGAACAATATCAATCTATGCGACCCTAAATCCGATATATACCTGAATGACCTTGGGCATAAAACTCCATCATTTACCAAGTCTCCGCGCATTGGTATCAATCGAACTCCTGAGCCATGGCTCTCTATTCCCTGGAACTTTAAAACAATCTGAAAACTGAAACAGCGGTGGTCACTCTTCCATACGATAAGCAGAATCCCAAAATGAGTACTCGTGCTGGCTACTCTTGATAAATATGTCTCTCAGGTCAGTTAATGACTTCTCATTCATACCCACAGTTTCTCTATCTATAAAATCACGTAGCCAATGAGCAAGTTCTGCAAACTCTTCAGAGTTATACATTTCAATCCATCGACAATATAGGGGAGCTGTCTTAGGCATACCTTCCTGATATAACTTCTGTCCTAGCTCCGAATAACCCCAAGAACAGGGGAGTATAGCAGTAGCAATATGGACAGCAGAGCTTGAATATGCAATTTCAAGCATATGAGTAGTGTAAGCGCGCACAGCTGTAGACATCTTAGTTTCAATAAGTTCAGATAACGTAATGCCAAAATCTTTACAGAAACTGACATGAAGTGACATTTCTACATTCAGAGTGTCGTTAAGTAGTTTTGCAAACCATTCCATATCAGAGAGTCGATCGCATTTTGCAACAGCTATACCTATGACTTTCGAAAACTCAATGAGAAACTGGTAATCCTGTTTCATGTAATGCTGAAATATTTCTAACTTTAATTCTCCGGTGCCCAGCTCCAAAACGAAAGGATGGCTTTGCTCTTTTAGCCATATTGAATTAGCCGACTGTCGCATCTCTTTTGTAAAACTCATTTAAACTTTATGTCACCGCTTCTATTTGAACTAACATTCCAGCTGAAACATTTCTAAAAACTTGCTCGTCTCCATCCACTTTACCAAAGACATTAACTGGGCTGGCTGCCCTGCTTTCATTAGCGGTACTTACTGGAGTTGCACCAAAGAATATGCAAAAGGCTCTACCCGGAGGCCAATAAGCTAATTCACCTGACTCTACTAGATCCGAAGAGTTTTTATCAGCTCCTACTGATATGTCCGTGCCGAAGTAGATCTCATCTCCCCAAATACTTGCATCTCCGAAAAGAGGAAGGTTTTTCCATATGGTATCCGCCATACATGAGGAATTTAAATTAGCCTGGATGGATATATCGCCTATCTTTATTTTTACTCTTCTAGCAGTCACTCAAATCTCTTTATTTGAACTCAAGAATTCTGTAAGTTTAATTGACGGGTAATATCAATAACAACTTTAGTGGAAAGGATCCATTATGAACATAAATGATAATCTCCAACTTAAGCAATTCTTGCAAAACAACCACAATAGTGTTTTTTCAACCTTTCGAAAGAATGGATTGTCTCAGTTGAGTATCGTAACTGTTGGATTATGGAGAAACGGTATTGCTTTCAGCACGCCACAAGAAACAGCGAAAACGGTTAATTTAAGGCGAGATTCGCGCTGCTCTGTTTTGGTATCTGCAGATAATTGGTACCCTTTTGTAGTTCTGGAGGGAAACGCAGAGGTGATTGACGATAAAGCTGTAGACCAGGATCAACTGAGTTCATACTTACGAGAGGTTTACATATCAGGAGCAGGAAAGGACCATCCGAACTGGAAAGAATTTGACCAGGTAATGTCTATAGAAAGGCGCGTTGTTATCTACCTGGAACCAAATAGATTCTATGGACCGTTAATTAAAATGCCTTCTGGATTCTCTACTAATCTATAGTTTGACCGCCGTCCACAACCAGATGTGATCCAGTCATAAAAGAAGCATCTTCCGAAGCAAGGAATAATGCCACAGAAGCTATCTCTTCAGGCTTACCTAATCTATTCATTAAGGATGCTTCAGCCATTTCTTTATTAGCTTTGGAAAGGTCTAAACCACGATCGATAATAAGTTGAGCTACTCCAGCAGTTTCTATATCCCCTGGACAAATACCATTTACGCGTATGTGATCAGCAGCTAGATCCATTGCAGTACATCTAGTTAGTTGCATGACTGCTCCCTTAGAAGTGTTATAAGGCACAGCTTCAGATTCGGCTATAAAACTACTAACAGAAGCAATATTTATTATTGATCCGCCCCCCGACTTACGGAATATTGGCGTAACTTCTTTTATACAATTTGCATAGCCAATCACGTTTGTGCGCATCACATGAATCCATTCGTCGTTCGTTGCATCTTCCACAGAACCCATTAAGAAGGCAGCTGCATTGTTAACTAAAACATCGATTGTCCCATATATGCTTACCGCATGTTCTACCATGGTTTTAATAGAATACGGACTAGTAACGTCGAGCGGCGAAAAACTAGCTATTCCTCCAGCCTCTGTAATCAGCTCCGCTGTTTCTTGTCCTGCGGTCTCATTAATTTCTGCAACAATAACAGAAGATCCCTCTTTGGCAAACCGCTCACATGTAGCTCTGCCAATCCCAGAACCTCCTCCAGTTACTATGGATATCTTTTCTGCTAGCCTCATATTGTTACCTCTTGTGAATCACATTACCAAATACATCTATTGATCGTAACTCTAGAACTAATCTATAGTGGCTCCTCCATCCACAACGATATGGGTACCTGTCATAAATGACGCATCTTCCGAAGCAAGGAATAGTGCCACAGAAGCTATCTCCTCAGGTTTCCCCATTCTCTTCATTAAAGCTTCTTCGGCTAATGCCTTATTGGCTTCAACAGGGTCAAGCCCTAAACCTATATTTACTTTAGTCGCACCAGCAGTTTCTATTGATCCTGGACAAATAGCGTTTACTCTAATATTGTCGCTGGCCAGATCTAGAGCAGAGCATCTAGTTAACTGGGATATGGCTCCTTTTGACGCATTGTATGGAACAAATTTTGGTTGGGCTATAAACGAACTGACTGAAGCGATATTTATAATGGATCCTCCTCCAGCCTTACGAAATACTGGAGCAACTGCCTTTATGCAATTTGCATAACCAATGACATTTGTCTTAAAAACTCTAAGCCAGTCATCTTCACTCGCGTCTTCGACGGTGCCCATAACAAAGGCAGCTGCGTTATTCACGAGCACGTCTATTGTTTCATGACGTCCAATTGTTTCAGAGACCATTTTATTTACCGAATTAAGATCAGTCACATCGAGAGGAAATAGAGCTGCTGAGCCGCCATTATTGTTTATTAAATCAACAGTTCCTTGCCCAGATTCCTCGTTTATTTCCGCTACTACTACTGAAGATCCCTCTTTGCCAAACCTTTGGCATGTTGCCCTGCCAATCCCGGATCCACCGCCCGTTACTATCGAAACCTTTTCATTTAATCTCATTTATACTCCTTCAGTGTAATTATATTGCCAGCCAATATTCCCTTAGCTATCACCCAACTTAAGAGAATAGATTTGTTATTTGTATTAATATACCTAAAACCAAGAATTTAGAGAAATCACGCTTAATTCTAATGTTAGACATAATCGAAAATCTTAATCCGAAACTCGTTGAAGCTATTTATGACAGAAGCAGTAACTTAATGTTGGGTTAATTTGATTTATGTTTAGGTGGTGGAGCAAGCAGAGCCGCTAACGCACACACAGCAGGTAGTGGTAAGAAACTAATAATTGCTAATTCGTAATTATTGGAAATCTCATAAAGTGCACCAAAAGGTAACGGGCCCAATCCGCTCGACACAACCATGCCAATAGTAGCCACACCCATAATTGTTCCGAGGTGTTTTCTCCCAAAATAGTTTGGGAAAATTACGATCATCGTTGTGTATATCAAACCTTGTGCCATTCCTGTAAAGATTCCGTAAATTACTGCATGCCAAAGTTCTTGTATCATGAAAGTCCAAGCCATAGACGCCATTAATGCAAGCTGTCCTGCAACAAGGATGAATCGATTTGGAAGCTTGTCAAGAAGGTGTCCGGTTAACATTGTGCTAAACACACCGACAGCGGCAGTCAAACTTAACATTAATGTGGCCTGTGTGTCAGCAATACCTCTGGAATTCATAATTGACATGTGATGAAATGTCATAGCTGTACCAATCAATGACCCTGCTGTACCAGCGAAAATTATTAACCAGAACGCTTTGGTCTTCAACGCTTGTTTCGCTGTCCATGAGTCTTCTTTTTCACTGGATTGCGAGTCACTTAATGACAATACATCCTTACGTCCTATATCAGGTTTTAATCCAACGGACTCAGGACTACGCCTGACAAGTAATATTGCAGGAGGCAAAAGTACTACCCAAATAGCAATTCCCAGCATAAACCATGTGCTTCGCCAACCATTATTAACAATCAAAAGATATATCAACGGTGGTAGAGCTATTTGGGAAACAGGTGCAGCTAAAGAAGTGATGGCTGTTGCTTTACCTCGGAAGCGAACAAACCAAATATTTACGGTGCTTGTAGAGACCATGGAAAGAGCTGTCTGACCCAAACTTCTTATACCCCAAAACCCTAAGAAAAGGTGAACAGGATTTGTTACCTGGCCCATAAACACGGTTGCCAATCCAAAAAGGGCGGCCACAGCAGTTAAAACAACTCTGGCTCCAAATTTATCAAAGGCACGACCAGCAATTACTGCTCCTAGAAATGCACAAATGGAACCTGCGCTATAAACAGCAGAAACGGTGGTACGAGACCACCCGGTATCTTCAATTATAGGATCAATAAAGATTGCAACAACAAAAGTCTGTCCAGGACCTGACATAAACATACCAAGCCACGCAACCATAACAATGACCCAGCCGTAGTTAAACGGAATAGAATTTATCCAAGAAGATTTAGAGATGGGTTTATCCGGGGAAAAGTTCAAATTGCTATCTATTTAGAACCATAGATTTTTGTCAACAATATTTAATAGTTTTTCGCCTTTTTCAAACCGGCGAGCATTTTCGAGTAATATCTTATATTTTCTGTCATTAACATCTCCTCCATGCCCATCTTCTTTCGCAGCTACGTGAGGCGTCAATATGACATTTGGCAGACTCCATAATTCATGGTCTTGCGGCAAAGGTTCAGTATCATAAACATCAAGGCCTGCCCCTGCAATTTCGCCCGATTTTATAGCTGAAACAAGGTCCTTAAGCCTCGTGGTCTTGCCTCTACCAATGTTAATGAAATAGGCGGATGGTTTCATCATTGAGAAAACTTCAGAATTAAAAAAGAACTCGTTTTCCGGAGTATGCGGCATAGTAACAATAACAAAATCACCTTTGCCAATCACAGTGTAGTATTCATCGGGTTGGACAAGCTGATCTACCGTCTCTGGAGTCTGTGTAACTCTAGGATCAATACCAATAACCTTCATCCCGAAACTTTTACAGTGTTTAGATCCTTCAGTTCCTATACCGCCTATACCGAATATGATTGCGGTTGAGTCCGGTAAAAAAACAAATGGCGCATCATTGGCGTCAACATCATAAGATCGCTCTTTTTGAGCACTCAAATAACTGGTTATACCTCGTGACAGACCTAACACATACATCATTATGTGAGCACTTATATGGTCGTTATATACTCCGCGGAAATTCGTGACTGTAACTGAACTATGTGTCAGCTCATCATAATAAAAGCCTGGTGGTGGCGCTGCATGATGTGCCTGTATCCACTTAAGTTTCGTTGCTCGTTTTAGCAAATCCCCAGGAACATAACCAAAAGCCGCATCTGCATCTTCAATCTCGGTCATGGCTGAATCATCATCTACCTTGACCACTGTGTATCCTGGCAATTCATCATTTAATTTTGCAGCCCATCCTTTTTGTATGTCTGAGATTGAAGGCATCAAAATAAGTTTATGCATTAATTACTTTCCTGAGTGAATTGATTCAACCTATTGTAATTAAAAGGGATCTAGCTCGGTATTTGTAAATTAGTAAATTTCGATGAATAATCAAGTTATTATTATTATTTATAATTTATGTGACTCGAAATACATGTGAGATATAAAAACGCTACTATTACAAATAGGTCAGGAGACTGAAATGCGATTGAAGGACAGGCTAGCTATAGTTACTGGTGGAAGTTCCGGTATAGGAAGAGCAATTGCGATTGCCCTTAGCAATGAAGGAGCTTATGTTGTTGTATCGGATATTGATCAAGCTCCTAAACGTGGTAAGTATCATGAAAAAAACACAACGACATCTACTGTTGATGAGATATCAAAATCAGGAGGGCAGGGAACATTCATCCAGTGTGACATGTCTGATGAAAACGGCATAAGGAACCTAATCGGTAAAACTATTCAGGAACATGATCGCATAGACATATTAGTTAATAATGCTGGCATATGTTTCACTAGTGATAGTCAAGAAACTACGACAGAGGCTTTCGATAATCTTGTCGGTATAAATTTAAGAGGCGTGTTTTTGGCTACTAAATATGCTGTACCACATATTAAGAAATCGGAGACAGGAAGGATCATTAACATAGCTTCTGTTCATGCCTTCAATGGAGGTGGTGGTCCTGCATATGCAGCAAGTAAAGCAGGTGTTGTAAATCTAACTAAAGATACTGCACTTGAATTAGCACCTCATGGTGGAACTGTTAACGCTATATGCCCAGGCTATATTGAAACTGCCATACAGGACGACCTAACAGAACAAGATATACAAGAGTCAATCGAAAAAACACCTTTACCAAGACTGGGTCTTCCAAAGGATATTGGACTTGCCGCCTTATTCCTAGCATCTGATGACGCTGAGTGGATAACAGGAATATCGCTAGTTGTCGACGGAGGAATGTTAGCACCTCTCCCTGTGGCATAACGCTTATTCCTTTCCTAAAGAAGTGAAATACCTGACACACCAACAATTATCATAACTACGGCAAATGATCTTTGTGTAATTGAGTCCCTATCCAAAGGTTCATCCAAAACTCTTATATAACTTAAGCTCAGAACGGCTCCGAATATTACCGCAAATAGAGGTCGTGTGGACATTATCGCTGTAGCTAACGCCACAGGGCTATTATCAATTGCGATAGTCGTGAACCATAACGCAGCGAAAGCCAGAATCGCCTCACTAAAAATGACTATCGATAATCCCTTTATGTTTTTTACGAACAATAGGCTTTCTTTTATGGTGTCTCTGGTAATCGGTAAAAGCATTAATGGGATCGCTGTGCCAATACCACGGTAAGCAAACACATTCCAAAATGACATCTCATTTAGAGCAGCTTTGGTTAGGGATAATCCTGCACCAAAAAATACACTGGCACCAATCATAACAAAGAACCAAACTCCAAGACTGCCAAATCCAACACCTGTTCTTTTTAGAGATATTAGTACTGCTCCAGCCACAGTTAACAAAATAGCTATCCATTGCAATACCGTCAGGGACTCTTTTAAAAAGATCACTGCGATTATGGCAACAAAAACGGGAGCAGTTTGATATACGGATGCCACTACAGAAGCATCTTGGTGCCTCAATGCCAAAAACATCAAAAGAAGTGAGACTCCTATCAATACGCCTGACCCACCTGCTATTAATATATTGATTGCTGAATATGATTCGAATCCAACAAAAGCCATTGGTATAAGCGAACCTGGTAGCTGTAATGCACCAGCAAATATCATGAATGTGCGTGGGCTAGGGGAGTGCTTTTCTATAACGATTTTATCTAGTATACCTACACCGGCAAACCCAATTGCAGAAGCAATAGCAGCAAGAATCCAATCCATTACTTACTCATTTTTGTCATACTGGCCAACCATGCAGCTGCTCCATGTGCATGTGTGTTTGTCTCATATACAGATTTAACAATAGTGATATCAGTCCATTCTTTTTCAAAAACCCTTTGTATTTCATCTTGAGAAAGGCGACGCGGGCCATCTTCGCCAGGTTCAAGGTCACTCCAGGCTATTAAATGAAGCTGTCCTTCAGGATGAGCCAATTGCCGTAGCACTTTCATATACTTCTTTCTAGCATTATCGCTGAAGGCATGAAACACTCCAGAATCCAGTATAGTGTCAAATAATGCTCCTCCGAAGTCATGTTTGAATAGATCACCGCAAATTAGCTCGACTGAGACACCTTTCTCCTCTGCTTTTTGCCTTGCGATATCAATCGCATGTTGAGACAGATCAATCCCCATTACTTCAAAACCATTTTCGGTTAGGTATATGGAGTTTTCAGCCGTGCCACATCCCAACTCTAGAACCCTTCCTTTAACCGACCCTGCCTCTAATAAAGACATGACGGCTTTTTGGGGCCTGTTAATCTCCCAGACGGGTGTTTCATCCTTGTAAATCTGTTTAAAAAAGTTGACTTGGTTACTATGTGAATCAGTCATAACTAAATGGTGACACCCAATACCTGTATTTTACCTAACCTAAACGCAAACTTATCGTAGTTTAAGTTTAAAATAGGGTTTTATTAACCTATTTAATCGTTAGTGCTTTGGCTGGGTTTTCCACAAAAAGCTTATTGATATACTCCTCTGAGTAACCCTTATACCTCATTCTTGGTATTATCTGAGAGAGTATGTAGAAATATCCATGTCCACCATATTTAAATAAGCGGTCTTTTGTACATATATCCTGTGCAACCACTACTTTATTCTCATACCCTTGTCCCATGATCCATGCTATATCTTCTATACGCTTTGCATCACTTGGCATATCAATATCTACGTTGCCGTTATAGTAGTGTTGTTCTCTTCCAAATAGGTCCCATTCCATGTACGCACCAGATTTAGCTATCTCAGTCAATGTTTCTTTCTTGAATACAGTTCTATCTAGGTGACCCATAATAGTATGAGATAAATCAGTACCAACCTCATCAAGGACCTCTAATATCTCAAGTGGAGCAGTCTCATCACGGCCTGGATGAATAAGTATGGGGAAACCGGTAATACTCTGAGCTCTCCCAGCCGCTCGAAGCACTTTGCGTTCGTTATCAGTTAGAGGCCATGAACATCCGACTTCACCTATAATTCCTGCTTTTATTCTATCGATACCCTCATATTGTCCTTCGTCTGATAATGCCTCCAACCCATACGTCAGATCAGATACGATTTTGGACTCAATGTCCTCTTCGTTTTTCGCATTCATTTCTTCTGGGTGAGCAACATCAACATAGTGACCTGAACCCATAACTATATTCAAACCAGTCTTCCTAGCTATCCTAGCTAGTCCAACAGGGTCTCTACCAATATCTGGAATAGTAACGTCTACTAACGTTCCTCCACCGAAGTCTTTATATAGGTTTGCTTCAACAATCGCATTATCTACATCAGATATCAGGTAGTTATCTTCATTGGGAGCAAAATGGTACCTGGCAAGTCCTATATTTTCCTGAGATAACTTATCTGAATATATATCAGGTACGTTTTTTACACCTGGAACCGTTAGCATATGCGGCAACACTTGAGTTAAGTCTATGATCAGATGTTCATGCGTTAAGGTAATGCCTAAAGTTGAGGGATCTACTGGCCCCAATACAGTTTGAACTTGTCCAGATGGTACATTTTCCATATTTTTATCTTTCCTTGCCTTGATAGACTTTTGTTACTATTTAATTTTGTAAGTTTACATATGTATTTAACTAAATCAACAATGTAATTTATCATTCAGTTGTAATTTGATAGGAATTACATGATAAAACTAATCTAAGAGAATATGAGCGAATCATACAATAAAAGTAAATCTTTATATCAAAAGGCATCAAAAGCCTTAGCGGGAGGCGTCAGTAGCCAGATTAGATTAACTGACATGCCGACCCCTTTGTTCTTTGAAAACGGATCTGGAGCCAAACTCTGGGACGTCGACGGTAATGAATACATTGATTATGTGCTTGGCCAAGGACCTAATATTTTCGGACATGCCCCTGAGTTTTTACA
>JAKUTS010000015.1 GCA_022447925.1 SAR202 cluster bacterium | reverse complement strand
AATTGTTTTGCCGGCGCCATTGGGGCCGATGAGTGCAGTGATTGATCCTTGCTGAACTTCAAAATAACAGTGATTTACTGCTCGTAATCCTCCAGAATCCTTTACGACGTCCTGGATTTCTAAAATAGATTCTTGCATTTTCACACCGAGTTAATCAAACATTTATACTATTGTTCTAAATTGATACCATTATGCTTATTTTATAATGATTTGAAGCATTTTGAGTAACGCCACTATGTTTTAATTGCATATTGGTTGATATTACATACGTTTGTTAGAAAAGCATTATCAAATTGGCTTAACCTGCCATGGATGTGGAAACAAAGATTTTGGAGGAAGTTTTATTAAAGTATTAGTAACAGGTGGGACTGGTTTCGTTGGTTCTCATACAGTGTCTTCTTTATTAGATGCGGGCCATCAAATAAAACTTTTTGCTCGTTCGCGTGAACGTATCGAATCTGCTTTAATACCTCTAGGCATAGAAATTTCACAAATCGAGTATGAAATTGGAGATATCACCGATTCAAACGCAGTTGAGAAAGCTGTACAAGGAGTAGACGCGGTAATACATGCTGCTGCTGTTTATACTATGAGTCGAAAACGATCAGGAGAAATTCGACGAGTTAATACTGATGGCACCAGAACCGTATTGGATGCTGCTTACAGAACAGGCTTGGATCCAATTGTTTATGTGTCTAGTGTCTCTGCTTTACTTCCACCAAATGGAGAGGTTTTGAACCCGGATTCGCCGGTTAAAAATCCTAAAGGAACCTATATCAGATCTAAAGCTGAAGCCGAAAAGATTGCAAGAGAATATCAGGATAAAGGTGCTCCAATTGCTATTACATACCCAGGAGGTGTGCTAGGCCCTAATGACCCGCATTGCGGCGATGGTATGGAGATTGTTATTGACATAATTAATGGTAGATACAACCCGATGATCAAAGGACATTTTCCTTTAGTGGATGTTCGAGATTTAGCAGCACTACATGTTAAGTTGATGGAATCCGGGAGGGGAGCCAGACGATATTTTCTTAGTGGTGAGCGCATGCCCTTTACCGGTTTAATAGATAAGATATCTGAATTGACAGGCCGGAGGATAAGATATTTTATGATCCCCTCTTGGTTAATAGAAGTTCCGGTTAGAGTGATTGATCTACTGAGCCCTTTTCTGCCATTTCGAGTTCCAGTAACTTTAGAAGGATTCAGATTTGCGAAATGGGATCCCATATTTGATGATTCAAAAACAAATGCCGAGTTAAAAATCTCCTTACGCCCATATTCTGAAACATTATCTGACACGATCAAATGGCTTCATTCGATTGGCAAAATTAATGATGAGCAAGTTGGAAAATTAGCAAAAGATTGATCTGCTAACGTTTTTGCAATGCATTAGCAGGGTTGTTGATCAAAATATTGTCCACATCAGATTGCGACACTCCGGTTTTTAACATTTTGGGGACAATTGTTTTCAAGATGTGGGAATATCCTTTGCCGCCGTATTTAGATTGATGTCTTTTCAGGCACACGTCTTGTCCAACCACTAATTGATTACCATAACCTTTATCTAAGAGGAAAATTATCGTGTCAATTCGCTTATGGTCATTTGATAGTTCACCATAGTTCCCTCTAACGAATAAACCGCTTTCCTCGAATCCAAATATATCGTATTCCATGAAGCATCCGGTTTGAGCTAATTCATCTAATGTGTCTCGAGATTTATATTGAATCGCAAAATCGAGATGACCCATAATTATAGCTTCAGGAGCGACGTCACAATTAACTAAAATATCGATTATCTTTAATGGCGACCGATCATCTGATCCTGGATGTATAAGAATTGGAAGACCTGTTTCTTTGTGAGCATCTGCGGCTGATTCCAGCAGTCTTTGTTGTATCTCTGTTATTGGCCAGATATTACCTATCTCTCCGATGATGCCAGGGCGAATATTTGTGTCGCCAATTCCGTCGACAATATCTCTGACCATTCTTCTGGTCAGATCGTCTTTAGTTTTTGAATCTATGTCACTTGGATGAGCTGCCGGTACATAGTGACCACAGCCCATTATTATATTCAATCCTGTGGCTCTAGAAATTCTAGCTAAGCCATTAGGGTCTTGTGCAAGGTCATAATTAGTGCAGTCAACCAAAGAATCACCTCCTGAATATTTGTAATCCAGGACTTGCTGAATAATCTCATTTTCATCATTTAAAGTTAAATTATTACGGTTTACGCTCCATAGTTCATTACCTTTGCTTATCATTTCGAAATCCCATGAGCCAGTTTTGAATTTTAACTTTGACGCCTCTTCTGAATGCGTTTCGTAAACTGGGATATCCATTAAAAGATGCTCATGCGTCATAGTGATACCCAAATCGTCAGGTATGATTGGGCCTAATACGGTTTGTATTTCCCCCGTTTTAGCTATCTGTGATGGTAACAATTAATCGAAATTCCCTCTGTCATGATTGCCTAACATTCTTAATTGTCGTGGCGTTGCTTTTGCCAGTATATCCTTATTAAATCGGAATCTTGATAAATATGGAGGAAATTTCTGCGTTATCATTCTTTGAGCACATGCAGTCTGTAAAAGGTATCTATTTTGATTGCTTTTATTTGCAGATCCCCGGTGCCAGATTTCTGCACGATGAATAGTTGCGTCACCTGATTTAACCATTACGCTTTTTGCAGTTTGTCCATTCCAATTATCCTCACCTTTTTTAGGTTTTCTTCCTGCTTTATGGCTTCCGGGAATCACTTTTGTTGGGCCAAGTTCCTCATATAGATCATCTAGGTAAACATGAAATGTGCTTATGTAATTAGGCATTTTTACTCTAGGGTCCTGCATATACTCTTCTGGAAGCGAGTAAGGTTGCCAATCTGCATGAAGCTCCTGGTCGGGGCGCCCTGGTCCTGTAATCCATGAAGTCATTGCTATGACATGACAATCTGAGCCGTGCATTGCCTCCCAAACATCAATTATTTCGGGATAATCTAGATATTTTAAAAAAAAAGGATCTCGGTTGAAACAATTGTTTATATGTTTATTTAGAAATGGTGCATTTGATCCATATCTGTCTGTATTAAGCTCCCGAGTGCTGTCTTGATCAAAACTTTCGGGTATCCCTTCAAGTGCTTCCATATGTGATCTGAGCTGCTCAATCTCATCCTTTTTTATGAGTTGGGGGAAATAAACAAAGCCATCCCTATCCATGGCCTCAAGACGTTCCTCAAGGGTGTCGTAAGCTACGGGAACGATATAGTCAGTCATTATTACTCCTAAAATGCAATATGTGCGCTGAAACTTGTCTTTTTATACAGATAAAGATTATAGTCTGTGTAATCTGCTCAATGTAACATTCATTCACGGATTATATAAACCTGGGGGCTATAAGTAATTATGAAAACATTAACATTTGGTTTTATTAGTGTGTTGCTATTTGCTGTACTTGCAACCGCATGTTCTAAACCTGACCCAATTATTGAAATTGTGGAAGTTGAAAAGATAGTGGAAGTTGAAAAGATAGTGGAAGTAGCTGTGGAAAAGATTGTCGAGGTTGAAAAGATAGTGGAGGTAGAAAAGATCGTCGAGATTGCAGTTACAGCTGTATCTGGTATGGCAGAAGAATCGGATGGAGTTTCAATGGACGATATCTTGGGAGACTGGGAAGGAAAAATTTTAGCTATGGGGCTTCAAATTGGTTTCAATGTCACACTTGCTATGGCTGGAGATGGCTCTGTTGCAGGTTCATTTAGTGTTCCAGTGCAAGGCATTATGGATCAGCCTTTAGGTGTGGTTACGTTTGAAGGAACTACCTTGACAATGAGTGAGCCGACTTCTGGGGTAACTTTTGTAGGAGAGTATGACTCGGGGACCATTAAAGGTAGTTTTGATAATGAAGGTATGAAGATGGGTTTTAATATGACTTATGTTGACTAGTCGGAGTTAGTAAATGTACGCAGACATAAATGGCACAAGATTATATTACTCAGTAATAGGATCAGGTACTCCAGTTTATATGCTTCATGGTGGCCTAGGTTACGACCATACTCCTTTTCGGCCTTGGATTGATCCATGGGCGGAAAAATTCAAAGTAGTTTTTTATGATCATAGAGGCAATGGTCGCTCTGAAGCATTGTCTTCTATGAAGGATGTTACTCATGATACTTTTGTGGATGATCTTGAGGCTTTAAGAAGTTTTTTGGGTGATGAAACATTTATATTGGCAGGTAATTCTTATGGTGGAGTATTAGGTCAAGAATACGCTTTGAAATACCCCCACAGGCTCAAAGGGTTAGTTTTAATTACCACGTTACCGCAATTCGATTATCCAGAGATAGTGTCTGCTATCGTTCATTCACGCGGAACTCCCGAACAGATTGATGTGTGGACAAATGAGTTTCCATACCCAGTTAAATCGGATGAGCATTTAACTCGTATCGCGAAAACTTTGATGTCTTTATATTTTTCTGATGATTTTGATAAACAAAAGATCAATGAAATTAGTGAAGCTGTAATTTGTAGAGCAGTTGCCTGGAATAGAGGATTTGAAGATCTTTTACCAAATTGGTCGACATTAGATCGGCTCAAAGATTTGTTGACTGATACTCTGGTGATAGGAGGGGCACACGATTGGATTACCCCTGTTGAGCAAGGTGCAAATCGCCTGCATGAAAATTTACCTAATTCAGAATTGATTATTTATGAGAAAAGTGGTCATTTCCCATTCATTGAAGAACAAAGCAAGTTTTTAAAAGAAGTAGGAGAGTGGATATCTAAGAGATGAGTTTTATGAGTGTTTGCTCTCTAAAATCTTGGCTGCCTTAACTTGATTTACTAATTTGGCATAACATTCATCTAAAGGGATATTATGTCTGATATCTGGAGCAAATCCGCAATCAGGATTTAGTCCTATCCTATCTGGACTTACATATTTAAGAGCCTCTTCTACTCGCTTAACTATATCCTCTGCAGTTGGAATTAACTCTGAACGCGGATCCAAGCAACCTAATCCTATCAATTTATCTTCTGGTAATTCTTTTAGGATTGAGACACTACCAGCTACGGGGATAGAGAATTCCATGAAAAACTGATTGACGTTAATTGATTTCAATGTCTCTATAATTGGCTCATACCCACCTTCCCAATGCCAACCTCTATTCAATGAGTTCCATCTGCACATATGCATTGCTGTTCGGGCTCCATCTATTCCATGAATCATTTCATTGATTTTGGTGGATCCTAATTTGAGGTCATATTCTCTGTCACCGTAAATAGGTTCTTTGGCCGGGTCTAACAAAACTGCCATATCTGGCTCATCGATTTGAATGATGTCGATGCCGGACTTAACTAGCTGTTGTAATTCGTAATTTAATATAGGGACTAGGTCATCAATGAACTTTTCACGAGTTGGATAAGCTTTGGTTGAATAATCAGGATCCCAAAGCCGTGCGCCCAATATATATGGTGACGGGACTGATATTTTAGTCAGTCGATTACTATTGTTGACTAAGAATTTAGCATCATTTGCTAAAAGGCCCGGACTTTTTGCACTGATAGGCTCAGTAACAATTAAACCAAATCTAATCCCAGGTCTTGGATCCTGTGTAAAACCACTACATAAGTCGTCAATAACATGGGTGTAAGCTTGTCTTCTCCATTCTCCATCAGTTACGACATCTAAACCGGCGATTTCCTGTAAAAGTACAGCATATTTTACTAGTCCATCCATGTAATTTGAGTTTAAATGTTCATTTATGCCATTTGATTCATGATTAATCAACACGTCATGTTCGTTTTTTTTGTTTTTAGTGTCTCCCTTTATAATATCTACCGATATCTCCTCCACTTGTCCTGGGGTCGATATTTTTATCGGAGCAATTTTTGAGTTCGAGGTGAAAACGTCTCTTACTGGCGCAGGCCTGGGAAAGCTACCAACCATACTAGTCTCAAAACTTTTGCTTAATTTCATAACCTTTCCTAAATAAAACTGAAAGCTTTGCTGGGATTTTCGATCAGGATTTTATTAATAATGCTGTCAGGCCAATTACGGGACTTCATTCTGGGAACTATATTTTCTAATATATGAGCGTAGCCTTTTCCGCCAAACTCCGTCATTTGAATTTTTATGAAATTATCTTGGGCTACTAATATACGATCTTCGTAACCAGCATCTATTAAGTATTCAAGCATATCTAGTCGTTCATTATCGCTGGGCACTGTATATCCCGTGGCGTCTGTCGATTGTGCGGCTGACATTGATGTCCATTCGATTCCAAAAGTATCGAATTCTAAATAACATTCCGATTTAGCTAACTCAAGTATTGTTTTAAGATCAAATGTTATTGCTAGATGTCCAACTATAGTTTTGTAAGGATTTGCTCCCTCTCTCAATAAAGTTTTCATAATAGCTGCCGGAGAATCTTTATGAAAACCAGGATGTATCAATATAGGAGCGCCAGTCTCTATTTGGGCTCTTGCTGATGCTCTAAGTACTTTGGCTTCATTATCTGACATAGGGAAATGATTGCCGACCTCTCCGATTACTCCAGTTTTAATTCCTGTATCATCAACACCTGAGACAATATCGTTTACGATGCCTTCGTAAATGCTGTCTTCAGTTTTTGAATCCATATCATCTGGGTATGAAAGTGGCACATAATAACTTCCGCCCATAACGATATTTAATTCAGTTGCTCTAGATATTCTTGCTAGTGCTTTAGGGTCTCTACCTATTCCGATACTTGTTACATCAACTATAGTGTTTCCGCCCGCCAGTCGATATTTATACACTTCTTCAATTGTTTTTTTCTCATTATATAAATGAGTATTATCTTTCATTGTGGTCCAGTATTTTGTGGCATTGCGAATATTATCTTGGGATACTTGTACATCTATCATGCTTTTTGCCGTGGCTTCTTCAGGCATGATGAAATTACATTCAACATCTACAACCAGATGCTCGTGAGCCATTGTTATACCCAATTCTGTTGGATCAATTGGTCCTAACACAGTTTGAATTTTCCCTGATAATTTACTCATAATATTTACATGTTCTCACAACAATAATCTTGGTTATCAGAACTTTGACACAAAACCTTTTACGACATTCAAAAACTTTTCTTGTTCTTCGGCGAAAATGCAATGACCACTTTTCTCAAACATTATTAATTTTGAATTTGGTATTTCTGCATGCAGTATAGCCGAACCTTGCTCGTACGGGGTTATAAAGTCATCTGCACCGCAAAGTATTAGTGTTGGAGTGGTGATGTTAGATAATTTATCAGTCACATTATGCTCAGCATGTATGTCAACAAAGCCTCGATTATATCCATCTGCAGAAAAATGTACTTCACTACCAAACTCTTCGGCAATTGGATTATTAGGGTCATGGAAATACATATTTCCTATCGTCCCTGCTAATTCCTCTAAATCGTCATCGTCTTTAACTCGCTCAAAAAATCTATTTTCAATAGCGGAGACCTGTTCTGGGGTGCCACGTTCGCGGGCCTTTTCCAAAACCACATCTTTGTAATTCCAGGCAGGATAAGTTGTAGCTAAAATAAGGCCAGAGAGAGTGTCAGGATATCTTAATGCGTAATGAAGTGCGAGAACGCCTCCATATGAGTGTCCCATTAAAACTATTTTTTCGATTCCTAAATGTTCTCTTAATGCGTTAGCATCGTCTGCCCATGTTGAATGGTGCACGTCATCTAGAGGTTTGCTGCGGTCTGAACGCCCATTACCTCTATGGTCATAAAATATCAGTTTTGAGTCTTCTGAGAGTGAGTCAATCCAAGGTCTAAAATATGTATGGTCAAATCCTAAACCTCCATGCATTATTAATAGTGGATTTCCAGAGCCTACCACCTCATAATAGAGGCTGGTTCCATTAACATCTGCTTTCATATAAATCTCCTGTTAAAACTATAAATGTGCCTTTTGTTGATACCATGATCCATTTGTAAGATCTATAAATATTGAGATTCTAATATCATTATCAATAGTTAAAGAATAATATTTTCGTGATATAGGAAAGTCACCCCACCATTCGTCACTAATTTCCCAGTAATCATTGATTTTTGTTATTTTTCTCCAATTGGTTCCTACTAAAACGCTCATTGGTTGATTATTTTGATTTTCTTTAACTGTTATGTATTTTGGCTGGTTTATATTTCGAAGTCTACTAAAGCTTGTCTTCTTTCTGGTATTCGAGACCATGGTTCTATTTCCTTAATCTTGTATATTGGTGGTTTAACTCTTAATCGTTTTGATAGTTGTAGTATGGTTTCGCGTAATTGATCCTGACTGCGAACACTTTTAAGCATGCTTTGTTGTTTTCCTGATTCATTAGATATTGCAGAGAAGGTCATGCTAATTTCTTCTATTTCTTCAGAAAGAATAGTGTTATTTAATGCTGTGTTAATTGCAAAAATAGCTTTTTTTGTGCACTTAACTGGTTCCTTGAATACGATTGTTTTTGACCATGTATGATTATTTGTCATATTAATATTTAACGTTGCCAAGCGAACATATCTATTGCTTATATAAGGATTTAAGAAAGCACGATTAACTATTGTTTCTATACCTGCCGTTAATATGCTCATTGCTGAGATTGGTCTTTCAAAAACAAGATTTTCCGTTACAGAGAATTTTTTTACATACGGCTTTAAATTTGTTTTATCTATTCCATTTGCAAGTTCCCATATAACTTTTCCTGTAATTCCAAATTGAGCTTGTAAATGGCTTGGCTTTAAAGATGCAGCTTTTCCTAGAGTATTAATACCAAGCTCATATAGTTTCTCTTTTAATGTTGAATTTATTGGCAGGAAATCGATAGATAAATCATTTAAGAATTCCTTACTGTCTTTTTTAATGTTTATAGTTTTGTTTGGGGGTGCAATTGTGGCTGCAATATGTGATGTGAATTTTTCATTTGACACCCCAATACGCACTTCTAAATCTTTTGGAATGCTTTTTAATATATGCCCTTCCAGTATTTTGTATGTTTTATACATCTTCTCTAATCCGGATAGACTCATATATATACAATTTCGATTAGATGATATTTGGTCATTAATTTCTATTAGAGGGCTTATAAGTAATAGTTGGTCAGCTACAGAGTTTAATAATTGTTTGTAGTAAATTTTGTCAGCTGAAATAAATACTGCATGAGGATGTTTATATGAGGCCTCTTTTAGTGTGAGTTTTGGTAATAAAGTACGAGAATCTAATGAGTTTTCAATAACAGTTTTAACTTTATTTTCTTCATGAAATATAACTAATTGATTATTGTTTAACTCTATATTCTTTCTGCGTTCAGATGCTAAGGCTAGGTTAGTTATTAATATGCATGCAAACTTCATTTATTGAGAGAAACTTTTATAATAAGATTTATATTAACAGAACAAAAGTTCTATTACAAATAGTGGGAATATGACATTAATTTAGCGCTTCATATGAATTTTTTCTTAATCTGGATGATATACGACTGTATTGCATATCAAGACTTGACACGGTTCGTATAAAAACATACTATCGGGTCTATGCGCGGAGGGACTTCCAGTGCGGTGGCACGGGAATAGAGTACATAACAGTAGAATAATATGTTCTATTTGATATCTCCCCATGCATTATGTTTAATAAAGTTTACTAATGGCTGTAGTAAACATATCTTTTATGAGGAGGGAGTTGTAAATGGCAACATTGAGAAAGAGTGATTTAACGGCTAGGGTTGCTTCTAAATTAGGAGGGTCTAGAGCCCAAGGAGAGTCTGCCCTTAATGCTGTTCTTGACAGTATCCAAGAGGCCCTTGCTGCTAATAATCGTGTTGTTTTGACAGGTTTTGGGTCTTTCGAGGTTAGGCAAGTTAAAGCCAGGAGAGTTCGCCCCATTAGAGGTGGTCAGGCTGGTTCGCTAATTACGGTTCCAGCTCATAAAAGAGTTGGCTTTACTGCTGGAGCAAATCTTAGTGCTGCGGCACAGTGAATTATATAAAGATCGGTTAATTTATAAATTAATACGATTCTAAATATTAAATCAGGAATAGTAAAAGCGGACCTTAAAAATTTTTAAGGTCCGCTTTTACTTTATAAGCAATATGTATTAAGGAGTAACAAAGTGAATCCAGAATTAATAGCTGATTATGCTAATACATGTGGTGAAGGTCCACTATGGAACCCTATAGATAAAAAGCTCTATTGGGTAGATATACCAAACGGACAAGTTTATAGGTATGACCCTTCTAATAGTAAACACGAACTCTACTTTCAAGCTCCTACAGGAATAGGTGGATTTACAATTCAGCCTGATGGATCGTTACTTTGCTTTTTGTATAACGCCGGGTTAGCTGTATTAGAAAATGGCAATTTTAGATACTTAATCGATGAGATGAAGGAAGAACAAGGGAGAAAATTTAATGATGTTATCGCAGATCCTATGGGCAGAGTATTTGCTGGAACTATAGAAAACTCCTCAGGTAAAGGGAGGCTGTATCGCCTTGATTTGGATGGCACTTTTAAACCTATTATTGATGGTATAGGAATATCTAATGGTATGGGTTTCACTGCAGACAAAAAGAAAATGTATTATACGGATTCAAATGAATACCGAATTGATATATTCGATTACGATATAGAAACAGGTGATTTATCTAATCGTAAAACCTTTGTAAACACCCCCGAAGGTGGGTTACCTGATGGAATGACAGTTGATTCTAATGGAAATATTTGGTCTGCTCGTTTTGGAGGTTATGGAGTATATAAATATTCTGCGGCTGGTATTTTGGAATCTAAGATAGACATTCCTATGCGCAACACGACAAGTGTGATTTTTGGAGGTGTCAACTACAATGAAATGTATATTACATCCGCTGGTGGTGAGGACAAAGCTTTGAATGGCGAGTATGCGGGTGCTTTATATCGAGTGGACATATCGGATTCCGATATAATCGGCGTTCCTGAATTTTTCTCAAAAATTGCGGTGTAAAAGCGGAATTTTAATGACCAATATATCTGACAAATCTCATATTCATTCCAGCCCGTACTTACCTGAGGTTGCTGCACAAATGACGGAAGCAGCTAGTCTATTGATCAATAATTTAAACATTGAACAAAAGTTATTGGCATTATATCCGGAAGATCATTATGAACGTCTCTTATGGCATTATGCACCTATAAAATATCGTGGACTTCCTTTAAAAAAACTAGATGATAAACAGAAACATTTAGTTTTTGAACTAATATCGACTGGACTATCAACAAGAGGCACCGAGTTAGCTAATAAAATCACTGCATTGGAAACTGTATTAGGGCAGATTGAATCTGACAGTGATAATGTAATTTTTGAGAGAGATCCTGGGTTATATTATTTACGCATATTTGGAGCTCCTGGTTCTGATGCTTGGAGTTGGAGCTTAAATGGACATCATCTATTTTGTGCCTTCACAATAGTTGGTGGTGGACGTATATCTGCAACTCCCAATTTTATGGGTTCTAACCCGGGCATCATTCCGAATGGATATGATGGTGCAGGTACTGGTATTTTATTAAACACGGATGAAATGGCTCGTGAATTAATGTCTTCTTTTGATAAAGCTCAGCGATCTAAAGCTTTAGTCAGCGAACTGGCACCACTGGATATTTACACTTTAAATAGTCCGTTACTTCTTGATGGGAGTGGTACTAGTTTACCTGATGCAGGTATTCAAGTGACCTCTATGAATAAGCCGCAGAAAGACTTGTTTCTACGCTTATTAGCAGATTATGTTCAGAGATTAAGACCTGAATTATCTGACCCGGTTATGGAATCATTTAAAGAGGATGGATTCGATCGAGTTAGGTTTGCCTGGGCTGGCGGTTTTTCTGCGAAAGATGGCCGGTATTTTCGTATTCAACGCACGAGACCACATAGCCTTTTAATTGAGCAGGATAATGTTCAAAATAACGCCAATCATATTCATTCAGTGATTCGTGATGTTGATGAAGATTTTGGAGTAGATTTACTTCGAATGCATTACGAGCAATCCCATATTCACTGAGCGATTATAATTTCAAAGATTTAAGTAATAGAAACAAAACACGGACAATATTAAATGAATATAGATAAATTAGAAGTTTACTACGTTGCGATGCCGTTAATTCAGCCGTGGCGTACGGCATATGGAGCAGATTATGACATACATTCTGTTTTAACTAAAGCTTATAGTGGAGATACATATGCCTGGTCAGAGTCAACGCCATTCTATGCTCCTACATACTTAAATGAGAGTGCAGGATCAGTTTTTTATCATGTGTCTGAAATATTTGGTCCACATATAGTCGGGAAAAATTATGATTCTCCTGAAGATTTAGACAAAGAGTTATCAATTTTTAAAGGTAATAGTTTTGCTAAAGCTGCGATTGAAATATGTTATTGGACACTTCAGAGCAAAATAGAATCTGAGCCCTTGCATAAATTACTTGGAGGAGAATCAAAAGAGGTCATCGCTGGTGCGGACTTTGGTATTCTTGATTCCTTTGACGAACTGTTATTAAACATTCAAAAAGCCGTAGATAAGGGGTTTCCTAGAGTGAAGTTAAAAGCTGCTCCAGGGTGGGATTTAGACATGCTTAAAGCAGTCCGTTCAACTTTTCCTGATATTACACTTCATATTGATTGTAATTCCGGATATACGCTGGATGATCTGCCTCTTTTTAAACAAATTGATAAGTTAAATCTTGCATTTATTGAACAACCATTACATTGGAATGACATAGTAGATCATGCCGAATTAGCCCGAGAAATTGAAACACCAATATGTTTGGACGAAACTATTCATAGTGTTAAGGCGGCAGAGCAAGCTTTGAGCATAGATGCGTGCAAATATATAAACATTAAACCTGGTAGGGTAGGTGGACTTTATAATTCAAAACAAATTCATGACCTAGCTGAAAATTCAGGTGTTCCGGTTTGGGTAGGTGGTATGTTAGAGAGTGCGCTCGGCGGGGCCATATGCATAGAGTTGGCTACTCTCAGTAATTTCAAATATCCTGGAGATTTATTTCCATCCTCAAGATTTTATGTGCAAGATTTGTGTGATCCTCCTAACGAATTAACCGAGAGAAACACCTTTAAGCCATTTGATGGCGGACTACCTGAACCCAATCCAGAACGTTTAGCTGCGCAGACAATTCAAAAAACTCAAGTAGTTCCTAAGGAATAGTATAAGATAATTAAAGAGAGTTATCTAAGGAATATTCCAGAATATGTCTGATAAGAACACAGGAAGTCAGCAGGCACTGTCTGCATTAACAAGTTACAAAATAGATTATGAAATCATCACAATTAATCCTGAATATGCTGATACAGCAGAATTCTGTGATAAATATGACTATGATTTAGAAAATAGTGGTAACACTATTATTGTTGCCTCCAAACGGGGTTCAAAAAAATATGTAGCTTGCTTGGTTCAGGCGAATGCTCGGCTAGATGTAAATAAAGTAGTCACCAGGTTAATGGATGTAAAACGTGCATCATTCGCTTCAGCAGATGAGACAAAAGAAATTACGGGCATGCTTATTGGAGGAGTAACCCCGTTTGGGTTACCTGATGATATGCCGATATATGTTGACGAAAACATAAAAGGATTAGATTTTATAATTCTAGGTTCCGGTGATCGTTCATCAAAATTTAAACTCGCAGGGTCCGAATTGTCTAAGATTCCAAATGTTGAGTTTATTTCTGGTTTATCAGCTATAAAGCAAAGTTGATATTTAAAACTAATGAATGTGCAAAAAGACAAGATTAATTTATGTGGTATGCGTCCCACTTGGGCTGAAATCAATTTGGAAGCGCTTCGTTTTAATTTAAATTCAATTACGAGCCATTTGCCAGATGGAGTAAAGATGATGGCAGTCGTCAAAGCAGACGCATATGGCCATGGTGCTAAACAAATAGCTCGATTTCTACAATCGGAAGGTGTTAAAGATTTTGGAGTAGCTATAGCTGAAGAAGGACAGATACTACGGGAAATTGGGGTTGAGGGTCATATTCTTGTATTTGGAGGTTGTTATCCAGGCCAGGAAGATTTATTTTTCAATAACTCTCTTGTACCAACAGTTTATGATTTACAAACATTAAAAAATTTATCTACTCTAGCTCAGATTAAAGGCGAACAATTTCCATACCACTTAAAAGTTGATACAGGCATGGGAAGACTTGGCATAGGGCCAGACGACATACCGATGTTCTTAGAAAAGGCAGAAAAATACGAGTGTATGAAATTGAAAGGAGTCTTTTCTCACCTGTCTTCTGCTGATGAATCGGATTTAACCTATACACGAAAACAAGTTTCAATGTTCGAAAAAGTCCTAGGTGAGAGTGAATTGTTAAATAATGGCTCTGTTGTTAGGCATGTAGCAAATAGCGCAGGAGCACTGCTACATAAAGGACATTGGTTTGATATGGTGCGGGCTGGTTTATCGTTGTACGGGATAAATCCTGGCAATGTTAAATCACCTGTAGATCTTCAGCCAGTAATGTCATTTAAAACTAGAGTAGGTTTCATAAAACAGGTTCCTGCAAATACAGCTCTTGGTTACAACCGAACCTTTAAAACTAAAAAGACCTCAATTATTGCCACGTTGCCAGTTGGTTATGCTGATGGATTGAATAGGATGTTGTCAAATAGAGGTCAGGTAATAATAAATGGCAATTACGCTCCCATAGTGGGCTCAGTTGCAATGGATAGTATATTGGTTGATATATCTTCGATTCCATCAGTGAAATCAGGCGATGACGTAGTTTTGATAGGCGAACAAGGAAATCTGAAAATTTCAGCTTGGGATGTGGCTAACTGGAGTTCGACTATTCCCTATGAAGTTCTTTGTGGAATAACTGCTAGGGTGCCTAGGTTTTATAGATAAATTCGAATGTGACTTTTTGTTTCTAGCGTTTGTTTTTCGTGCTACTCAGTTCAATCTTGACTCCGTATAAACAAAACAGAGCTATTATTGTTGAAATCAGAAGGAATGCAACTCCAATTGTTTGCCCCCAACCAAAAGTAATCACTAGTAACCCCCATACAAATGGACCTACTACTGTTGACAGTCGGCCAGTGACGCTCATCAATCCAAAAAATTTACCTATGTCACCTTCTGATTTACCACCATTTTCAATTGTTATATAAGTAAGTAATGGGCGATCTGTAGACCATATGCCAGCAGTGCATATTCCACTTGTTATACCGATTACCCACCAAATATTAGGTGATAGACCTAATACAGGTATTGCTATAGTTGCAAGTATATTTAACACCCAGCCCAATAAAACTACATTCATACATTTAATTGGCCCTATTTTGTCGTTTAGTTTGCCCCAAAGAGGTGCAAATGGTATTGCAACCGATATTCCTACTATTAAAACTAACATCGCTTCGGTCGTAGTAAGCCCCACAGTGTCTGTTGCAAAAAGTATTGCTATTACTGATGCTGTTTGTATCGCTAAGTAGTACCAGAAACGTCCTGAGAAAAACATTAATAGGCCAGGGATTTTACCGGCTTCAATCGCCGTAGTCATAAGATCTTTAAATGCGTAGTTTATAATGCTGCCTAAACTGATGTTTTCAACAACTTTAGGTTTTTCCTTTAGTAGTAACAGCAGTGGTAATGCTGTAATTAGCATAATTACTCCAGTCATCCTGAAGCCAAACACATACCCCTTGCCTAGTCCCCAAGTGTCATCGACTATGAATACAGCCAGGAGTATTGTGGTTAACGCTCCTATGTATCCAACTCCTACCCCGACTGCCGTAATAAATCCACGATTATTTTTATTACTGACTTCTGGAATTAGTGAGTTATAAATAACAACTGCTGTGTGTAAGGCAATTAATCCGACTGCATACAGGATCAAAGAAGATGAGATTGTATTAAATGTGCCAATTAGGAAAGATGTGCCAATACCAATCAAAGAAAACGCCGTCAAAAGTGGCATTCTTCTCTTTGCGTTGTCAGATAGAGCTCCAAATATTGGCCCTAGGATTGCATTGATTAACATGGCTACTGCCCAAGTGTATGTAACTGTAGCATCATTACCGCCCATGTCATCTCTTATCCATAGTGGGAATAATACACCTATAGTGCTGGTGAAAAATGCAGTGGTAGAGAAATCATATAGCCACCAAGAGAAAACAGCAGACCTATTAGGTTTATCTAAAATTTTATTTGCCATATCAGCTCTTTATTTTGCGAAATGCTTTGGCACATGTGATCGACTTAAATCAATTTGAGTCTTGTGTGGATACCTTGCAATCCGATGCACTCACACAATATATTTCAAAGTTCATTGAGTCAACTAGCGTAATCTATTTATTTGCTTTCAAGTATTGGAGTTTCAGTGTCCGTGGTGTCGTTAGTGAATCTAATGAAAAACCCTGCAGGTAGCAATAGAATGCCAAATTGTGCTGCAATAATCATTGCAAGCCCTAAATCACCAAATGTTTCTTCAAGTAAGCCAGTAATTATTGGTCCAATAAAAAGTCCCAATCCAAAAGAAGCCATAACTGCTGCCACAGCTACCGGGATGCGATTAACTGTAACTCCTTTTAACTTAAATGCTTCTGTGTAAAGGATAGGGAAGTATGCGCCAGATATACCTGTGAAAACAACTAGAATAATTAATAATGCTCGACTGTCCGTAAGAGTAATTAAAGTGTAGCTGACTACCATCACAACAATAAGGACGATCATAACAAGGTTTGCATAGGACATTTTCCCAAAAAACTTAGACATGATAAGTCCAAGAATTCCGCCGGTTATAAAATTAATGGCTAAAATTATCCCACTCCATCCAAGTGATATCCCTTTATCTCCAGCTAATGTTGGGAAAAAAGTGTTGAATGATGAAAACACAACTGCAGCTGAAGCAAATCCGATGCAAGTTAACACAAGGTCTTTATGTAGTAGTACTTTTGTTAGTGGCGTAGCATGAGAAAAATCACCCCTAGCTTCGCTGGTTTTTGTCTTTTCAACTGATTCACTATTTTGTCTGCCTAACAACACCCAAATTATAGCTATGACCCCATATGCAGCTCCTGAAAAATAAAGTAATAGGCGCCAGTCGTTAAGAGCATCTAATAAGATTGGTGTTACTAAAACGCCAATTGCCATTAAGAATCCAAAAAGAGCGTTTTGGATAGCATTAACAAATAATATTTTATTCATTGGGAACCATTGATAAATTAGTTTAGCTCCTGGTGGCTCCATTGTGACAAGAGCTATACCGAAAGCAAATCTCCCAAGTAGTAAGACGGCGAAACTAGGAGACCAACCTTGTAAAACGAGCAGTAAAGCACCCAGTACTATCGTAGATGTTATTACTGCTACCGGGTTAAATCTTGAAGTCCACCAAGCCATTGGAATTGCTAGAATGGCCTGACCTAAAAATGCCGAGGAGCCTAGTATACCCTGCATGCTAGGAGATAAATTTAATTCTTCAGCAATCGATGGTAATAATAATCCAAGCGTAAATACCATAATGAAGCCAAACATAGTGGCTATAAGCCAAAGACTAATGACTATCCAGGCTTGAGGATGGATTTTATTGTTCATATTTAATAATTCAGGTTTAAGAGCTTATCTGGAGATATTGATACTCAATGTACTCTAAGCTTTCATTATGAAATGCCCAGGAAGGGACTCGAACCCCCACTCCCTTGCGGGAAGCAGATTTTAAGTCTGCCGCGTCTACCATTCCGCCACCTGGGCACATAAAGTTTTATGGAGCTTACTTATAATATACTGGCTTATCCAAGATTATTAAAGCTGCTATTTCCTGTTTAAATTTGAGCGATTTTAATTATTCTGTCCCCTGATCCAGATTGATCGCCATCTGGAATGACATTTCCAATATATATATTTCCTTTTGAGTCGACCGCACAGCCATGTGGTTTTCGGAAAATGCCTGATGCGGCTGTTTTAATACTGCCATCAGCATTACCCCATTTAGATAAAAACTTACCTTCATTGTTGATAATTGATATTCGGCCAGCATGTTCTGTTATAACAAAATCACCGTCGGGAGTTTCATGTATTTTACTTGGCATCAATAAACCGCTGTATATACCTAAGAATTTTCCGGTCAGATCAAAAATTTGTATTCTGTTATTCATTCGATCGCAAACTAAGATTCGATTTTCAGAATCTATAAATAGGCCATGTATTAAATGAAATTCACCAGGTTTATTCTTGCCAGGCAAACCCCAGCTTTGAATCAGCTTTCCATCAATTGAAAAGCGATGTATCTGACAGTTTGCATAGCCATCTGATACATATATATCTCCATTTTGTGCAATTCTAACTCCACTTGGAACATTGAAAGGTCCGCCTGCGTGGCGGACAGGGTTTTTCCAATTAGTATCACGTCCAACTTGAAGGCTGTATCCCGTTTCTGAAGGACATCCAGATTCTCCTAGAGACATGATTAAATCGCCATTAATGGTGTACTTTAAAATCTGATGAGCATTTCGGTTTACTAGATACACGTTGTCAGAGGAGTCAAAATCGATACCGTGGATATTTTCGTACTTGTGAGGCCAGATATTTAGTAAGTTTCCGTCGCTGTCAAAAATTAGTAATTGATTCGTAGGTATATTAAATACCCAAACATTGTCTTTAGCATCGACAGCTACTGCTGCACTTTCTTTAAAGGATTGTTTTTCTGGCGGTATACCCCAATCAGTGATCAGCTCGTATGAATGTGCTGTAGATCTGAGTATTTGCACGTGTTACAGTCCTTGGTTTTTAACCCAATAACCCCCTGTTGGAGTACGTTTAGTCACTGGTTTATTTGTCGTATTACGGAAATCTTCTACTCGATCTTCTGGTGCAAATCCAAGCACCTCTTTAAAGTGTTCAATATCTCTGTATCCCCACTTGTTATCAGATGTAACCAAAAATGTTTCAAATAACATGTCATCTGGGGCGTTCATTGCTAGCAGTATTGATTGCACAACATCACGATGGCTTAAATATATAGAGTAGTCCTGATCTTCCTCGGGTACTCCAGATGGCCTAACAGTGCCGATTCTCAAATTTATTATTGGTAATTTGTATACGTCAGAAAAATGTCTGGCCAGACCTTCGCCTGCCATCTTTGAAACACCGTACAACCCATATGGATGAAAATCATTATGAGTTATCATCTTCCAAGGATTAGGAACGTTTTCGTAATTGCCATCTTCCAGGTCTTTGTATATACCTTCGCCTTTTACAACGCCTTTTATAGTAGCTCCACTACTGGCATTAACAACTCTTTTTACTCCAGCAAGTCTCGAAGCTTCGAAAACGTTGTATGTCCCGTTAACATTGACTGCCATCAGTTGTTGCCAGTCTGCATTTACCAGTACGGCAGCCAAGTGAATAACAATATCTTGTCCAACAAACGCGTCTTTTATTGCGCTCAAATCAGAAATGTCTGCTTGGATTGTTTTTATGCCCTCAATATTAGTCCGGTTTAAGGCGGTCAGCTCATATGAGCCAAGTTCTCCCAGTTTTTCTTTTACTAGCTCACCAATTAAGCCGCTCATACCAGTAATTAGAACTTTAGTTACCATGGTTTCATCCTAGAATGTTAACAACGCTCTTCCGGCTATTTTCCCATGCTCTAGATCATCTATAGC
>JAKUTS010000014.1 GCA_022447925.1 SAR202 cluster bacterium | reverse complement strand
AGTTTCGAAGTTCGTCCTATTTTGTCGAGTTCCACAAAATTAGCCTTAGCTACTTTAGGTAAATCATTGGGGTCAAAGTCCCCGTCTATATAATATCCGTCTGATTCCTGACTTTCTCCTTCAGTATTTTGTTTAACTTCTCTTCTAATGGATTCTTCACACCGGGATCTATATTCTTCCTCTACTTCAAGACATGGGTTAATTCCATCCATTCCTTCCATATCTGCAATATCCATATTCATTACATCATGATCGGTACTTTCATCCATTTCATCTAACATGCCCATCTCTTGAGCCATTTCCATCATATCTTCCATACTCAGGCCCATTTGTTCTGCCATTTCACACATGCTTCTTTGAGTCATATCAGGAATATCAGAGCATTCATTTATTTCCATCGGAGATGATGAGGCCGTATCAGCATCAGTATTATCAGTAGGATCATCGGAAATATCTGGCTCGACAATTTCTTCAACTGGCTCGACAATTTCCTCTACTGGCTCCGAAGTAGGAGTTGCAGGTATTGCGGTAGGCGGTATCGGCGTAGGAGTATTCTCAGGAACAGGCGTATCCTCGGGTATTGGTGTTGCAGGAACAGAGTCTTCTGTTGGCTCAGAGATTACCACTTCGATGTCAGATTCTTCCACGTTGGCGCTTGTTTCGTTATTTGTAACTTCAGTTGTTCCACATCCTGTGATTAGGACTGACAACACTACTAAAATTAAAAAGATAGTGATTTTCATTGTTATTAATAATCCCTTAAAATTTATGATTTACCAATATTTAGATACCTCTGGCTCTTCCTTGGTCATAATTTCTAAGAGTGCAGGTTGGCCATTTTTATTTGCTGCTAAAGCGCGTTCCATTCCTGCGGAAATGTCCTCGATTTTTTCAATTCTTTCTCCGTGAGCTCCCAATCCTTTTGCCACAGTAGCATAGTCGCCTTCTAATTGATTGCTTCCATATGTGTCTGCTGCAACTGGCATATAGTTAGCTGCATATCCAGTCATCACCCCGTTATGTAAAACAATGGTAGTTATACCAATCTTGTTGCGAGTAGCAGTCTCTATGTCGAGACCAGCCATTCCAAATGCTGCATCTCCCATAAAATTAATTACTGTTTTTTCTGGTTTGGCAAGCTTAGCTCCTATTGCTAGTCCGAGGCCATAGCCTAATTGAGTGGATTTACCCCAACCAATATAGCCGTGTTGTTCAACAGGTTTCCAAAATGGCACAAGTTGATCTCTTGGATAGCCAGAGTCATGTGTCACTATTGTGTTTGATACATCAACAGTTTTTTCAATCTCTCTGAATACCCTATAAGGGCTTATCGGGATTTCATTTGAAGACAACTTAGGTTCCCATTTCTTCATCCATTGTTTTCTCTGCTCTTCTATCTGCTCCGCAGTTCCTTGCCTGGGTTTAACATTTCTATTCCTTAATTCTTGGATAATTTGTTTAATAACAAGCTTTGCGTCTCCGACTGCTCCATAATTTATTGAATAATCCTTATGGAGGTCCTCGCTATGGTTGGTTATTTGTATGATTCCTGCTTTATCTGGAACAGGAGAGCCAAATATAGACTTAGTGAAACTTGTGCCTATACCAATCATCATGTCAGTTTCATTTAAAAAGTGGGCTGACATGCCAGTAGCGGTTCTAGCAGCACAGCCTAAAGATAGTGGATGATTTTCAGGGAAGCCACTTTTCCCAGCTAGCGTGGTTACTACTGGTATACCTGTTAATTCGGCCAGTTCGATTAGCTCTGATGAAGCGTCTGAGTACATTATTCCTTGTCCAGCAGTGATTACTGGATTACTTGATGCTTCAATAGCTCCAACTATATCGGACACATCTTGAGGGTCAGCCTCGGACCGGGTTTGCTTTACAGGCGTATAGTTAAAGTTTTTTACTTCATGGGTAGCCACGTCTACAGGTATTTCAACTAGTACAGGACCTGGCCTACCATTTCTCAAATTACTAAAAGCAGACCTCATAACGTCAACAGTTCGATCGGCAGACATAATATATGATGCCCATTTTGTTATTCCTTTGTAATGATCTAGAGAATCGAAACTTGGGTGAACTCCAACTCGGTCTTGTGGGTTGCCTCCTGGAAGTAACAGTATTGGCACATTGTCAGCGTAGGCTTGAGCTACTCCACTAAATGCATTTTCTGCACCTGGTCCGTACTGCATTGTAAATACACCGATAGTTCTGCCGTTGGTAACACGGCTTAGTGCATCTGCCATATTAACGCCCGCTCGTTCTTGTCTAACAATGACTGGCTTGATTCCTTCTTTGGCGGCAACGTCTATTATGGATTGATGGGGAAAAGCTGCTATCCAGTCAATTCCTTCAGCCTTTAATATTCGGCAAATTGCGGTATCTACGTTCAAATTACTATCCTCACTTTCATTTTTATGTTCAATAGAATTAGATATTTTGTTTCTTTAGATTATTGTAAGAGGTGCAATTTACAACATCGCAAGGCTCACAAGGAATTATTTTTATAATTTGGCTACTCGTCATGCTGAACTAGCAACTATATTTACAGATGTAAAAGGAAACAATTAACCTTAATCAGGCTCTAGACCATGCACTCTCCCTCGCCTCTTTCTAGAACGTATTTAATTGTTTTATCCCAGTCCATATATTTTGGTAAGGTGTCGCGATTTAATTCGCCGACATCTTTAAATTCCTGTAGCACTTCTTCAAAGTTTTCTGATCCAAACCTTAAGGCAAAATCTTTAAATTCTTCATTGTCACTTCTTTCTGACATATATGTTTGAATTATTTTTTTCAAAGCATCGGGAGCATTCTTAGCAGGTATTTTGGCTTTAACTCTAATTCCAAAACGCGCATCATTAGCTGCATAACTTCCACCTAAGAATAATTCATATGCAGGTACTTGTCCTCCTGGGGCTTTGGCAGCTGCTCCATGAAATCCGATATCAGCTATATGATGTTGTCCACATCCATTTGGACAACCACTCATTTTGACATGCATCTTTTTAACCAACGGATCATCGATGTTTAGTTCTTCAATGATGCTTTCAAGTGCTCGTGCAAGGCCCATTGAAGAGGTTATTCCTAGTTTGCAACTATCGGTTCCTGGGCATGAAACAACATCGCTGATTTGATGAACGCCGCTATCGCCTAATCCAATCTTGTCCAGTTCAGTCCATAATTCATAAAGTGCATTTTTCGGAACCCATCTAAAAGTTAGGTTTTGCTGATGGGTAATTCGACACCGACCTCCAGCAAATCTTCGTGATAAATCGGCCAAGCTTTGGAATTGCCCTACATCTAGGTCACCAAGTTTTACCTTAACTGTAGCAGTGTGATATCCAGTCTGTTTTTGAGTCTCTACGTTAGAGCCACACCACTGCTCGAATTTTGGATCTGATGAAACAGGTTGCTTGAAATCTGCATCTTGATTCGGAGCATCTGCTAGTTCATCTTCGATAAAAAGCAGGTTCTTTGGGTCAAACGATTTTTTCGCCCAATCACCCTCCATCTCTTTTTCAACCAAAACTCTAAAGTCATCCATACCTATTCGGTCGATTAGAAACTTCACCCGTGCCTTCATACGATTGCGCCTTAATTCGTTAGACTTATGGAATACCCTAAGGGCAGCTTCTGTAACTTTTAAATATTCATTTTCGCTTACAAACTCGTATAAGGTGGGCGCGAGGCGAGGCATAATTGATGTGCCTCCACCCATAAACATTTTAAATCCTTTTACACCATTTTTGATTTTAGGAACAAAGCCGACATCATGAATCGGAGTTATCGCACAGTCACTTTCACATCCAGAGAAAGCCGATTTAATTTTGCGTGGCATCGATTGAGTAAACGGGTGTCTTACGAAATAACGTGCGTATGCAGCTGCGTAAGGTGTCACATCGAATGGTTCATCACCGCATACACCTGCCATCGGACAACCTGTAACATTTCTGACTGTGTTGCCACATGCTTCTCTAGTGCTTAAGCCAACTTCAGCTAAAACATGCAACCCTGCAGCTGCATCTTCAAGTTTAACGTGATGGAATTGGATGTTCTCTCTAGTGGTTATATGTCCTTTACGAAGGGGTGTGTATCTGTCTGCAAATATGGATAATGCATCTAGTTGATCAGCGGTTAATCCGCCGAAAGGTGCTTTAACTCGAACCATTTGAACATCCGGCTGACGCTGTCCATATACTCCTTGCCGAAGTCTAAAAGCCATAAATTCATGTTCTGTATTCCATTCACCGGCTTGAAATCGCTTTACCTCATGTTCGAATTCTTCTAGTTCCTCAGGAAGAATTGGAATCACTCTGTCTTTGCTTGCTTTGTCTTGGATTTGAGTCATAATATTTCTTTTGTGCTGATGAGGTGTCTAGTTGGAAAAATTAAGTATTTATACCAATTGTCATCAGATTATTATCACAATTAGATTAATACTAAACCGAAGTCATTTAACATGCAATTCTAAGTTAACCCATAAAGAAATTAATTTCATAGTTTAATAAAATGAAACTAACAAGTTGTTTTGGAGTACTTTGATGATCGATCTGCCGTTGCTATTTGCTTTCTCTGCTGGCATGGTTGCTGCTTTTAATCCATGTGGCGCAGCAATGTTCCCAGCTTATGTCGGATATCAATTATCTGGAGATTCTAATAGAAACAATCTATTGGTGGATAGTTTTAGAGCTATCCTAATTGGGTTGGTTACTACCGCGGGATTCATTATCGTTTTTGGCATTGTTGGCTTAATCGTGGCAGCTGGAGGGTCTGTAATAGGCCAGTATTTACCGTTGGCTGGACTACTTGTAGGCATAATTATTACTGCATTTGGAATTTCCTTGATTGTATTTAAGAAGAAATTGGGATTTATTGCGGCAAGCAGAATTAACCTTGGCCAGGGTAAAGGCATTAGAAACGTATTTTTGTTTGGGATTGGCTATGCAGTCGCATCGGTCAGTTGTGCGTTACCGATATTCTTAGCCGCAGTAGGCATAGTAACAGGAAAAGCAGTTACAACTTATAGCGTAGTAGAGACAATAATTAGTTCGCTTAGCTATGGATTTGGAATGGGAGTGGTAATGATTGCCGTTGCCATTGGGGCCGTTTTCTTCAAAGAACTGGTGCGTAAAATATTGCGGAAAGTATTTCCATTAGTTGAACCATTAGGAAATCTAGCTATGGTAGGAGCGGGTGTATACCTAATTTACTATTGGTCTATTGGAGATGGTAGCGACTTACTGTTCTTGAGATTGGAGCAAATTTTCTAAGGTCAATTATTGCGTTTTCACACAATTCGATAACACTCCTATTCCCTCCACCTCAATTTCTATAGTATCTCCATCATTTAATGTGGCAGTAGTCCCAGGCGTTCCTGTTAAAATTAAATCACCAGGTTCCATTGTGATGAATTTACTAACCCATTCGATTATTGATGGTACATCAAACAATAAATCTGAAGTATTACTAGACTGAACTGTTTCACCATTTAGTCTGGCACTTATAGCCAAATTAGATGGGTCGAGCCCAGTTACTATAAACGGTCCAATTGGGCCGAATGTGTCAGATGATTTAGCTCTAGTCCACTGAAGATCATTTTTTTGCCAATCTCTTTCGCTAACGTCATTCGCACAGGTGTATCCGAATATATAATCAAGAGCATTTTCCTTTGTGGCATTTCGGCACGTTTTTCCGAATATTATCGCTAATTCAGCTTCCTCTTGAACGATAGTTGAATCTGTAGGCAGGACAATACAATCGTCTGGACCAACAATACAAGATGGAGTTTTAATAAATGGTTCAGGAACTGATGGTGCAGTTTTATCACCGAGGTGACTTTTATAGTTGAGCCCAATTGCAATCATTTTAGATGGTAGTGTAGGGGCTAAAATTTTAATTGATGAAAGAGTATCTGTGTCAGAAGAAATCTCATATTCTCCCCATGGTTCTCCAGTAATCTTAGCTATTGTATCTCCTGATACGATTCCATATTGGACCGTCCCATTACTTTCATATCGTGCAAATTTCAATTTTGTTGCCTCCTGATTTAAAGTCTGTCGTTACTATATTTTTGTTTAACAACAATATTTATTTTCCTCTAACACCTTGCCAAAGTAAAACATGTAAACGAGATGAGTATCTCAATCCATTTTTTGTGCAGTAATCACTGAGCCAACCACTTTTATCTATCAGATCTGGACCTTTAGTTCCTTCGGGCATCAATATTAATCTGTTAGCAGGAAAACCTGCTGATTCTGCTATTTTAATGGCTTCGGTAATGTCTTGCCGTTCAACAATCACAAACTTTAGATAGGCATTAGGATGCGATTTATATTTTGTTAATATTTCTAATTCACAGTGTTTATCTTTTGGATTTCCAGAGTTATTTAATTTTGGAGATATATTCCATTGATTAACCATTTTTAAAAGAGGCTTTACTGGATCTATAGTGCCATTGGTTTCGATTTCTATCACGTAATTATTTTTGGATAATGAAGTAATTAGAGGCATCAATGCTTCTTGTTGCAACAGTGGTTCTCCACCGGTTATCACAACATGTTTCTGTTTATATTCCTCAATAATTGTGTATATGGAATTGTGATCTAACGTTATTACATGATCGGTATATTCGAAATTTTTCCAGTCCCAAGTATATTTAGTATCGCACCAAGTACAACTTAGGTTACAAGCAGCCAATCTTACGAAAACACACGGAGTTCCAGCGAAAATCCCTTCTCCTTGAATAGATATAAAGATTTCTGGATGGCCAGAATCCATCTTACTTAATTTAAGTATGCTCGAATCTATGATGTCTCTCGATTTTGCTTTATTTAGAGTCATTATTTAAGTCTCTTAAAGCTGGATCTTGAATTCCAAGTTCTTGAAATCCTCTAGCCCTTAAAATACAAGAATCACAATGATTACATGGCATTGTGCCGCCACCATAACAACTCCAAGTAAATTTAATAGGTGAATTGAGTTGAATTCCCATTTGAATTATTTCAGCTTTAGTCTTATCGATTATGGGCGTGACAATTTCAATGTCTACATCGTATTCAGTAGATAGTTTACTTCCCAGATTGATAGTTTTTATTGCGGAGGCAAAAAATTCCGGTCGGCAATCTGGATAGCCACTATAATCTATAGCGTTAGGAGCCATGAACACCTTTGCAGATATATTAGTTGTATCTAATTTATTGGTTTCAATAGCATTTAATACTTCGCTTTCCAATGCCGCTGCTGCTAATGACAGAAATATTGTGTTTCTTAGTGGAACGTAAGTAATGGGTATATTTTCACTAATTTCTTTTGTGGGTCTGTCTGTTGGTGTCTTGAATTCATCAGGATTAGTTAGTGCAGAATACCAAGATAAGTTTTGAACAAATGATATATCGATGACTTTATGGGAAATATTTAATGTTGATGTGATATTAGTGGCACATTCAATTTCTTTTACGTGAGTTTGTCCATAATTGAACGTTAAAGCATTTAAACGTGTAACTTTAGTCGCTGCGTAAGAGGTTACAACGGTAGAATCAAGGCCACCTGACAATAAGCTCACTCCGAAATCAGTCACTGTTTCTTGTAACTCGATTTTACGGTAGTGAGTAGTCCTCCGCGAATCTTATATTTTAAAATGATTGTCATCTGTTCTGGCTTGCATACACTAACAAGGTCATTCAATATTCGATCTGCTGCATACTCCTGAACAATTCCAACACTGCGATATTGATTCAAGTAGTATTTTAAAGATTTGAGTTCTATTAAATGTTGGCCTGGCAAATAGATTATTTTCAAATTGCCATAGTCAGGTAGATTAGTCCAAGGGCAAACCGCGGTAAATTCATCTGATTCAATTTCAATTTCTGATTTTAGTTTACTTGAGGAATTATCAAAACATAATAGTAATGATGTTTTAATATCATCAACATTTGTTGGCACACTTAGGTTTTCAAATTCTTTATTTATATTTAGATATTTCGATTTCAATTCTTCTATACTGGACATGTATCAACCCCCCGATTTCGATAAGCTCAAGGCCTTATCGTTTTTCAAACCGTTGTTTATACTTAAGCCTTATACTACAGTATTAGTTTTAATGAGTGATAAATTAAAGACCAAATTTAGTGCAAATTGAACAACAAAACAAAACCTCGCTAGACATATCTGGGCTAACTAAGTCTTTCGGTCGCACTCGAGTTCTCAATGGTCTCAATATTAGTATTAATGCCGGTGAAGTTTTGTCTGTGCTAGGGTCGAATGGTTCGGGTAAAACTACACTAATCAATATCATATCGATGCTCACTAAGGCTGATCGAGGCACTGTTAATTTGTATGGTAATTCAATCGAAAGCCAACCTAATCAAATACGGAGTTATATCGGAGTAGTGGGGCATGCTCCTATGCTGTATTCTGAGATGAATGGTTTAGAAAACCTCAAGTTTTTTGGCCGTATGTTCAGAGTCGATGATCTTAATGAACGAATATCAGAAATTGCAGTTAAATTAGGCATCTCAGCTATTCTAGATTTAAAAGTAGGTAACATGTCGCATGGTATGCAAAAGCGTATTTCCATTGCGAGAGCCCTTCTTCATAGTCCCAGATTGTTATTGATGGATGAGCCAGAAAGTGGTTTAGATCAGTCTGCAGTGGTTTTGCTGCGAGAAATCATTAAAGACTTAAAGAAATCCGATTGTTCTGTACTGCTTGTGACCCATAGTTTTGATCAAGCTGTAAACCTGGGGGATAGAGTAGCAATTTTATCTAAAGGGATAGTTGGATATCAGCAAGGTACTAAATCAGTCGATATTGAACAGCTTAGAGAACAATATTTCAGATATTCTGATCAGTTTAAACAGGTTGAGAGATGAATTTAATTCAATGGATAAAACTCAATCCATGCTTGGCGATATTTTGGAAAGACGTCATGTATGAAATCAGATCACGAGACACGTTGGTATCAGTGTTAGTGTTTTCTTTATTGGTCATCGTTGTGTTTAATTTCGGCGTTAGCCCAAATCCTAAAAATATTGGAATGTTTGCTCCAGGAATTTTATGGATTGCATTTATTTTCGGTGGGGTTCTAGGGTTTACACGTACTTTTGCAATAGAAAAAGAGAATAATGCTTTGAATGGCCTGCTGTTAACACCGGTCGGTAGAGATGCTATTTATTTTGGCAAAGTACTGTCAACTTTTACCTTTATGCTAATCATAGAAATAATTACTTTTCCAATTTTTGCAGTTCTATATAATTTACCCATATCTGCTCTTGAATTTATTCCAGTAGCATTACTATCAACCTTGGGTATTTCAGCTGTTGGAACACTGTTTTCCGCAATGGCAATGAAAACGAAAGCTAGAGAAGTTATGCTACCGCTTTTATTTTTGCCTGTTATCGTTCCTGTGCTGGTAGCTTCGATTGAAGCGTCCAAGCCAGCGATGATTGGTGGCCCTTGGTCTGAGGTCACTATGTGGTTACCTATTATTGCAGCATTCGACATAATATTTTTGATAGTTTGCTCAATTGCATTTAGCTATGTTATACAGGACTAATTATTCGAAAACGCAATATAAATCAAAATAAAATTCGAAAGTCGAATATACACCTTTATAAAAGGGTTTAACCGCTGTATAGTGCGCCCCATACATTCAGAAAACGATTTTATTTACTCATTGACATATGAGATTTTGAACTGATAATTTGGGAATAATACTTTTTAAATATATCTGTCTTACAAATCTTTTTCTTTGTTAGATAGGTACTTCATAGGATTGATTGTTGGATAAAGACGATTTAATTGTTCGTTTTGCTGGAGAAGGCGGGCAAGGAGTTGTTACCTCTGCTGAAGGTTTAGCTCAGGCTGCTACACAGACTGGCTATAACGCGCAGACGTTTGCGACTTTCCCTTCACAAATTCTCGGTGGACCTACTTGGACACAAACACGGATTTCAGTTAATCCCGTACTAAGTTCAGGAGATGAACTGGATGTTTTAGTTTGTTTCAATGAACAAGCATACATGAATCACTCTGAATCTCTTAGTGACGACGGTGTGATTGTTTATAATAGCGCGGAATTTGAACTTACAGATAATGATAGTGCTATAGGCATTGATTTTGATGAATTGGCAAAATCCACAGGAAATACAAGGGCTGCCAATATGGTAGTGATAGGAGCATTAGCTGAGCTTGTATCTATGAAACAAGCTATTCTTGACGAATTTGTTACAAAGAAGTTCACTCGTGGCAGACCTAATGATCAAGAAATTATTGACTCGAATATCAAAGCTATGGGCTTGGGTAGAACTGAGGTTAAGCAACGGGGAATCAGTATTGGTCAACTGAATCCGTCCAAAAAACCTGATTATGAACAAGTGTTGATGAATGGTAACCTGGCGATATCTCTCGGAGCTATGCATGCAGGAGTTGACTTTTTTGCTGGCTATCCTATATCACCAGCAACTCCCATCCTCTTATTTATGGAGAAAAACCTACCCGCTAAAGGTAAATTTGTATTTCAGGTAAGCTCTGAAATCGAGTCGATTACAGCTTTAGTGGGAGCTGGTTTTGCAGGTGCTAAGGCAATGACGTCCACTGCGGGTCCTGGATTATCTTTAATGAGTGAAGGATTAGGATTAGCCTGGATGGCTGAAATTCCGCTGGTGGTGGTAAATGTGCAGCGCGGAGGCCCAGCAACTGGACTTCCAACTAAAACTGAACAATCAGATTTGATGTCTACAATGTTTCCGGCTCATGGTGATATTCGATTGCCGGTCATTGCTCCTGGGTCTGTCGAGGAATGTTTTCATGGTGCGGTGACTGCAGTAAATTGGGCTGAAAGATATCAAGGCCCCGTTATTCTGATGAGTGAAATGGCTTTATCAGAGCGAAATCAAAACTTACGTAAGCCTGATTTATCTAAAATTCCGGTGGAAAAACGACAAGTGAACTTGGATTCGAATGGATATCAAAGATATGACCAATCTGGTGTATCGCCAATGCCAATCCCAGGTGGTCCTGGCAGTTATGTTGCAAATGGTAGTGAACATGATGGGATTGGAGATACGACACATTTAGCGGAACGACATGTTCAAATGACTCATCGTAGGTGGAATAAAATAAAAGTTTTGGAAGATGGGGATTTTGAAGCTGATGCTGTCGACTCACCGATTGCTTTGGTTCCTTGGGGAGGCACAAAAGGACCTGCTCGGGAAGCCTATGACAAGTTAATTAAATCTGGGACTGATATCGGCTGGCTATATACAATGTTCATCAACCCTCTTCCTCCGGACATGCTTACGCAATTGAGACAAAAAGAACTTGTTATAGTTCCTGAACTTAACTACCAAGGCCAATTTTCAATGGTTTTAAGATCAATGGGCGTAAACGCGATATCGATAACCCAATATACTGGACTACCATTTAAAGTAAAAGATTTGGTTGAACGTGTAACTGAACAGATTGAAAGCTACAAACAAGGAAACAAATAAAATATGAGTGCAGAAAACCCAGAATATGATTTTAAATGGTGTCCTGGTTGTGGAGACTTTGGAGTTAGAAGAGCGCTTGAGTCAGCGATACAACAAAGACACGCTGCTACAGGAATTGCTATAGAGAATAATGTTGTAGTTGCAGGAATCGGTTGTTCCGGCAACATGGTTCATCTTCTTGAAGGAGATCAACCTTTTGGCATTCATGGAGTGCACGGAAGAACCTTGCCGATTGCAATGGGTGTAAAAATGACTAACCCAGATCTTAATGTTGTGGTTGTTGCTGGTGATGGCGACTTTTTAAGTATTGGACTGGAACATATAGGACCACAGGCGGGACGTAATCTAAATGTTTGTGCAGTAGTTATGGATAATGGCGTATATGGATTAACGAAAGGCCAAAGTTCACCGACATCTGAGACTGGAATGATTACAAGCTCTACCCCGTATGGGAAGGTTGAGGAAAAGACTCATCCATTGTCACTATATTTGACTTTAGGTGTTTCATATATTGCATCTGCCATGTCATCTAAAGTTAAAGCCTTGGCCACTACAATTGTTGAAGCTATGGAACATCCAGGATTTTCAATTGTTCATGTTCAATCCCCATGTACTACTTACAATGACACTTATGAATTATTGAAGGGAAGCGTTAAAAAAGGTATTGAACCTCAAGCTTGGGCTATACCTGATGACCATGACTCTTCTGACATGCGAGCTGCAACAGAGTTACTCAGTCGCGGAGGAATACCTTTAGGACTCTTGTACAAGGACACAACAAGGCCTGATTTCCAGTCAAGAATTGATTCAATGACCAAAATGTCTGGTTCTAAATCAACCGAAGACTTCTTGGATTTACTAGCCATTTAAATTTTTTAGATCTCTAAGGCTATTGTAAGTTACTTAGCTTTGATTAGTTTCTTCTTCCATTGCTACATACTTTGAGGGACACTTAACGATTACGTTTTGACTGTGAAATACATTGTCATCTAAGAATGACCCCTCAAGAATAATCTCGGAGTGTTCATTGAAGAACAGGTCAGGCAATATTCCGTCATGGATTGCATCCATCGTGTATGTACCGTCGGTAAGTTCGAAATGAGCTTCGGTTGATCCATCAGCTCTTGTAAATGAAGTAGGAACTAATTTGCCGCTAACTCTCAACATTTGATCAGAATTAGAACTGTTTATATCTTTAGCTTCCCCAACTGTGTAGTAATACACCGTAGCTCCTTGAAATGCCATAAAAGCAAAGTAGCACAAGGCTCCCAGTAGAGCTAAACCGGCAATTAATATTTTAATTCGGTTGGTGGAAACAAAATTAGTTTCAGTTATTTGAGGCTCGCTTGTTTTATCTTGATCCATTGTCAAAATTACTTACGTTATTCAGGAGTTTTCTTGGTTTCCAGTAATTGTTTTAAATATGATATCTCTGAATTAATACGAGTTTGTTTTCGCATCAGCAGGATCATAAAAGCGAAAAATAAACCCCATACAATTGCAAACACAGCAAAAACATATCCTAAATTATTTTCTGAGCCCTCATCGTTAGTTTCTTTTTCAACATCTTGCTGCGGATATAAAGAAGAATCTGAGAAGTCATTCTCCAATGAGTTATAAGCATATACTGATTCAGTACCTAATAAAAATGGCATCGCACACAAAAGCACGAATATTGATATTAAACTTATTTTATTCAATTGCTGAAACCTCTTGGTGTAATTCATCTAGTTCAGTTTCTGATCTTCTTATTTTATATCTATTTGATAGTAAGAAAACATAAAATACCGTAAACGTAATTATCGATACTAAAAATGCGGTGCGCATCTGTGTGTCTAGCCCTCCAGATTCCTCAAGAGGTCCAATTACATAGCTTGGATGTGCAGTTCTCCACCACTCAGTTGCCAAATATATTATTGGAGCATCTATGGCGCCTATAAGTGCAATTATTGCAGCATATCTGGCCTGCTGTATTCCCTTGGGTCCATAAGCACGAAGGATCAAGTAACTGGCATATATAAACCATAAAATTAACGTTGTTGTTAGTTTAGAATCCCATGTCCACCAAACTCCCCATACTGGTTTTGCCCATATCGCACCAGTAACAATAATTAATGTCGCGAATATCATTCCATATTCAGCTGTAGAGTATGCTAGGTCGTCCCATTTGGGGTTTTTGGTCCAAAGGTACAATGCCGATGTTATAGCAACAATAACAATTGATATCATGCCCAGCCAGGCAATTGGCACATGTATATAAAAGATACGTTGTGAAATCCCGAGATTGGCATCTGTAGGAACGTATAAGAAGATTAAGTAAAGAGTAAAAATAACTAATGCTAGACTTAAGCCAAAAAGTATCCAATTTAGTGGTTGTGCGGTAAGTTTCGAGTGTTGTTTAATAATCATAGACATGACGTGCTCTATATGTGCAATTTATCACAAAATGATGTCCTATAGGTAGAGTATTTAGATGAAGAGATCAGAATTTGAATTATTGGTTACTCAGGCCTTAACTGATATTCCAGTTGAATTCCAAAATCTATTGGAAAACGTAGATGTAGTTGTAGATGATGTTCCTTCGAAAGATCAGATTGGAGGATCTTTTTTAGGAGAAGAAGATTGTTTAATTGGGCTATATGAAGGTGTACCCTTAACCGGACGAAATGATTATGGAGAGGTTCTTCCTGATAGGATATGCATATTTCAACCTTCTATTGAATCACTTTGTAGTAATGAAGATGAAATGACGGAAGAGATTAAAAAAATCATAATCCAGGAATTGGCACATCATTTTGGCATGCAAGATAATTAGTTTAAATTAGAGTCATTATTTTCACCAAATAAATCAGATTTATCTTGATCTATTTGTTGCTTGCCTTTTTTACTCTTAGCATCTACAAAACCTAAAGCTTTATACGACTCAGGCGTTCCATAGTCCCTGACTCTTATCTCAACAGGCATTGGCAAGGCATGACCAAATAATAATGCTTGCTGACGAGAGTCTAAGCTCGACAAAACACTTCTTAGTTTCCGTTGTCCTGAAACACCGGACAAGACAGCGTCAACATCTCGGTTATTATCTAGTAAGCAGACTAATTTTGTTCCCAATTGACTCATCACTTCTTCATCTATCTGGCTGGGTCTTTGGTCTACTATCAGGATAGTAACATTATATTTGCGCATTTCCCGTGCTATAGTGCCAAATATAGTTTGATTCGCAAGTTCTGGAGTCAAGTATTTATGAGCTTCTTCGATGGTTATCACGAGAGGTATTGGTTCATCACCTATTCCAGATAATGATCGTTCTTTATATTCGGCATATCGGTCGTATATACGACGTGTGAGGAGGTTAGCAACTAATATGTATGCATCAGTATCTCGACCGTACTTACCAAACTCCAAAACAACATTTATTCCGCGATCTAAATATCTTAGGATCTGGTTAACTGAATCATGTACTGATGCGGTGTCCATAAATTCGAAACGTCTAAACTCTCGTAACCTTCTGTGAAGAGTTGAAAGAGCTCCTTGATTTACATTTAATTGTGCTGCTAGTGCGTTGAACGCCTCTGTTCCAGAAATCTCAAGGAATTCTAATAACCAGTTTTTTCCGTAATGTCGATAGAGTGAATGAGCTGCATCAGCTGCCTGGGGAGACAAGTTTAAAGATTCTCTTAGAATTTCAACATCTTCTGGTTCGACTTCTTTATATCCAATTTTGACCACGTAATCCGGAGTTAAACCACGTCTTTTTGAATGTTCTTCATCTAATGAAAATATCGCTACTTTTGACGGGAATAATTGCTTGAGGCCTTTTACTTGGTGGTTTTCTGTTTCAGAGTAACCTTGCCATCCGTACTCACTATGCATGTCAAATACTAGATTAGCTGCCTTTCCACTTTGGAGTATCCCTGCCAACAATAATCTTGTTAAAAAAGTTTTCCCAGTACCACTTTTCCCAAACACTCCATTACTTCTTTTGGTTAGCTCATTAATATCTAAACAAAGTTTTGTTTCCATATCTAAAGGAGAACCTATCCAGAATTTTCCAGGGGCTTCTTCTCCGAATATCATTTCGATGTCACTATGTGTCGAGGCGGCAACCTTTGAAAAATGCGGTGGAACAGTTTTTGCTGCTTGCGGGTTGGCACGAATGTCATCCGCATCTACAGATAGTTTGGGTTGTACTTTTATTAATCCATAAGCAGCAGTACCAGTAACAACTTCAGACATCAACCCGTTTGATATTTCTTCTGATTGGGCGCTAAGATTTCTGTCTGAGGATTCTAATATAACATCAGATACCTGCCCGAAAAACTTATGAGATTTGCCTTCAATAGTTACCAGCCTGCCTACTTTAACGTCTTCTATGGATGAGCCGCCTGCTAAGCGAACTTCTAAGCCGTCGGACAGTGACCCACCTACTATTATTCCTGTCCAGCCTTCATCAGTATTAACATTTTTCTTTAGTTGGTCGAATCGCTCTTCAGAATTCATATAGAAGCATTCCTTAAAATCAGATTAACTCTGCGCATTTGGCCCGGAAGCAATGAAGCTATCTCTTTTCCAATTTCTATTAGATATTGATCCGGGTCATGCCTTAGCCCAGATGCGATATTTAAAAAAGCGGCTAATACGTCGTCTGAAGAGGGAAAATTGGAATTCAGTAGTCGAGAAATAAAATCAAAATTTGATGAAAATTCATTTAATTCTAAATCTGTACAAATGCGCGTAAGAGATAATATGCGCGGGGGAACAGGGGATAATCTCAACACAACCGATTCATCTTTTGAGTAACCAACAGTAATTGCTGTAAATCGACTTGTTAGAAGATTATTCAGCTGAGGACTTTCTTCATATATAGACTTAACATTTTTTAAACCAGGGCCTCTAGGTCGCGGCGTTCTGGAGGGATCTAAACTTTCAGTTACAGAGTGTGAAACTATACCGAAAACTGGATTTTCATCGTCTGATGTTACAAGAGACCCCAACGGTGGAAATTGGTAAAGTTCATAACATTGAGTCTCAAAATCAGTGCTGGAAGCTCTTATGACTTCCCCAATTATCTCTTCGGAAAAATTATCTTTTTTAGTTTGTTTGCTAGAACTCATTTAAATATTCCGTAATCTTTTAGAAATGTTTTTTTGTGATGTTGGTGTCGTTAGACCATTTGAATTTAATGATAATTCAACCAATTCGACAAAAGACTCTCTATCAGCAGTCGTTACTATAGCTTGTTCATGGGCCTCTATTAAAACTGTTGGATAACCTGGGCCTCTTTTCGATTGATCCAAAGAGGTCCCATGAGCCAATTCAATAATATCATTGTGCTCAACTGACCAGTATGGCATTTCTATTCTTACTATCTCATTCCCAGAATTAAGATAAAAGAAAGCTATGTCAGTAGCGATATTAGTATGTCCTGGGGTTGTGTTGCGTACAAATACTGGAGACCTTTCACCAGGTTGAAGTAATTCGTTAAAAATATCTCTATCCTTAACTCCTTCAATACATCCTTTGCATATGCCTGTTCCAGATATCTCATCACAAATCAGCAATCTTAATGTTTCTACTATTTCACTATGGCCTGGATAACTGATATATGCTGAAACAGACATTTTTCGACGGCTAGATTCTTTGAATAATAAGTTCATGATTTCTTTTATTTCATCAAAGAACTGGTCTCGTACAAATTGTGGAAAAATTGACATTCCTACCGGAAACAAAGTGCCATCTAAGAAAAAGCAGCAGGGAGTTTCAGGAGGTACTTGGTTAAGTAAGGCAGATAACTCCTTTAGTTCTTCGATATGCCGTTTTATGCCTAGAACAGAACCTTGTATTCTTTGAGTTCTATTATCTGCACTCTTAATCACCATGTTTTCATCAGTTGCATACAAAGTAGGCTTGCTTTGCAGCTCGGCGTATGAATCAGGACCATACTTGATTAGGCAGCTCCCGATATTGATTAAAAAGCACTGGGCAGCTAAATGTCGGTCTACATCTATATGTGATCCATCGATTGCAGCAACTATTAGACTTTTAGGCAGATTGGGAGCGGAAAAAGTCGCACTAGGAGAGTTCTTTATTAAAGTGGTAGTTTGGCCTAATTCGGCGAGATTTTGTCTAATCACTTCATATGCCTGAAGGTTAAAATCTTTGGCAGCAGCTATTGCAGTTTCAATTCGTTTTATACGGTCAGTTTCACGAGCGCTGATATTTTGCGCCATGTTTTGGATTTGCTGTGAAGCACTAGTTAAATCTAAGCTCACTGAATTTCTCTTTTTGCAGTTTTCAAAATTCGTATGTCTCCCATACGCTTGCTGATTTGTTTTTGATCCATATGTTCCGCAAAAGCAAGTGCATACTTTCGGCTTACATTAAATAACTCTTTTACTTCGCTAATATTAATCTGTTCGTGTTTTTTTAGAAAATCTACGAATTTAACCAACATAATGTTATATATGTCTGTCTCATAGAAAATTTGTTCATTGATTTTGATAATCTTGCCTCTGGCCACCAAGTTTTCAGTTATTTCTGTAGAGGGTAGTGAGGTGGTCGGAGGTGAAAAATTTCTTTCTTTCAGTATGGACAAAAATAACTGAGCTTCTGACTCTTCAGTATTTGATAATGTAGGACTATGACATGAAAGTCGTGCGTAACCATTTTCAATAATAATCTCTCCAGATATCTCAATAGTACTTAAAATTACATCGGCGCTTTTTGCTGACAGATTTAATTTCTTATTGAGCTCATTTTTTCTTAGCCCCAATTTACTAGGAAACATTTGATGATATTGATACAAATCATTTTTAATTTTCTCGACCTGTTCTGTCCATTTTGATAAAGATTGATAATAAGCGATTCTATTAAATTCAATTCTCACGATTTTTTTTGATTTAATGATTTGTAGTAGGATTTTGTTAACAGAATCCTCGCTTAGATGTGTTTCCTTAACTATAGAATTAATTTGGACCGGAATTGGTTTATCTGTCGATAAAATTACTAAATCTTCTCCAGATCCAACTCGTTTTAAATTTAAAGCCTCTATTGTTCCTGGATGGTTTCTCTTATGGCGCTTTGCATGTGGTTCTACTACTATTCCCCCACCCAAAGTCACCTGATTTGACCGAATAATGCAATAATCATTTTTACGTGTAATAAATGCTGTTTTAAGTTTAATTTGAGCCCAAACATGTTCTCCGGGTGCCGCTACGTCGCAGTCTAGCAATCGAAGTTTACCTACTTGTTGGGCTGTGCCTAGATGCACATTTACAAACATATTATGCTTTAGGTTATTTGGTATATCTTTTAGAACTTCTAAATGAATATCGAAAGCATTCGTTGGAGATAGTTCGCTAATAGGTGCGAGAACGTCACCCCTTTCAATTTCATCGGCCGGAATCCCGGATAAATTTACCGCAACCCTTGTTCCCGGTATGGCTGTGTTGACTTTGGAACCATGAGTTTGTAGCCCTCGAATTCTGGAACGCTTACTGGAGTTAACTATTTCTATTTGCTGACCAACCACTAATGGACCATCTCTCAAGTTGCCAGTAACGATAGTTCCAAATCCATCCATGCTAAAAGTGCGATCAATTGATAGTCGAGGTTGGCCTATGTCTCGAGGGCTTATGATGTTTGATAAGTTTTCATTGATAATAGATTTGAGTTTATTCAAACCTTCACCTGTTTTTGTTGATACAGTGACCACTGAAGCATCCTGCAAGAAAGAGTTCTTAACCGTTTCTTTAATGTCTTCTTTAACTAAGTCCACTATTTCTTTTTCAACAAGATCTATTTTGGTAATAGCTATTGCCCCAATGTTAATTTTTAACAGATCGAGAATTGCTATATGCTCCCGTGTTTGGGGCATTACTGATTCGTCAGCTGCGATTATAACTAGAGCCATGTCAATCGAGCCGACTCCTGCCAACATGTTATTGATAAATTTCTCATGACCAGGGACATCAACAATGCTTACGCTTTTGTGATCCGGAAGATCAAGCCATGCGTACCCCAAATCAATCGTAAGTTCACGATCCTTCTCTTCTTGGAGGCGATCCGGATCAATGCCAGTTAAGGCTTTAACTAGAGATGATTTGCCGTGATCCACATGTCCCGCAGTTCCGATAATATACATAAGAACACAAGAATAGCAGAAGTGTAGCCCTCTGTATTGAATCTAAGTGTCACACAAAGACAATCTAGTTTTTAGCCACAGTAAAGAACCTTGCTAAAACTTCATTGCTAAGTATTTTGCCTTTAGGAGTTAATTGTAAATATCTATTAGGCGTGTCGGCTTTTTTATCCGTTTCCCATCTAATTAATCCGTCAGAAATTGCATCGATTATTGTGATATTCCATTTTTCATCTAAAGTATGACCAAATCTAATAAAATACTCGGACTCGGATATGCCTGTGTCCAGCCTAAGGCCCATCATCAAAGTATCTAAAATTTCAGTTGTGCCAGAGATGTTTTCCATCTGTTCAATCACTTGATTTGCATCTTTTAGATTTTTAGAGGTAGTTATCTCATTGGAATTGTTTTCCATTCGTAAAATATATTCTCTGGGAGACTTTATATTTGAAAATCTAACACCTGGCAAATATGAATGTGCTCCTGGTCCTAGTCCCAGAAAAAACTGATTTTTCCAGTAGTTGATGTTGTGTTGGCTTTCAAATCCAGGCTTGGCCCAATTAGAAATTTCATAATGTCGGTACTTAAGTTCATCTAATCTTTCTACCGTTAATTCATACATTTCAGCTGCTAAATCAGGATCAGGTTCGGTTAATTCTCCTAATTCCACTAACTGTGTCATTGGGGTGCCTTTTTCTAGCCCAAGGCAATATATCGATAAGTGAGGTAATCCTAGGCTTAATGCTGTTTTTAAGGTTGCATCCCAATCTTCTAGTGACTGGCCTGGAAGTCCATACATTAAATCTATACTCGCATTTTCAAAACCAAAGTTGATAGTTTTCTCTACGGCATTTAGCGCTGACTGGGCATCATGTCTTCTGCCCAAAACCTTTAGTAGCCTATCGTCTAAAGTTTGGATGCCAATGCTTAACCGATTTATTCCAGCCCTTTGATATTCATATAGCTTTTCATTACTTATATCTTCTGGGTTTGCTTCAACGGTTATCTCTATATTACTTTCAACATGAAATGTCTGAGACATCGATTCAATTAATCCTGTAATTTGACCTAAATTTAAGTACGAAGGTGTGCCGCCTCCAAAAAATATTGTGGATAATTTTGGTCTATTTAACTTGGTTCCCCATAGCTTAATTTCTAGTTTTAATGCATTTAGGTAAGAATCAATTAAGTGTTCTATTCCAGCATAAGTATTAAAGTCACAGTAAACACATTTAGTGGCACAAAAAGGAATATGTATGTATAGAGCTAGCGTTTTTAATTGTTCTAATTTCAAATCAAACATTGAATAAGAAATTTACTACGTCACCGTCTCGCATCGTATAATTTTTACCTTCTTGTCTAAGTAATCCGTTGGTTCTGGCTTTGCTTTCATTCCCGGATTCAATTAGAGCCTCATAAGATATGATTTCTGCCCTGATGAACCCTCGTTGAATATCACTGTGAATCTGGCCAGCTGCTACTTGTGCTTCAGTTCCATTTTTAATTGACCACGCCCTCGTTTCATCTGGACCGGTAGTAAAAAAGGTTATTAAACCTAGAGATTCATAGGAAGCACTAACAAGACGATTAATCCCTGATTCTTCAATATTTAATTCGCTTCTGAACTCCATCTCATCTTCTGGATTCATTTCAGATAGCTCTGCCTCTAATTTTGCACATATTGAAATCACCTTGGTGTTATTTCCAATTGCTTGGGAAATTTCATTTTCAATATCAGAAGAGGAAAGTATGGAACTCTCATCTATATTGGCCGCTACGATTAAAGGTTTTGTTGTTAACAAGCCAAATCCTTTTATGGATTTTGCTTCTTGAGCAGTGTTAATCGCTTGATATGCTAATTTACCTTCATTAAGAGATGCAGATATTCGATTGAGTAATTCCTGTTCCTTAATGATAGGTTCTTTATCTTTAGTTTTGGTGCTTTTCAAGCTATCGTTTAGTTTTGAAAGTCTTCTTTCTAAGATTCCTTGATCAACAAAAGAAAGGTCCATCAAAAATTCAACCACATCTCTTGCTGGGTCTAATGTCTCATGAATATGTGCAACAGAGTCATTGATAAATTCTCTTGTCACAATAACCAGTTCGTCGCACGCTTGAAGATGAGCTAAGAGATCGCCTTCTATGCCTACGTGCTTTCCGAAACCTTCCTTTAGTGGAGGGCTATCGAGATAAAGTACCTCAGCAGACGTAGTCTTTTGTGAATCATGTATTTCGCTAAGTAGATTCAATCTGGCGTCATCTATTTTAGCGATGCCACGAGATAAATCGTGTTTGCCTCCGCTCTGTACCTTTCCTCTTGTTGCGGCTTTAAATAGTGTGGTTTTGCCACTTTGGGGAAGTCCAACAATTCCAACTTGCATTTTTATTTCTCTTTTTCTTCTGGAGTATTTTCTACTTGACGGTACTCAGCTTCGAGTACAGAGTCTTTTTTGTCTTTGCCTTTATCTCCACCGATATATTCTTTAACTACCTCAACTGGGCAAGTGCAAATAAAAAAGATTGGCGCCAGAACAAGGCAGATGATATCGTCGATTCTGCCGAAGGGTAAAATAATATCGGGAATTAAATCAATCGGCGAGAAAAAATATATTAAGGCAATGGGTATTATTAATTTAGAACGTAATGAGACCCGCCTATCTAACATAAGGCGAATTGTAAGGCTAGGTATCTTTGTGTAGGGAAGTAGGCGTAATATTGAAAACAAATATAGTTTTACCCTGTACTTTTCTTTAGTCTGATATGGACCATTATACAAGTTAGGGAACCAGCATACATAATCTTTGAATTATATGGAATTACATAGTTGATATATCTATTTTACGGTGACGACGAATTATCTATCTTGGAAGCTACACAAGAGCTTATAAGTAATGTTGGAACCAATGATTTACGGGACCATAATGTCATTCGCTTGGATAAACAATCAATTAATCCAGAAGAGTTAGCCGCTTCAGTGTCAGCGATGCCATTTTTATCGGAAAGAAGATTAGTTATAGTGAATGATTTTTTCTCTAAGTCTCGTGGCAAGGGTAAAGCCATGAAAGGTTGGGGCAATTTGCGAGAAATAACAGAAAACATTCCTCCAACCAACGATTTATTGTTTAGAGAAAGCCAAGATTCATTTAAAAGCAGTTCGATGTTTAAGCAAATTGCCGAATTGGCTTCAGTCAGGGAATTTGCTATGCCTCGTGGAGGAGCAATTAACAGATGGATTCAAGATCGTGTTAATGATAAAGGTGGGGATATAGATGCCAGGGCTGTAACTAGGCTGGCACACCTTGTGGGTTCTAATACATGGGCTTTAGATTCTGAAATTGAAAAACTTATCTTGTATGCAACTGGTAGGCAGATTAATAGCAGCGACATCAATCTTCTAACCACTGACAATCATCAAGAAAGTATATTTAGAGCTGTGGATATGGCATTAAATGGCAACTCGCAGGCGATGGTGTCGGTAAAGACTTTCTTAAATGGTTCAGAGTCGCCTGGATACATTCTTGCGATGATTCATAGACAAGTTCGCCTTCTTATTACGGCTAAGATGTCGCAAGGAGCAGGAGTCAGCAACAATGATTTGTCAAAACAATTAAATCTTCGTGGCTACGCTATGGATAAGCTATTAGAAGAAGTTAGGCGCCACAGCTTATCTAAACTGATCTCAGCTCATACTTTGTTAGCTGAGGCCGACGCGAAAATAAAGTCAGGTAAACTAACTGATATGTTAGCTTTAGAAATGCTGCTGGGTGAGCTTGCATTGCTTAATAATTAGTCTATTGCAACCGATATAGGGTTGTAGCAAGCTACTTGATGCCCGGTTTCTATTTCAGTTTCATTTGGCATTTCTGAGGTTCTGCATTTTGAAATTGCCCGTTGACATTTTGCAACTAGCGGGCACATGTCGGGGTTGACAGATTCATCAATTGATTCTGATCTCATGGTCTTAAGTTTTCGATTTTCCATTGGGCGCAAAAGTTGAAATGTATATGGATGCATTGGCCGTTTAAATATTTCTTGGATCGGAGCCTGTTCAAGTTTGCGACCTTTATATATAACTATTACCGTGTCTGCCAGCTGGGCTAGAACCCCGGGATCATTCGTGAGCAAAAGAGTTGATATGTTTGTTTCAGAAATTCTTCTTCTAAAATGATCAGAAATTTGAGCCTGCGTAATTATGTCTAGGTTACGCGTTATTTCATCTGCTATAAGCACTTTTGGCTGTAATATTGTCGACATTACTAGCATGACTTTTTGACATGCTCCTGCACTGAGTTCTCTGGGTTGCATGTCCATAACTTTACTGACGTTTTGCATTCCTATTTCATTCAAACTTTGTAATGTTAATTCATTAGATTCTTTGTAAGTCAGGTTCGTGTGGATTCGTATAGTTTCTCTTATCTGATCGCCAACAGAATCGGATGGATTAAGTATTGATGAGGAATTTTCAAATGTCATAGACATATCTTTCCCTCTAATAGAGCGCATTTCAGCCTCCGGCAGACTTAATATGTCCCTTTTCTCTAGATGAACAGTTCCTTTTTCAATGCGACCATTAGTGCCTATAAGCCGCATTATTGATAGACCTATAGTTGTTTTTCCTGAGCCACTTTCACCTATAATTCCCAGCACTTGTTTTTTCGACAGAGATAAAGAAATATTTTGAAGTGCTCTTTCTGTACCACCCGGCCTTTCAAAATAGGTGTGTAGATCTTTAACTAAAAGAATTTCGTCTTTTGCCATTTATATATTTAAACCTTTGCCAGCTCAATTCTTTTAAAATCAGCTTGATATGATACGACTAAACTTTATTGACTAATACGCAGCATAAATGTATAATCGACCTGCAACCATTTCACATTAATTACAAATATAACACGTATTTAATTGATAGTTTTGAATTGAAGTATAACGAGGTTAGGAATCATGGTATTAAGACCAGAACAATTTACAGAGAAAGCATTAGCAGTAATCCAGAAATCACAAGAGATACTTGCTGAGTATAAGCATACTCAGTGGGACACTGAGCATCTTCTATTAGCAATGCTAGATGAAAAGGATGGTGTGGCATTTGATTTATTTGATGGCCTAGGTGTGTCAATAGATTCATTTAGATCATCAGTAAAGCAGATTCTTGAATCTGTTCCAGTAGCAAATAAGCCGATAACACAGGTTTACATGACTCCTCGTATTGCAGCTGTTATGGAGACTGCTAAAAAAGAAGCAGAGAGACTCAATGACGAGTACATTAGCGTCGAACATTTATTACTTGCAGTGGTTAAGAACGAAGAAAACAATGGACGAGCCTTAGATAACCTTTTTAGCCAGTCTAATATTACGCTGGAAAAAGTTTATCAGTCGTTGCAGTCAGTTAGAGGAAGTCACAGGGTTACAGATCAGAGAGCTGAGTCTCGATATAGGTCTTTAGAAAAATTCAGCGTTGATTTAACTGATCTGGCCGAGAGAGGCAAGCTTGATCCGGTCATAGGTAGAGATGAAGAAATTACTAGGGCTATGCAAACCCTAATACGAAGAACAAAAAATAACCCTGTCGTGATAGGCGCTGCAGGTGTTGGTAAAACAGCAGTTGCTGAAGGCCTAGCTCAAAGAATCGTTACTGGAGATGTGCCAGAAGAGTTGAAAGGCAGGCGTGTATTAGCACTCGAAATGGGTTCTATGGTTGCCGGCAGTAAATTTCGCGGAGAGTTTGAAGATAGGCTAAAGGCTGTCCTTGATGAAATCAGGGAAGCTCGGGGAGAAATCATCTTATTTATTGATGAAATTCATACCGTGGTGGGGGCAGGAGCAGCAGACGGGGCAATTGATGCAAGTAACATGATGAAGCCTGCATTAGCACGCGGTGAACTTCAATGCATGGGAGCGACTACTGAAACGGAATACCGAAAGTACATTGAAAAAGATGCAGCATTAGAGCGGAGATTTCAAGCAATATTAGTGGACGAGCCTGATAGAGAAACCGCTGTAGAAATGTTGCATGCACTAAGGCCAAAGTATGAAGCACATCATAAGGTTTCTGTCAGTGATGAAGCAGTGAATACTGCAGTTAAATTGAGCCAGAGGTATATAACTGATCGAAATTTGCCTGACAAAGCCGTGGATTTGATAGATGAAGCTGCTAGTAAGCTAAGAATTGAATCTCAGGCGCTGGCTCCTAGTTTAAAAGAAATTGAAAATCAGCTTCGCAGATTGGAACATGAGGAGCAGGCATCTGCTCAAAGAGGAGAGTATCAAACTGCAGCGGAGCTCAGGTCCGAACGGCTTCGACTAGAAGACGAATACAAAAATCAAAAAAGTGAATCAGTCACTACAATCGACGGCGATATGGTTGTGACAGCTGACCAAATAGGAAGTTTGGTATCTAGCTGGACAGGTATTCCAGTACACCGGCTTTTGGAAACTGAAAGCGAAAGACTATTGCACATGGAAGATCGTTTGCATAATCGTGTAATTGGCCAGGATAAAGCTGTGTCTGCAGTGTCGGATGCTATTAGGAGAGCTAGGTCTGGATTGAGCGATCCTAATAGGCCGATTGGTAGCTTTATTTTCCTTGGTCCGACAGGTGTTGGGAAAACGGAATTAGCCAGGGCTTTGACACAGTACCTTTTTGATGATGACCAGAACTTGGTTCGCCTAGACATGTCTGAGTACATGGAGAAACACTCAGTTTCTCGGTTAATTGGAGCACCTCCGGGGTACGTTGGTTTTGATGAAGGGGGCCAACTAACAGAGGCAGTTAGAAAGCGTCCCTTTAGAGTTGTGCTTTTCGACGAGATTGAAAAAGCTCACCCAGATGTGTTCAATATTCTTTTACAGATATTAGAGGATGGTCGGTTAACTGACAGTCACGGGCGAACAGTTGATTTTAGAAACACTCTTGTAATCTTAACCAGCAACCTTGGCACTGCTGAGGCAGGCAAAGAATCGGTTGGGTTTGTTGCGCAGAGTGAATCGAAGCGTGAGCCTCAAAGAAGGATTAACGCTGTTAATGAAGCCTTAAAAGAAAAGTTTAGGCCTGAATTTCTTAACAGAATTGATGACGTGATTGTTTTTGATGCATTAACTGCAGATGAGATTGGGCAGATTGTTGATTTAATGGTAGCCGACGTTTCTAACAGGTTAGATGAGCGTGGTATAAACATTAAATTGACTAAGGCTTCTCGAGAATGGTTTGTAAACCACGGTTTTGACCCAGTGTATGGGGCGAGACCTTTGAGGCGTGCCATTCAAAAGAACTTGGAAAATGAGCTGTCTAAACAGATTTTGTCAGGCGAATTAAGTGAAGGCGATTCAGTTACCGTAAATGTGAGTGATGGCAAGCTTAAGTTCAGGAAGTCAAAGACTACTGCGAAAGCTCAATAACTATTCTAATTTAAATAAAATTAACTTTTAAAAATTAATAGTTATGTGTTTCTGTTGGTGATTGCAATAGAATGACCACCTGATCAAGTTTTAAGGCCATATTTATTTAATGAAAACTTTATCTTGGGACGCTGCCAGCAGGTTTTTTAGTCGGGTTTACTTAAGTGATAACTTCACGAGTAACCGATACGTCCAAGTTGCCTTTTTATTACTTGGTATTGGAATGGTTGTAGGGGCATACTTTTTAAAAGATGTCGCGAGCGGTTTAAGCACGGTTGGTTATCCCGGGGTATTTTTCCTAAGCTTACTTGGTAGCGCTTCTATGGTGCTTCCTGTGCCTGGTCTAATTTCGCTATGCACAGTTAGTGCGATATTAAATCCGTTTACATTGGGATTATTGGCGGCTATCGGCGAAACAATTGGAGAAGTTACAGGCTATGCCGTTGGGTTCGGGGGTAAAGGCCTTTTAGATAAAAGCAGGGTATATCGATGGGTTAAGAATTGGATGGAGAAAAGAGGGGGATTGGTAATATTCATCGTGTCAATTATTCCAAATCCTTTATTTGATATTGTCGGTATAGCTGCCGGCGCAACAAAATATCCTGTAAAAAAGTTTTTCTTAATAGTGTTTGTAGGGAAGATTCTTAAAGGATTAATAGTCGCTTATTCCTGCTACTATGGTATTCAAGCGTTGCCTTGGGTAGACTAATATCTGATGGTATAATTTTCGTTAATCATAATGAATCCTGAGCATTATTAATGTGCATTTATTCCGCAGTAGCTCAGTGGTAGAGCAGTCGGCTGTTAACCGACCGGTCGTAAGTTCGAATCTTACCTGCGGAGCCACTATTTATAAGAAAAAGAGGTTTACATAATTCTAAGAATATTCTTCTACACTTTTACCCTGTTTACTATTCTCAGTTTATTTGCATGCGCAGGGTCAACTCCGGCTAGCGAGCCGCAGGTTGAATCTCAGACGGAAGTTTCTGATTCAAATGATTCTCAGAAAGATTCCACCAGCGATACGTCTGATATTGCAGAAACAGAGACCGAAACTCAGTCTGCTAACACTGATGTTGTCGAAGCACAGGAATCAGTCAGCTCTGAGCAAGCTGTCGACACCAACGTTGTTGAGGAATCACAGGCTATTGATCAGGCAGAGATGGGAGTTTCTGATCCTGTTCCAGAATCAGACCAGAAAGACGATTTGGCCTTAGCTCAGCAAAGGTACCCTTTTGATTTAACTCAGCAGTTACTTACAGATCCTAGAGCTTGGCCCCGAGGATTTGATATGTGTTTGAGCCGATCGGGAATAGACATGAATTCCTTGCGAGATGCCAGATCTTTTTCGATTCCTATGCATGATGCAGCAGCTATGTGTCTTTTGATACTCGACATTGATCCAAGTTCTTTAATGTTTTCAGAATCAGTTGGAAGAGGACCTGAACCGGATGGGGCACCAGATGATGATCGTCGATCAGAAAGTGATGAACGAGATAGACCTTCGGAAGAAATGGATCGTGAATCTGAAGACCTAAACATAGATCAACATCAGGGTGACATAGCATTAGCAGTTCAAATGTATCCATCGAATTTAACTCATGATGTTTTGACACGCCGTATCCCTTGGCCTCCAGGTTTCGAGATGTGTTTAATCAGGTCGATTGACATGGACATACTAAATGATCATGATGCAATTACTGGTAGCATTCATGACGCAGCAGCATTATGCCTCCTGGCAGTGGAGGCTGACGTAGAAATTCTTTTGTCATCTGCTCCGGGAGGCGGCCAACATGATTCTCCTGATGGAGGTGAGGGACAGACTGACTATGGGCCGCAAAACGATCAGGATGGACATTACTCCTTGACTTTGAAAAAGCAATCATCAGTGTATGTTGAGGCTGAACCAACTACAATGACATCTTTTACCTCGGGGCAAGATGCTTCACTATGGTTGTCCGGGTATGGTTTTAATAAATCTGGAGGACCATCTCTATTTAATCATCCAGTTTCAATAGCATCTGACGGTAAGCGGTTAGCGGTAACTGACAGAAACAATAACAGAGTTTTAATATGGACATCTATCCCATCGAGTAATGTCGACCCCGATTTGGTTTTAGGACAGCCTAATTTTGAAACTCAGTTAGAGGGAAAGGGATTAGATGGCTTAGACTTTCCCGGCCAAGTAACTATGTCTCCTGACGGTAAAGTTTTAGTAGCCGATTCCGATAATCATAGAATTCTTGTATGGACTTCTTTCCCATCGAAATCAGGGCAAGCAGCAAATTTTGCAATTGATATCAATTCACTGATAAATGCCCAAAAAGCATGGCCTTGGGGAGTTTGGACTGACGGTGAAAAGCTTGTTGTCGCGGTTACAGATGGTGGAGATAATGGCAACAAACTTATTATTTGGAATGCGTTCCCTTCGTCAGCTTCTGTTCAGCCGGATCTGCATATTAAGTATGCTGGAATGGGGACTCCAAGAATGATTGTTTCGAATGGGGAATACATTTTGACTGGTGACGAGAATAGTAAGACAGAATGTGGTGACGGAGCAGGTAGCCATATTTGGGCAACTTGGCCAACCAAGACTAATCAAGCGCCGGATGCCTGTTTGTCTGGATGGGTTGGTGGAACAATTATTGGAGAAAAGTTAATTGCAATACAGCAAGGCGGCGAAAGTCTGGCTTGGTGGGATCAGCTTCCAAGGACTACCGAGGAGGCTTCGAGCAATAAACGTGAAGCTTTGCCGGGAGTAGGTCACAGATGGCTAGGCGGTGATGGAAACGATGCAGAATATGTCGATGGGAAGCTGTTTATAGTCGAGTACAACGGAGGTAGGGTGTCCGTCTACGATCAATTACCTGATGGTCCAGACCAAAAACCTGACTGGTCATTAGGCGCCACAACCCCTGATGTAAATCCATATTACGAAAACTGGCTTATCCAAAACGGCGTGCCAGGTTCAAATGGAAAACGTTTATTCATATCATCTGACTTCGACGGATCTCTATCAGTTTGGAATAAAATACCTGGAGAATCTGGAGCAGTACCGGATCTGTTTTATCGGAGTTTTGAAAATTCCCCATGGGATATTTCCGTGTACGAAGATACTGTGTTTTTAGCCGGTAAAAAAGGAATATATGGCTGGGAAAATTTTGATGGAAGTGGTGAATTACCTGAGATTGAAATAGATGGCAACATTGGATCCATTCAGTTACAGGACTTAAGAGGCGTTGCATATAATGGAACTTATTTTGCATTGTCTAGCTCTCAGCTGAATAAGGTCTGGGTTTGGGAAGGCATACCAAGTAAAGATGACGAACCAAAGTACCAGTTTGATATGTCACAGAGCCCCGGTCGGTTAGATGCGGATAATGAATGGTTGGTAATCGCTGCTTATCCAGCTGCTGGTTCTAGTGTAAAAGCAATTAAATTTACTGAATTGGAAACTGGTAATTTACGTATTATCCCGGGATATACTGGATTTCCTCAAAGTGCTGCTTTGACTGATATAGGGTTTTTCATTACTTTGCAGGGTGATAATAAAGTCGTCGGCTGGGATTCAATAGAGGATGCATTGTCAGCAATGAGTCCCACAGTGACCTTAGGCGATGGGCAGGGAACAAAAGATGCTAATTCAATAAAAATGGCTAATTCTGTTGATTGGGATGGATCACACTTATGGGTTGGAGAATTTAAGTTTTCTACCCGTATGCTAGCGTTTAAACCAACAAAGTAATCTAATTACATGATATGTCCAAAATGCAATAATTCACTCTCTGACGAAGCAAAATTTTGTGGAAGTTGCGGTTTAGCAGTCGAGAGACCGAAATCGGAATCAATTATATCTGAGGAAGTTTCTCGCCAATTTGAATCTGACTCTTTGCCAATGGTGAGTTTTCAAGAAGCAATAAAAAAAGGATTCAACAATTATTTTGTTTTTAGAGGTAGATCGACCCGCGCAGAATTTTGGTGGTGGCAGCTTTTTAATGTTGCTATACAGATAGTTGGTTCAATTGTAGACGCAGTTACCGGTTTACCAAGCATATTTGGGACATTACTTGGCCTGGCACTTTTAATCCCATCAATCTCTCTGGCTACTAGAAGGCTTCACGATATTAATAAAAGTGGTTGGTGGCAACTACTTTGGCTTTTACCGGTTGCCATAGGGATAATTATAGCTTTGGTGTCCTGGATTGCTGATTTACATAATTGGGCTTTTTATGGCACAGCGATCTCTATCTTAGTATTATTTACATTAATTGTTGTCGTTTTATTAATTTACTTGTATGTCCGCCAAGGTGATGATGGCTCGAACAAATATGGAGAAGATCCTCGTAAAGCTTATTAGACAGCTTTAAGTTAATTACCAGATTTTAGGTCGCTCAAATATTCTTTTCTGAACTTTGCTAATTTTGGCGATATAATACCCTGGCAATAAGGTTGAAATTTGTTATTTTGGTAGTAATTTTGATGGTATCCTTCAGCAACATAAAAAACATCTAATGGTTTTATTTCAGTTACTATCGGATTGTCCCAAATGTCTCCATTATCCAACTCTTTCATTATTGCTTCACTAGTGTTCTTTTGTTCCTCTGAATGATAAAAAATAACAGACCTATATGAAGAACCAATGTCATATCCTTGCCGGTTTAACGTGGTTGGGTCGTGAATAGCAAAAAATATCCGTAAAATTTTGTCATAGGATATTACTTGTGTATTGAAAGTTACTTGAACCACCTCGGCATGGCCGGTGGTTTCTGAGCACACTTGTTCATAAGTTGGGTTTTCTAGGCTACCACCGGAATAACCAGAAACAACTTTATCTACTCCATTTACCTGCTCATAAACTGCTTCTAGGCACCAGAAGCAACCGCCTCCTAGCGTCGCTAATTCTATATTGTTATTTTCCATTTTTATTTTCTCCATCGGTCGAAGCCGATAACCTATTTTTGGACAGCCATTGGTCCCAATGCCAGCTTAAAGCTTTAGGATGTGGTTTTCGTGGCAGATTTGATAGGTCCGGATTAATTATATTTAACTCATTTTTATCTGGTCCACCATTACGGCATGTAATTTCATAAGTTGAAGGGTTAATACTGAATAATCCTTGTGTAAAAGCCCTATCGTGAAGATTGCAAAGTAATAACCCATTTCTAACGTCATCTGATCCAAGCTTACTTGGTGGTCGTATATGGGTTGCAGTCAATAACTCAGTAATCTTTATGTCACATAACATGCATACTTTCTTGTACCTTCTCATAATTTTGAAGCGAAATTTACGGTTTCTGATATTTTTGGATTTCGCATCAAGCAATCTATTTGAAGAAGTAAACGTGAATGGATCATCATCATTATCAGTTCCATTTGGAATTTCTTTAGGAGCCTCGAATCCAAAACTAATAAGAAATAATTTCGAAATATCATCCCAAGCTTCAATCCAGCCTAAGAAAACATCTCGGTTTGTTGAATTAGATGTTGGCTTTATTACAACGAAAATTGGAAGCTTAAGGATAGCCGCTGTTTTAGTCGCTTGGATCCTAGATTGATCATAGGCTGAAGGTCGTTTTGATTGCGGATACTCATATATCACGCCGTCGCTATCGAAATCATTCTCGTAAGACTTACCGGTTACTAAAGCGGACACTGTGACACCCGCACCATCGTCTGTCATGGTTTTAGTTCGGCTTTTATCCAACCAAAAACCGGCTGCCCCGGCGTAAATACCTAATTTCCTGAGATCTTCAGGGCTGACCGACTTGGGCATTTTGTCTCCGGGTATTCTTTTAAAAACATCAAGTCGATATTCAAGTTCATGCGTTGAATTGGCGATAAGCGCCATTTGTTTCATATTCATCTCAACCAAACTGACCTTAATAATAGAAGCATAACCTGATGCCCATTATATTGAAATGAAATTAAATTAGGAAACCGAGTTTAGTTCACGTGCCCAGGTTTGGTTTTTCTCGTACCAATCCACCAATTCTTTGATGCCATTTTCGAAGCTAACTTCAGGCGACCAATTAAGTATTTCCTGTGCTTTTGAATTATCGGCCCAAGTCTCTTTTACATCAGTAGGGTGAGCAGGTTCATTGGTAATTATCGCTTTCTTTCCGATGACTGCCTCAATAATTTTGATTGCATCTAAAAGCACTATCGGTATTCCTGAACCCAAATTTATTGTCTCGAAGTCAAGTTGTTTTAAAGATGCGACAGTACCTCTGGCAATATCATCAACATAAGTAAAGTCTCTTGATTGTGTGCCATCGCCAAAAACTGTAATCGGCCAGCCCTCATAGATTTTCTGCACAAATCTAAAAAGACTCATGTCTGGGCGACCTGCAGGGCCGTACACTGTAAAGTATCTAAGGACTGAAACATCTATCCCATATAGGTGGTGGAAAGTGTATGCACATACTTCAGCTGCTTTTTTTGAAGCAGCATAAGGTGATATTGGGTTATCAGTTCTCAAATCTTCTGATAGTCGATTATCACTAGATAATGAAGAGGTTCCATCACCGTATATGCTAGAAGTAGAAGCAAGGACAAACTTTGCTACATTTAAATCCTTACAGGCCTCTAACAAGTTTAGTGTTCCGTTCAAATTAACAGAATAATAATCCCTTGGATCTAGTATGGATTGGCGAACTCCAGCTCTGGCGGCTAGGTGGATTAATCCGTCAAAACTTTTGGCCTTGGACTGTTTATCGAATATGCTATTTAGTGTCTCTAATTGAGTAATATCACTTTCATAAAATTCAAAACCCGGATGTTTTTTAAGTTCTGAAAGGCGCCAAATTTTAATTCGATTGTCATAAGCTTGATTTAAGTCATCAATCCCAAGAACATTCGCTCCATTGCTAATAAGTAATTCGGTTACACGCCAACCGATCATTCCTGCACAGCCAGTTACGATATATGTTTTCATGAGGATTCTTTTATTGCCCAAAAGGACGGATCTAATATTTCCGAGGAACCATTGTTAATCGATTTCAAAGCAGCAATCGCACAAGCTGTGGCCCTTACACCATCCGAGGCGTTGGGGTGAGCTCGAGTTCCTGTGTTGATGGATTTTTGAAATGCTACAAGTTGTTCTTTATGTCCTTTGCCACTTAATTTCAAATATTTATCTCTTTTACCTTTTTTACAAACCTTAACCTTTTCGAAATTATCGATCACTAAGGTCGTATTACCCATTAATATGTCAATACTTTCCTTTTGCATGTCGGGAGACCCCATCATTGAATACACTAGTGTGCCTAAGCTTCCATCTGCATAAGACAATGTGACACTAAAGCTATTGAGATCACTACCGGATTGGGTTGCTTGCACACTTATCGGCTCTTTGTCTATTATCCAAGTCATCCAGTCTAAGAAATGGACTGCTTCTCCGAGCAATCTTCCTCCTCCTATTTCATCATCATTGAGCCAATGGTTTTCTGGTATGGAATCGCCCCGTACTCTGTAAATTATGTGCTTTGCGCTTTGAGACTCTTTCGAGACGGTTGATGCGTATAGTGATGCTGGAGCAAACCGTCTGTTAAATCCCAACATCAATTGAGTATCTGATTCCAAAGAAGCATCGAGAACTTTCCGAGCATCTTTTAGATTCAGGGCTATCGGCTTTTCAAGAAAGACATGTTTACCGGAATTAATTGCTTCAATCGCTAAGCTCGCATGGCTATCATGAGCAGTGTTTATCCAAATTGCTTGTACAGATTCATCCTTAAACAATGTTTTACTATCGGTAGTTGCGTAGCTTGCACCGAATACTCGTGCAGCATGTTCTGCTGTATGACCAGTTCGATTTGCTACCCCGATTAAATTGAAATCATTACTTGCGCGAATAACAGGCAAAGTAATAGCTTTAGAAAATTCACCTGTTCCGATTACTGCTGCTCCAATCACACTAGAATCTAACGGCTTTAATGGCTTTATATCTAATTTAGTAGAAAGGTTAGGCTTTTTTGATGATTGTGAATAATTTATTAATACTGCCACTGTCGAATCTTGTGTGGAAAGAAGCTCGTAGGCTTCATCTATATTATCT
>JAKUTS010000013.1 GCA_022447925.1 SAR202 cluster bacterium | reverse complement strand
CCCTGGATAATTTCTTCATTAACACTGCAGTCTATAAACGCCAGACTGTCAGCTATTTTAGGCGATCCGTTTTCACCAAAAACAAGATCGCAGGGAGGGTTTCCAATGCGTTTTTCTGGTCGACGGGCGTAATACTCTGCTACCTTAGTTTGGCTCTGATTTAATATATTTATAGAAAACCTACCTGTCTCCTTGATTCTTTTGTATGTGTTTCTGCTGTGATCAACACATACCAACACCAGCATAGGATCAAGTGAGACAGAAGTGATGCCATTTGCAGCCATGCCATGCACAACACCTTCTTGATCTTTTGAAAGTATCACGGATACACCTGTGGCAAATTTAGACCAGGCTTTTCTATATTGATCAATATCGGCCAATTTATTTCACCTACACTTCTTAAGTATCAATGGGATTATAGCGCATAAGTTTGACATGCCTTATTATTGGATCCTAGAATCAGCATAAATTAAAACAGGTTTAATAGTGTCAACAAAAGCTTATATCTTAATAGAAACTGCTGTCGGTACAAGTAAATCAGTATCGGACCAATTAAGAGAAATTAACAGTATTGTCCGAGTAGATTCGGTTACAGGTCCTTATGACATTATTGCTGTCATAAACGCCCCTGATTTAACTACAGTGGGAGATTTGGTAACCGCTGAAATTCATGTTATCGATGGAATTGTTAGAACAATTACATGTTTATCTATGGGTTCGACAAATTAACTTGGTTTCACTATGCTATTTAAGTATTAATGTTTACCTATAGTGGATTGGCGTTTTTAGAGACTGTCGAGTGTACGATAATTTTAAAAATTAAAAAATTGTTAGAGGTGTGAAATTGAATTATTCAGAAATTAAAGCGGAAATAATCGGGCCAGCGGTTCTTATAATGACTCCGTTTGATTCCGATTATAAATTAAATACAGATGCTCTAAAACAAAACGTACGTCATATAGTTAATGGAGGTATTTCACGAGGCAAAGGTTTCATTATTTGTCCCGCAGGAACTGGAGAATATAACACACTCTCGCGAGAAGAACATATTCAGGTAGTATCAGCTGCACAAGAAGCGGCAAACGGAGATATAGAAATTATTGCTGGAATAGCTTCAAGCTCCCATTTCGAAATAATTGAGCGATGCAATGCAGCTCTTGACCAAGGAGTCAAGGTGGCAATGGTACCGCCCCCATATTACTATCACGGAATGGATCAGGAAGGAGTAATACATTGGTACTCTGAAATAGCTAAACATACTGAAATAGGTCTGATGATCTATGATCAATCCTGGAGGAGTTTGGGGGGGAACGTAGATGGTCCGACTACCGAAAAATTAATCAACACTATTGAGAGTGTAGTATCTATAAAAAGAGGTTTCTTGCCTTCATTCCAAGATTATGTAGATACCCTAGATAGATTCTCAGATAAACTGGCGATTGTTGATAATTCGTACGGGCATACTGCTGGCCTTGCACATCAGCATGGAGCTAAATCATATATCACCGGTGTGGCAGCTTTCTGGCCAGAAGGTGAAGCTAAGTTTTGGCAACTATTGCAAGATGGCAAATATGCTGAAGCAGATAGATTTCACTCTAAGCAAGCTACTTTTTGGAGATTAGTTGATGAAGGTTTTGAGGGTTATGCCACAAATGTTCTCAAGGCCGCTGCCGAGTATGTCGGCATTAATGCCGGTAGCGTCAGGCCGCCATTCAGGAACTTAACCAGCACCGAGAAACAAGCTTTGGCAAAAATACTAGCTGAACTGGGTGTTAAAAAGGGTTAATTAAAGAAGTTAGGCAATTCTTTCTAAATTAATACTTTACCTGCACGTTTAATTAAATGACCTTGACTAATAATGGTGTCAATGTCGTGTAATTTTCTAATGTCTTTTAATGGGTCTCCAGCAACAATGATAGCGTCTGCAGATTTGTTAGTTTCGAGTGTGCCAGTGATCTCATCGATGCCTAAGCACTGAGCGGAAGAAAGCGTCGAACAAATTATTGCTTCCATTTCAGATATCCCCATGCCTTCAACCATTGACTGCGGAGTGTATGCGAAATCGCCAAATTCAACGTATGACATACCTGTATCTAAACCGGCTACAAATTTTACCCCTCGATCCCACATATCTTTAAGTATTGCAAATCTGCCTTCCATATCACTCAACACAGCTGATGCAAGCAGCTCTTCTTCTGTGAACGGTATCCCTTTCTCAGTTCTTATTGTAGCTATAGCTATTGTAGGATCTACCCAAAGTTCCTTTTCAGCGATCATATCTGCTATTTCCGGCCTATAATCCCAATTCTGTGTCTGATCTGCAGAAAGCCAAGTGGAGTGTATGAGGTTGTGTATGCCAGCCTCAGCACAATTGATTACGCCCTCTGTTGCATGACAGTGAGCAGCTACCCTTACACCCAACCTTTCAGCATCCTCGACAGCCAATCTAAGCACATCTGTCGTATATTGGGCAGCTCGCACATTACTGCGCGGCGTAAACACTCCGCCAGTAGACATAATTTTTATATAATCTGCTCCAAGTTTTACTTGATTTCTAAGTGCAGAAATCACGTTTTCGGCGGTATCTGCCTCAGTTCCAAAAAAGTTGCAATGGCCAGCAGTCGTGGTTATTGGTGTGCCAGTAACCAATAATCTAGGGCCATTTATCTTGCGGTCCTCAACTGCTTTTTTAACAGCAAAAGCTATTTCATTCTTGCTGCCAAGGTCCCTAACCGTGGTAACTCCCGAAATTAAAGTGTTCCTCATCGCTTCCACCGATCGCATCAAAAGTTCCTCATGAGACTCAGATATAACTTGATCAAAAGCTTCCGGCTCTGCAGAGCAATGCATGTGCGCATGCATTTCGATGAATCCAGGCATGATCGTTCCGCCAGCAACATTAATTATTTCCCCATCTGGATCCCTGCCTATTTGGTCCTGCGTAGTTACAGCTTCTATTTTTTCATCTTGAAGTATTAATGCCGCATTTTTAATCGGTTTATCGTTAAATCCATCAATTAATTGGTCAGCTAGTAAAAAGCGTCGCATTGAGTGCTCCTTATTGGGATTGGGATATCGTTGAGATTATAGCTTGAATCTGTAAAGTTGACCAAACACTCTGCTATAATCCTGCCACCATTAATTTTACGAGGTAAGGAAACTTTTAATCTATTAATTTAAAAAGTAGATCCTTAATAATTCAGGAGGTACAGTTGTGGCTAAATCTCAATCATCAATACCAAAAGATAAGCTAATGTGGATGTACGAAACTCTGGTTTTAATACGTCGATTTGAAGAACAGGCGAAAAGAGAGGCCGACCAAGGAAGAATACTAGGAACGCATTCGGCAATAGGGGAGGAGGCTACACCCACTGGCATCTGTGCACATCTCCGAGATGATGATTACGTCTTAGGAAACCACAGATCTCATCACCACTGTATTGCGAAAGGTGTAGATATTAATGAGATGATGGCAGAGTTGCTCGGAAAAGCAACTGGGACCAATAAAGGAAAGGGCGGCACGATGCATATTGCAGACGCAACTAAAGGTATGCTTGGTGCAAACGGTGTGGTGGGATCAAATATACCGGTTGCAACTGGCTGTGCCCTATCAGCGAAAGTACAAGGAAAAGACAATGTTAGTGTTGTGTTTTTCGGTGATGGAGCATCCAGTCAAGGCTCATTGCATGAATCGATGAACTTGGCTGCTATATGGAACTTACCTGTCTTATTTGTATGCGAAAACAATCGGTACGCGGAATCTACTCCTTTTGAATACGCTGTTGCAGGACAATCAGTAGCAAACCGCGCAGCCGGATATGGGATGCCGGGAGTAACTGTGGATGGACAAAACGTGATTGAAGTTTACGAAGTCGCGGGAGAAGCGGTTGAAAGGGCCAGAAAGGGTGAAGGTCCCACTCTAATCGAGGCGATGACTTATCGATACCACGGACATTTCGGTGCAGACAACCCTATGGGCTACAGAAGTCCTGAAGAACAGAAATATTATGAGGACAAAGATTGTATTATCGCTATGGAGCAATTTCTGACAGAAAATGGAACCGCTACACAAGAACAGCTTAAAGCGATAGACGATGATGCAAAAGCACGTGTTGAAAAAGCTACTCAATTCGCGATAGATAGTGCTTATCCAGATCCGTCAGAGCTGTTAAGTGACGTTTATATAAAATATCCGTAATTCATTAATAAATTGGAGAATAAGACATGGTAAGCACACAAGTAAGGGCACTTACGTACGCACAAGCAGTTAATGAAGCATTCCACCAGGAATTTGAAAGGGATCCTTCAGTCATCCTTATGGGCGAAGATGTTGCTGGTGGAGCTGGCAGGGATGAATATGAGGACGCCTGGGGTGGTGTTTTTAAACTCACTGGTGGTTTAATTGGAAAATTTGGACCGGATCGAGTAAGAGACACGCCCATTTCAGAAAACGGGTTCATGGGCGCAGCTGTCGGCGCAGCAGCCACTGGGCTTAGGCCTATTGCTGATTTGATGTTCGTTGGGTTTGTAGGAGTATGCGGTGATCAAATTTTTAACAATATGTCAAAAATGCACTATATGTTCGGAGGAAAAGTTAATTTACCTTTGACAGTAATTACATCCACTGGCGCAGGAGTAGGATCAGCTGCGCAACATTCAGAAACTTTGTACTCGATTTTTGTTCATTTCCCTGGCCTTAAATGTGTTGCCCCTTCAAATCCTTACAATGCAAAAGGACTCCATGCAGCTGCAATTAGAGATAATGACCCGGTGATTGTATTTAATAATAAGTTATTAATGGGCGGGGCTAGAGGTCCAGGCACAGGTGCAGGTATACACGTTCCTGAAGATAGCTACGAATTTCCTATCGGTAAAGCTGACCGCGCACGCGAAGGAACTGATGTGACATTAATTGGTATCAGTTATACGACCTTACAATGCTTAAAGGCTGCTGAAATATTGGAGCAAAAAGGATTTTCAGCAGAAGTTATTGATCTTTTGTCGCTATCGCCTTTAGATGAGGATGCTATTCTCAGTTCAGTTAAAAAAACTCGAAACGTTGTTATAGTGGATGAGGATTATCCTATGTGCTCTATGGCTTCTGAATTATCGGCACTGATAGCTGAACAGGCCTTTGATTTCTTAGACTCACCTCCAATTCGCTTATGTGCTCCTCATGCTTCTGTTCCGTATAGTCCGGTACTAGAAGCAGAATATATTCCCTCACCGGAAAAAATCGCACAGTCAGCTCTGTCGATATTGGAGTAATAATCAAACATTGAATAAAGAACATCGTCCGTTAACATTTGTCCAAGCTATTAACGAAGGCATACGCACACGCATGAGGGAAGATGATTCCACAATCGTCATGGGAATTGATGTTGCTGGTGCCGCTGGGAAAGCAGAAGAGGGCTTTATTGACCATTTTGGTGGCACATTCGCAATGACAAAGGGGTTGATTCAGGAATTCGGCACTTCTAGAGTTCTCGATACACCTATATCTGAGACCGGCTTTGTGGGAGCAGGCGTTGGTGCTGCTGCCGCCGGTTTACGACCTTTAGTTGACATGATGTTTGTTGGATTTATCGGTGTTTGTGGTGATCAAATCTTCAATAACATGGCGAAAATGCACTACATGTTCGGGGGTAAAGTCACATTACCGATTACTATACAAGCACAAACAGCCGCTTGCGGTGGAAATGCAGCACATCATTCGGAAACGTTATACTCGATTTTTGCACATTTTCCGGGGCTAAAATGCGGGGTGCCTTCAGACCCATATTCTGCTAAAGGAATACAAATTGCAGCCATGAAAGACGATGATCCTGTCGTCGTTTTTCAAAGCACCAGGCTTATGGGCGTTAATTTTGACCAGCACGTTCCAGAAGAGTCTTATGAATTACCTATTGGGAAATCAAGGATTGTAAGATCAGGTGATGACGTCACTTTAATAGGAATTGGCACTACCACAAGAACTTGTCTTCAGTCTGCCGAGAGCCTTGCAAAACAAGGGTATCAAGCCGAAGTCGTTGACTTACTATCTATCTCGCCGCTTGACGAAGACACTATTCTCTCGTCTATCAGTAAAACCCGTAAGGTGGTAATTGTAGATGAAGATTACCCAAAGTGTTCAGTTGCCTCTGAGCTTGCTGCACTGTCTGCTGAAAAAGCATTTGATCTACTTGATGCTCCGCCGAGAAGAGTCACGGCCCCTCATGCACCAATACCATACGCTTCTGTGATAGAACAATTGCATTTCCCAAGTGTTGAAATGGTAACCGCTGCATGTCTAGAAGTTATAAGTTGAATTTCATGCTCTTTCAAAACTATAAATTATTGATTTAGTATTAAAACTAAATGTTAAGCCGATATTTAATAAAACGGAGGAAAATATGGCTACCGAGATAGTAATGCCCAAACTCGGCATGGTAATGACCGAGGGTACGATAGCAAAATGGAATCGAACTCAGGGTGAAGATATTGCTCAAGGGGAAGTCGTACTTGAAATAGAAACAGAGAAACTTAATTATGAACTGGAAGCAACTACTTCTGGAAAATTACATCCTGTAGTACCAGAAGGTGCAGTAATACCGGTAAATGGCCTACTGGGATATCTACTTGCTGAAGGCGAAGCTCCACCAGAAGTTACGCAAAACACATCTACTGCAAACGAGGCTGAAGTTCCCACCGAGGCAGCTGAAAATAAACCTGTTTCAGGTAAAGCAGTTGTTCGTGGGGAGGCTATACCTTCCACACCAGGCGCAAGGAAATTGGCTGCTAAATTGGGAATCGATTTATCTGATGTCACACCAACAGGACCCAGAGGCAGGGTGGTAGAAGCAGACGTTAGGGCTCATAGCGAAACAGGAACAGGTAAAACTGCGCCTGAAACTGACGTCAAAACACCAGGAAAAATTGATGTTTCTGGGATGCCCTCTCCAGACAAAGTAACCAAGATGTCTGGAATGAGACAAGGTATCGCTGCACATATGCTGAGCTCATTACAAACCACAGCTCAACTAACGTTTACTCTGGACATACCTGTAACGGAGCTACAATCTCAGCGAAAAAAATGGTCTAAAAGTAATAAAACAGCTGTAACAAACACACATGTGTATACCAAAATCTGTGCTGAAATCATTAGCGAACTTCCAATATTTAACTCTATGCTAATAGACAATCAAATTTATGAGTACGAGAAAGTGGATATTGGAATCGCTGTAGCTCTACCTGAAGGTTTAATTGTGCCAGTAATAAAAGACGTTATGAGCTTATCATTGGCTGATTTAGCACAAATCACGTCCGCAGCAAATAAAAAAGCTCTGGCAGGAAAGCTCAGTCCTGATGAGGTTTCAGGTGGAACATTTACCATTAGTGTCTTGGGTGTAGTTGAAGGATTCACCCCTATTTTAAATAGAGGACAATCAGCCATTTTAGGCGTCGGTGGAACTAAACAAAAAGCCGTTGTTGAAAACGGAAAGATAGTTATTAAAGATGTATGTACATTTAATTTAACAGTTGACCATCAGCTAGTAGATGGTGCAGTGGCTGCAGAATTCATGAAGCGATTATCAGCAAATATTGAAAATCCCAACTCAATATTTAAATAATCATTATAAATGACTTAAGATCAAGCTTAATCTTCGCTTACGCCTGGTTTAGGATACAGAGGCCATAACCACTCTATGCCTTCATTTCTAGGAGTTCTAACAACGGGACGGTTTTTAATGGTATGCAACGCATATTGGATTAAATCTTCACCTGTTTCTTTAGTGTATCCATGATTTTCAACTAAACGATTAAGGATGGAATCATATCTGGTTTTCCATTCCACTCTCTGTCTTGCAAACCTTGGCTTAGATAAGGCCCTTTCCAATGTCCTCGGCGCTGGCAGCAATCTATTTTCAATTGCTGCTTTTAAACGTGGCTCAGATCGATAGTCATAATTCACATTATTTTGTTTCCACCTAGAAACAACAGCATTTATTTCAACTCTAAACGCATTTTTGTATCGAGCAGTTATACGGATAGCTCGCTCAAGTTCTTGCATATCCCGCTCATTCGCAAAAACCTTATTTGAACCCGCATTACCCTCTTTTCTTAAGCAGTATGCTTCCACATTAGTTAAATAATTCTCGAATAATGAATTCGCGTTAGTATGAAAAGATTCTTCAAATGCTATCTGCAACTCTCTGATAGCTAATCTGTTATATTCCTTCACTGTCTCTGAAATAAAGTCTACGTAAGTAAGTATGTCTGCCGCGTCCAGGCTAATGTTTTCCTTCAATCCATGCCACATGCTGTCTAATGCAGCCAACGGTGTTACTACACGAGCTTCTGCGCTTGCTACAGATCCTATTCGATTCAGAATGTATCTGGGTGAAATTCCACCCATGCCCTCATTTGGATGATGCCGCTGCATATCAACCACATCTTTATGTGTAAAATTTGCTACCTGCCCGCCATCATAAAGCTTGACTTTATCCAGTAAAGACATACCCTGTGCTGTAGGCGATTCCAGCCTAGAAAGTATTGCAAATATCGAAACCACAGGCAGAGTTAAAGGAGCGATATGGACATCATGTACGGTGCTTTGTCCAATCATTTTTTGTAAGATTTTAACTTCTTCACTAACACGCAAATTGTACGGTATTTTTATAGCAATAATTCTATCTTTTAAGGCTTCAGAAGATGGATCGGTAGCAAAAGTGTTGAAGTCTCCTTCATTAGAGTGAGCAACAATTGCTTCATCTGCATATACAGATCCAAATTTCTCCATTTTTATTAATTGTTCCTGAGCTAAGGATAACAACGTTGTTAACAAAGTACGATCCGCTTTGAAAATCTCGACGAATTCCATCATTCCACGATTGGCAACATTTAACTCTCCATCAAGTCTAAATGCTCTAGCTGCAACTTCTTGGCGATCTCCATCAAGTTTTGATTCATTGTGACTTCCCACCAATACCGAAGGGTCAGCGGGATTAGGATTATTTGCTAAGTAGTATCCAATACCCCTTGCCCTAGATTCCGAAAAGGTCACTCGGGTGATCGGGATTTCCGCAGGATTACCTTGGTAGTCATGCTCCAATAAAAATCTACAATGAAAACAAAGTTCTCCTTCGATATGTATTCCGTAATCTTCGGACATCTGTGCTCTAGCATTACCAGTAACTAGATGGAGAGGGTCTTCTTGCATTGGGCAGCCTTGGATAGTGTAAACGGCCCCGGATTCTGTTTTAGTATAATCTTCAAGGCCCCGTTTAATGATGTCTATTATGGAAGATTTACCGCTAGCAGGCGGCCCTAAGAGTAATAATATTCTCTTTCTTACTTCTAGCCTTTGGGCGGCAGCTTCAAAATACCGAGCCACCTTCTCAAGGGCAGACTCAAGCCCAAACATCTTCCCGTCGAACAACCTGTATAAAGGTTCGCCATTTAGATCTCTATAGATTCCGGGTTTTTTAATGGCCTCATTGACTAAGTCATGGGACAGCTTAACAATGGAATTATCGCTAATAACCATTTCCAAGTATTGCTCGAATGTGCCTTCCCACTGAAATTCTGTCGATTCTTTTTTTATTCCAGCCAGAATTTCATAACCAGACACTCTAGGATGAGTATCACTTGGATCTTCAGTCAATTCCTGATTCATGTCTGCTTCCATTGCAGGTTCCTCTAAAGAACTCTTCAATTGTTTGCCTCTCTCGTTGCAGAAAACCCTGTTTTTAACATTATTCTGTATTAATGTTTAAAACTTAAGTCAAACTTTTTGATAGATTTTACTAAAGTTATTAGTTAAATTTTAACAATAATCGGATCAAATGAACTAAAGGCCTATTGTGCCAAGACCAATTAAAATCCCAACCACTCCTAAAATCACACCTCCAACTAGTAGAAACCATCCAGATACTAGCCTTATAACGTGGAACGGTATCGCCTGGTGGAAAAACGACAATCCTGCATTTATCGCTAAAATAAGTGTTCCCACCGATATTGATAACCAAACAGCTTCTCCGTACTTATTAGTTTCAGGTGCAAAGCGAACTACGAAATACAGAAATGCAACTATTGAAATCACGCTCACGAATCCAGCAAATAGACCCACGGCACGCTCTTCCAAATCTAAAAAGTGTTGAGCTCCAGCAGCGAGTAAATACACTGACCAGAGGATAATAAGGGCTTTAAACACAGCGTTATTCGTTACCCAATGAGAATTATGTAATTCAGATTCTATAACCATTGGATCAATTATTAGGGCGATCAAAGACATTAGTGCTAAAGAGCCAATAAGCAGCCCCAAAGATCTGCCTTCAGCCAAAAGCCCTAAAAGGTTCCAAGACTGTGAAAACAACGCTCCGCCGACAAGTATAAAAAATACAGCTTCCATATTATTCTTCCTCCAGTGACATTATAATGTCACACAAAACGACAAAAGTGTCTAGGAGTTTACCGGTTAGAATAAGATTATGTTATAAATCAGTTTCTAGCGAGATAAGCCTTGGCAATTCTATTGCCTAGCATCTATTTTTAGATAATCCCTTTTAGGGTATCCCGTATACATCTGCCTAGGTCTCGCTATCCGCAATTCAGGATCTCTTCGCATTTCTTCCCAATGTGAAAGCCATCCAGAAGTTCGTCCGATAGCAAACAAAACAGGAAACATCTCTACAGGTATGCCCATTGCCTGGTAAATTATTCCTGAATAAAAATCCACGTTAGGATATAACTTGCGTTTTACAAAATAATCATCATTAAGCGCGACATTTTCTAGCTCAACTGCTATATCCAAAAGCTCATTTCTACCAGTGACTTCAAAAACTTGTTCAGCTAGATTTTTCAATATTTTGGCTCTAGGGTCAAAGTTTTTATACACTCGATGGCCAAATCCCATTAGTCTGAATTCACCTTGTTTAACTTTTTCTATATATGCGCCTATATTTTTTACAGTTCCTATTTCCGACAACATTTCCAATACCCGTTCATTTGCCCCACCATGTAATGGGCCATAAAGTCCTGCAGTGGCTGCGGACACTGAAACATAAGGATCCGCGTCGGAGCTACCAACAGCTCTCATAGCACTAGTACTACAGTTTTGTTCATGATCTGCATGTAATATTAGTAATACATCTAAGGTCTTCTCAAGCACTGGGTCCGGGTTGTACTTTGTTTCCGTAGCGCGAAACATCATATTAAGAAAATTACCGGAATAACTTAAATCATTATCTGGATATGCATATGGCAAACCCACGCTGTATCTATATGCGAAAGCAGCCAATGTTGGTATTTTAGCTATTAACCGGCGAATGGATCTCGCTCGAATTTCTTCATCTTGGACGTTGCGAGATTTTGGATAGAAAGTTGAAAGAGATGCGAGGGCGCTTACTAGAATCCCCATAGGGTGTGCATCATACCTAAATCCATCTAGAAACTTCTTGATTTTTTCATTAAGAAAAGTGTGATTAGTAATATCAGTGGTCCAAATATCAAGTTGAGATTCATTTGGCAATTCTCCATGCAACAATAAGTATGCCACTTCTAGATATGTGCTTTTGGATGCAAGTTCTTCAATCGGATACCCTCTATATAGTAAAATTCCAGCTTCACCATCAATAAACGTTATCGAGCTTTTGCATGCGGACGTGTTCATAAAGCCAGGATCATGAACTAATACGCCGAAATCCTGGTCAGAGGTTTTTATTTCTCTTAAATCTTTGGCAGATATTGCTGAACCTGCATTTACATGCGTTCCATAAGACAATGTAAGTTCGTGCTTGTTTCCAGTTCGATTATCATTAATGCTAAGCCTATCGGCCATTAAATTACCCCATATTTATATTTTTAAATGTTTTTACTAATGATCCCAAAGATATCATTTATTTCTTTTGTTAAACTTATCATAAATTTAAGAATAGTTGAGTTACCAATATCTGGATGGGTCAACATAGGCTAAAAATAGCCAATTCATTAAACAAAACTCATAGCTCCACACCCCATTATTGACAAGAATACAAGATCTGGGGCTCTCAGCTGTATAGCAAGTCATTGCTAATTACCGCTAAAATATGATTTTGAATTTTTTAATTATGGAACAGTCAGACTTAAATTCCTGCACAAGTGAACCCGAATGTTTGGTTCAAACTACCATCAAGAAATCGTCTTTGCGGTTATCGCGATGGCATTTGTGCTTTTTATATGGGGTAGATGGCGATTTGATTTAGTCGCCCTGTTTACCCTTTTAATTCTAGTTCTAACAGATATAGTTCCAGCAAGAGAAGCATTTACTGGATTTGCTCATCCAGCAGTTATAACAGTTGCTTCAGTTTTGGTAATAGGAAGATGCCTGGCAAATGCAGGCGTTGCGGATTCCATTAACAGGCTACTTTCTACACTCGGCCCCGGAAAGCTCATTCAACTCGCCGCTCTTACGGGTCTCACTGTTTTGCTTTCTGCATTTATGAACAATGTAGGTGCATTAGTATTAATGATGCCAGTAGCTATTGAAACCGCTAGGCGAACTGGTAGGTCTCCTTCCTTTTTGTTAATGCCATTAGCTTTTGGATCACTACTCGGAGGACTTATAACTGCTATAGGTACTCCACCTAACATGGTAATTGCCACCATAAGGAATGACATGGGAAATGCTCCTCCATTTGGCATGTTCGAATTTTCGCCTGTTGGATTGGCTGTGGCTGCCGCTGGATTTATATTCATCGTACTCATTGGATGGCGGCTAATACCATCTAGAACTTCCCCTTCCGGAGCCTTAGATGCATTTAGCATACAAGAATATGTGACAGAAATTATCGTGCCGCCTGACGCAACTATGGCAGGAAGCATCTTAGGGGAAATTAAAAATGCTATGGATGCCGATTTCGATATTGTTGGATTAATTCGAAATGAAACACGTTATGATGCACCTTCAACCTTGCAAACCATACTCGCTGGAGATATTTTAATAATTGAGGCAGATCCTGAGGACCTGCAAGAGCTTTTATCAGTCACCGGCTTCCAAATTGCTGGCGGTGACGGTTCTGTGACTTGGTCTAGTAATAAAGGTGATTTAACCACGTCAGAGGCAGTAATTGCTCCAAACTCTGAACTAGAAGGCAGGACTCCGTCAGGTATTGATATGCTAAAAAGATACGGTATTAATCTATTGGCAGTATCAAGACAGGGTGAACATATACGCGAACGGCTTAGCAGCTTAAGGCTGGCTATCGGAGATGTGTTGCTAGTACAAGGACGCCCGGGGTCAGTTAGAGAGGGCCTGAGGTCTATGGGCGTTCTTCCATTAGTTGGTAGAGACATCCGACTTAACCGGCCTAAACAAAACACGCCTTTAGTAATAACTATATTCCTTGTGGCGATTATACTCACCGCAACAAACGTCATCTCAATCCAAATTGCATTCGTCAGTGCAGCATTCCTAATGATTCTAGTCGGAGGCGTTAGCTTGAGAGAAGCATACGACAGCGTTAATTGGCCAGTTATCGTATTGCTAGCAGCTATGATACCAATCGAGGGGGCTTTAGTGAGCACTGGTGGCTCGTTAACTATTGCAGACGCCATAAATTCGATTGGAGCCCAAGGATCTCTGGCTCTAACATTACTTATAATACTGACCGCAACAATGGTCTTATCTGGTGTTGTCAATAACACGGCAGCAGCTGTAATCATGGCGCCTATAGCGATAGATGTAGCTGTCGGCATGAGTGTAAATATAGACCCTTTTCTCATGGCAGTTGCTGTAGGAGCATCTGCTGCATTTCTCACTCCAATAGGCCACCAATCTAGCAGCTTAGTAATGGGGCCCGGGGGATATAGATTTACAGATTACTGGAGAGTTGGACTGCCATTATCAATAGTCGTGATTGCCGTATCAATACCATTAATCATATTTGTTTGGGCGCCGTAACAAGGTGAATTACAAATAATGAGTGGTTTTCAAGGTCTTTACATAATAAAGCGAAGTATTAATGATTAATTATGTCACGGTTATGAAAAGGTCCGATCAAAAAGCCTGCGTAAACATCCAAAAACGTACTTTCCCGAGATTACAGACTTATACGGATTTCGCTAGCGAAGTTAGCAAGGTTAACTCTTTATATCTTGTTGCTCATTTAGAGAAATGTTCTGGCCTTACACCTAATCAAAACGCAGTAACAAATGATCTATGTGAATGTAAAACCAGTTCAAAAAATGTAACTGGATTTATAGGGAGCTGGAGTGCCTCAGATGAAATACAGATAATAGAATTTATGGTTCATCCAAAATTTCGTGGATTTGGAATTGGTCGCCTTTTACTCACTTCATTAATCGATAAAGCCGATTCGTTAAAATCTAAGCTGATCACTCTTGAAGTTCGTGAATCAAATAAAAATGCATTGAGTTTATACAAAAAGTTTGGATTTAAAATTTCTGGGGTAAGGAAAAATTATTACTCTAATCGTACTGAAGACGCTATATTAATGAACCTAGAGCTTAATTCATAAAACTTAAGTTATTTATATAAAACCCTGTTGTGCTGATTTTCCCCTAAGTGATGACCAAAAACTAACGAATTGTAAGGCTTTAGCGTTTTATAATTGAGTAGCGAAGGGGTCAGCCATTTGAATAGAGAACAAAAGCTAACTAAAGATCAGGTAGATCGATATGTGGTCCTTGCACAAAAAGGAGAATCTTCTGCTTTTGAGGTGCTTTATGACCATTTTTATGATCAAATCTTTAGGTACATTGCTTTCAAAACCAGCGATTCACTCATAGCAGAAGACTTAACCGAAGATGTTTTCCTCAGAATGTTGGAATCCATCAAAAAGTTCCGGCCGCAAGGTCATCCGTTTTCGTCTTGGCTATTTCGCATCGCTCATAATCGCGTTATTGATCACTATAGAAAACGAGGAAGAGACAGAAATGTTCCCCTAGACACTATATTAACCACAGTCGGTGAGTCTGAGTCCACATTGGACAATTATGTAGAAACTAAATTGGCAATGCGTGAAGTTAATGAGGCAATGAAAAGCCTAACTGATCTGCAACGCGAGGTGTTAAACCTCAGATTTGCTGGAGGCTTAAGTATTAAGGAAACAGCTGAAGCAGTGAATCGTAATGAAAATTCTGTAAAAGCCCTACAGCACTCGGCGGTCAAAAAATTACGCGTCCTACTACAAACAAATCAACTATTTTCAGAGCAACTAGCCTAAATAATGAAGCCATTTAAAATAAACAGACATCTTGATGACATATTTAACCACTGCATAGAACTTATGCATCAGGGCCATAGTGTAGAAGATTGTGTCAAATTGTATGATTCTCAAAAAATCCATCTAGTGCCTTTGCTTAAAGCTGCCAAAGTAACGATTGATACTGCTCAATCGATTTCTCCCGACAGAAATACAAAAACAGACACAAGACACCGTTTCCTAACAGCAATTAACCAAATGCATTCCAGATACAATATTACAAAGAAAATCGATCGGGCATGGATTTCTCCTATAAGATTATTTGCATTGGCTAAGTCGGTTTTTGTAACTGAGCAATTAGACGAAATACTAAACCACTGTATTGCCCTTATGAATGACGGTCATAGTATTGAGGACTGCTTAAGCCTGTATGAATCAAATAGAAACAATCTAATGCCGTTATTAGAAGCTGCTGCTATCTCAATTAGTACAGCTAATTCATTCCATGCCAGAAACCATGCTAAGCAGGCTACAAAATCACGGTTTTTAGATGCAGTCAATCAATCCCAAACCTCTTCTAAATTCCGCATACCTTTTTCACGAAGTCTGTTCAGGCCTATCGCATTGCCGATGACAGCAATAGTGTTTTTTGCTTTGTTGGTTCTAGGCGTAGGCAGTATCGCAGCAGTTTATTCTGAAAACGCGATCCCTGGCGATAGTAACTATTGGATAAAACGAACAAAAGAAAACGTCTTGCTTGCAATAACACGGTCTGACGCTGAAATAGCACAAACTCATGCAAGACTAGCATCCACGCGAGGCGAGGAGATGCTCAAATTAATAGAACAAGGCAGAATTGCTGCTGCAGAAGGGCATCTTGACTCTGTAATAAGACATTTAGATGCTTCTGCACAGCACTCTGGAGTGTCCCTAACATTAAATAGCGTAGATGCGCCTCCCACTAAAATTTCTGTTCACACGGACGAGCAACTTGGATTACTAAAAGTAACGCTAAGGCAAGGCAAAGAGATATTAAGAATCGAGAATGTACCATTAAACATGGATAATCAATTTGATGCGACTGATCGACTAGATCGTATTAGATATGAATTTGAGCTAGCTTTTCGAATTTTAATTTGGGCCGTCGATAACTCTAATCAATCAGATCCTTTTTGGATCAATCAATCTGTTGTTACAAAATAACCTATGACTGCGAGCTGAAAAGACAATCTAGTTAATAATTAGTAAACTTCAAAAGTATTAAAATTCTTACCAGATTTTATCAAGTGAAATGACTTTTGAAGAGATCATAATTGGCTTCGTACGCATTCTTGGCTCTCTGCCAGTACTCAAATGGGCCTTATTTGGTGCAATCTTAGCAATCCTCGTCGATTTCTCAGATTTGTTCATGATGAACCTATTGAGTTTTGGAGGCATAAAAAACTACCAGGCCTTCGACAAATGGGTTGACCTGATATATATGGCCACCTTTCTAATAGCCTCGATCAGGTGGACAGGGCCCTCCAGGTTAATATCAATAGTCCTTTTCGTTTATCGGATTATCGGTGTAGCCTTGTTTGAGCTAATAGGGTGGCGCGGATTATTATTATTTTTCCCAAATGTATTCGAAACTTGGTTTATATTTGTAGCTGCGGCTAGATATTTTAAACCTAATTACACGCTAACATGGCACCGTTCATTTATGTGGTTGATCCCCATAATTGTACTTAAAGAGCTCCAGGAATATGTCCTGCATTGGTGGAAATTTTTAGATAAATTTAGAGCTATAGATGTGGTGGTCGACTGGTGGCAATTTATTGTAAAGCTTTTTACTTAAGTAATTGATCTTGCCCATTCTTGTTTTGGATCATCGGTTTCTATCTTTTTCATTCCACCAGGAAAACGTCCGTGTAGTTTCTTCAAAACTGATACCAAAGATGATGATGATGGCTTCCAATCATGCAAATAATAAACGGCATTTATTTTTGCCTGTAGCAATTCCTTAGTGCAACCAAAGCAGGGCTGTAATGTGGTGTATAAATCAGCCCCTTCAACTGATATTCCAAATCTCGCTGCACTTAATAAAGTATTTTGTTCGGCATGAACACAGATGCATAAATCATAAGCCTCTCCTGATGAGTAGGTTTGACGATCAGCACATCGATCACAACCACCCTCGTCACAATTTTGCATGTCTTGGGGAGTTCCATTGTAACCTGTGGTTAATATCCGATTGTCTAAAACCAAAATAGACCCTATTTTTGAACCGTGACAATTGGCTCTGTCTCTCACGGCCATAGCTATATTAATGTAGTACTCATACCAATCAGGGCGATTACCCCTTTGCTTAGAAGATACGGGCTTCATATTCACGACATTGCTCCAGTGAAAACTAGTGTATATTGACCTTAAAACATATTTCGTTGTTTGTATTTATCGTGCTCAATGCCTAAGTGTTGGTATGCAAGTGGAGTTGCGATTCTACCCCTTGGAGTACGATCCAAAAAACCCAATTGAAGTAAAAAGGGTTCATATACATCTTCTATCGTATCTGATTCTTCATTAATTGATGCTGAAACCGTATCAAGTCCTACGGGGCCACCACCAAATTTTAGAATAATACAATTCAATACTTGTCTGTCTATATCGTCCAACCCAATATTGTCTACGCCAAGCTTATTAAGAGCTTCCAATGCCACTTTGTTATTTATCCCAGACTTAGCAACCACCTCAGCATAATCTCTGGTTCGCCTCAACAATCTATTCGCTATTCTTGGGGTTCCCCTGGCTCGGCGAGCAATTTCTGAGCAACCTTCATCAGAGGCCTCTATATCCAATATCTTAGCTGATCTTGATACTATAGTGGACATGGCTTCATCATCATAAAACTCCAACCTATGTATTGAGCCAAATCGATCTCTAAGTGGTGCACTAACCATGCCAAATCGTGTGGTAGCCCCAATAAGTGTAAACGGCTGTATAGACAGATTCATAGATCGCGCTTTTAATCCCTTGTCTACTACCCAGGAAACGAAAAAGTCTTCCATCGCTGGATATAGTATTTCTTCTACTATGCGCGGTAATCGATGTATTTCATCGATAAACAAAACATCAAATTTTCGAAGTTGAGTCAACAATGCCACCATATCCCCAGGTCTTTCAATAGCCGGGCCAGACGTGGTTTTTATGCTTACCCCCATTTCTGTAGCCAGGATATGTGCCATTGTAGTTTTACCAAGCCCTGGTGGACCATAGATGAGTGTGTGATCAAGAGGCTCTCCTCTTTGTAAAGCCGCCTTAATAGAAATTGTCAGGTTGTCTTTAACGCGATTTTGACCTATGTATTCAGACAGGTTTCTTGGCCGAAGCGATAGGTCTGCCTTAACCTCGCCTTCTTGAGTTAAAGCAGATACAATCCGTTTTTGTTGGTCTTTGATACCACTTTCGTCTGTCATATTATAAATTCTTGGATATAAAAATAAATTTAGAACGCTTGTTCATTTTATGGGTGGTTGGATTTAACGTCAATTGAAAGTCGCACACTTATTTGACAAGCAACATATTAGATTTTTAGACTGATTCAGATAGGAAATATTTAATGAAAAGTAGCTCTAAATCCAATTGGATCAAAAATGTGCTTCAGCCTGCTATAAAAAGAATGCTTGAGCGCAAAACTAAGTTTGACAACCACTCCGGTATCAAAATAGAGACATTATATGATCAAACGGATTCTACTAAGTCTGATTTAGGCTTTCCGGGAGAATATCCTTATACCCGTGGATTACAGCCTAATATGTACAGAGGCAAAATTTGGACGATGAGACAGTATGCAGGACTAGCTTCTGCAGAAGAATCAAATGAACGATATAAATTCCTTCTAGATAGCGGACAAAGCGGGCTTTCGGTAGCTTTCGATTTGCCAACTCAAACCGGATATGATTCTGATCACCCTCTAGCTTTAGGTGAGGTAGGACGAGCAGGCGTCCCAATAAGTTCTTTAGCGGACATGGAGATACTATTCAGAGAAATACCATTAAATAAAGTCACTACTTCGATGACTATAAATTCAACTGCCTCCATACTTCTTGCAATGTATATTGCCCTTGCAAAGAAGCAAAATATTCCTTTAGACGAAATTGGTGGCACTGTGCAAAACGATATTTTAAAGGAATATATAGCTCGTGGTACTTATATTTTCCCTCCGGTTCCTTCAATGCGTCTGGTTACTGATTTATTTCAATATTGTGCTGAAAATATACCAAAATGGAATACAATTTCAATATCCGGGTATCACATGCGAGAAGCTGGAGCGACTGCTGTACAAGAATTGGCTTTCACATTCTCGAATGCCATTGAATATGTTCAGGCGGCAATAAATTCTGGCCTTGACGTTGATTCGTTTGCACCCAGATTGTCTTTCTTTTTTGTTGCGCAAAGCGATTTATTCGAAGAGGTTTCCAAATTCCGAGCGGCTAGAAGAATGTGGGCAAATATAATGCGAAACCATTTCCAGGCAAAGAATCCTCGTTCCTGGATGTGCCGCTTTCATACCCAAACCGCTGGAGTTACTTTGACTGCTCAACAACCGGACAATAACGTGATACGCAGTACATTACAAGGACTATCTGCGATTTTGGGCGGAACTCAGTCTCTGCACGTCAACTCTCGTGACGAAGCCCTGTCGTTACCTACACCTGAATCAGCAGAACTATCTTTAAGAACTCAACAGATCTTAGCCCACGAAACTCGCATTACTGACACCGTTGATCCATTAGGCGGTTCATACTATATAGAAAGCTTAACTGACCAGATTGAAGCTGAAGCAAATTCCTACATTGATCAGATAAAAGATATGGGAGGTGCGCTGGGTGCGCTACAGCAAGGTTTTCAAATAAAAGAAATACATGATTCAGCATATAAATTACAACAGGATATTGAAAGCAAACAGGAAATCGTAGTAGGCGTCAATGAATTTCAAACTGCTGACCCCACTCTTATTCCAATTCAGCGAATAGATCCGGATCAAACTAAAATTCAACTAGATAGACTCGCTAAAGTTAAGTCGGGACGAGATCACCGAGATGTAGAAAAATGCCTTAAAAACCTTAAAATAGCTGCATCATCCAGCCAAAACATAATGCCTTTAATGATCGATGCCGTTGAAAATTACGTTACCGTTGGTGAAATATCAGATGCACTTAGAGAGGTTTTTGGGGAACAAAAAGAATTCTCTCCATTCTGATGGACTTAAATTAGGATAAAAATGATCGATCCACACTTAAATGAAAACGACTTGCTGCTGAGGAACACAATCAGGGACTTTGTAGACCGTGAATTGGTACCTAATGCAAGTAAATATGATTTAAATCAGGAATTCCCTGGAGACGCTATAGAGAAAATTGCTGGAATGGGTCTATTTAGGCTCGGTCTAGACGAAAATTTTGGGGGCGTTACAGGTTCAAATATACATTTAGCCATAGTCACAGAAGAGATTGCAAGGGGATGCGCCTCTACAGCAGTGATATTTGCAAGCCATATGTCTCTATGCAGCAAGTATATTGAACTATTTGGCGACCATAAACAAAAAGCCATCTATTTACCTAAACTTGTTGAAGCGCGCGCACTTGGTGCTTTGGCGCTAACAGAACCTGATGCTGGTAGTGACGTTGCCGCTATAAAAACACTGGCGACTGAAGTTGATGGAGGCTTTATCATCAATGGCTCAAAGCACTTCATAACAAACGCAAAAGAAGCAGGAATTATAATTGTCGTTGCTTCTTCAGATCCAAGCCTAGGGTCAAGCGGATTGGAAACGTTTATTTTGGAAGCGCCTTGTGACGGCCTGACAATAACCCCACAAAAGGGCAAACTAGGAATTCGCGGATCATCAACTTGCGAACTAAATTTCAACAATGTCTTCGTATCTAACGACAAAAGAATTGGTAAGGCTGGGAAGGGATTTCACATGACGATGCAAGTACTTGATGCTGGGAGGATTTTGATAGCCGCACAATCAGTAGGAATAGCTCAAATGGCGCTGGAAGTATCACTACAATACTCTAAACAACGCAAGGCTTTTGGGAATTCGATATCAGAATATCAGACGATCCAAAACAAACTTGCTGATATGGCCACAGAAATTCAGGCTGCCAGACTGTTGACCTACCGGTCAGCTGCACTATTGGATTGTAATCAACCTTTCGAGACAGAAGCTTCGATGGCCAAACTATTCGCATCTAAGGTTGCTGTGGAATCGGCCAACCAGGCAGTACAAATACACGGAGGTTCTGGATATTTTGCACCAAATATCGCTGAAAGATTATATCGAGATGCGAAAGTTACTGAAATTTATGAAGGCACATCTGAGATACAGCGCATGTTAATAGCGAGGTCGTTGCTTAGTCAATGAAAATATGCTAGCGAATTTACGTATTAATCAATATAAAATCAGGAGTCAATAAGTTTTGAGAGAATCGAATAAAACAGGATGCATCGCACAACATATTAATCATGTAGCAATTGCAGTATCAGATATAGAAGAAACCATTAGCTTCTATGTGAATACATTTGGAATCAGCCAACCTGAAATTACAAATCTACAAGATCATGGAGTTAAGGCTGCCTTAGTTAGAGTAGGCGGCTCTCAATTAGAATTTATCCAGCCCCTTCAAGATACTGGCGGTGTTGCAAGCTTTATCGAAAAACGTGGCGAGGGTGTACATCATATATGTTTTGAAATGGATAACTTGAACCAAAGTTTAGAAAAACTACAACAGGCTGGAATTAATTTAATAGATAAAACTACACGCGTTGGACTTTCTGGAAATATAGCGTTTATCCATCCAAAATCCACGGGTGGTGTTTTAATCGAGTTAGTTGATTCGGAAAGTGCTAGGCGGTGATTAATGGGTGAAAAAATTATACGGGTGTTAGTTGCTAAACCGGGTTTAGATGGACATGATCGTGGAGCCAAAATAGTAGCTCGATCCCTTCGCGAAGCCGGTATGGATGTAATATATACGGGAATAAGACAGACTCCCGAAATGATCGTTTCTGCCGCTATCGATAAGGATGTGGATGTAATTGGCTTGTCTATTCTTTCAGGCGCTCATTTAGAACTGTTCAAACAAATTATCGATAGCCTGTCCGAGCAAGATAGAGATGATATTCTGATTGTAGCTGGCGGTATAATTCCTGAAGAAGACCGTCTTTGGCTGAAAGAAATGGGAATAGCAAATATTTTTGGCCCCGGGACACCCACTACAGAAATAGCGTCTTTTATAAGACAGGCTTTCAGCAATTTAAAAAATTAGCTTGCTAAGGTTTAAAGTGTTCAGGAGCTCTTTCGGAGTTATGATGAGCCTTTATAAAAAGTTCAATTCGTCCTATATCCATTTCTTCCATTTCGTCAATATATGACCAAGCTGTAATCGCTATTTTTTGATCCATGCCTGCATATGGGGAAACAACTATCTTTGGATATTGTTCAGCGAATTCAGCAAAAACATCTATGACGTCCAGGCATTCATTTTCACAATTATAGTGAAGGCCTATCCCTCCTTGAACCAAATTTTGGATCAAAACCTCATCTGGTATAAATTCATCGTGTACCCCCCAAGGCGCTGGAGCATCTGGCTGTCCATAATGCCATCCCGAAGTTGCTGGAGTTGATTTATACTCAGGATGCGATTCCCCAAATCCAATAACCAAATTAACCTGCTCAAATACTTTTGTGCCAGGCAGTCTACCATTTATCAAATAATTTTCTGCTTCTGGAACCTCTATCGAAATTGCATCGTCAAATCCATAAAATTCATAACTAGCATTCAAAGTTGCTTCTCTGGCATCAATTTGGGACGGCAAGTAAGTTTTTATATCAGGCATGTAAATGGGACCTTTCAGAGTTAATTTATGTATTCGCAATTTATCTTGATCAATCCAAAGATCCGCATGAATATTCTGATCAATATTTCCGAATAATGATTCAAGGCCTGACAGCTTTAGATGTAGTAACGAGGTCTCAGCTAACTTTTCCCTCGAAACTGCTTGCAATGGGCCAGAGTCATTCAAAATAGTACTTAATATTACTGTTGGACTTGAAAAGATTTGACCAGTATCTTCGGATGATGTCCATTTTCCATCTATAGAGTCCGCAAAATATAACTTCCCATCATTTGAAACACTATATGTATCAGTGTCGACAAACCCCATATTTATAGAGACGATTGCTTTTGCTTTATCTGCAGGCTCAAATTCACCCAACATGGAAATAGGGATTCTAACTTCTATGCCAGCAACATTTGTTTTAATAACCGCATCCATAGAATACCTGAAGGTGTCTTTAGCAAAAGTTGCGCCTAAGTGTTCTTTAATACTTTCCAATTCCTGTTTAGAAAGCGTCAGCTCCTCTACAGAAAGCACTTCGCGTTTACTAAAAGCTGATTGTTCTTGATCAGCTGATTCATCCTGCAAAGGATTTAGCTCAACGGGTAAATCAACCTCGGTCTCGGTAGTGCAATTAACGACGAAAACTATAATAAGAGTAGTTATTACTGCAGTTATCAGAATTTTTTTAAATTCATATAGAGTTTTCATAAGTAACCAATTTATTTCAAATCAAAGTATTAGCGTGATGTATTGTAGGGTCGAGAACAAAATGTAGTTCCTACAATTAAACATGTCAATCCTGTAAAGTATCATTGAAAAGGACAATTTTGCCGTACCGTCGATTTTTAAACCAATAAAATCAACCTTTTGATTAAACGTTAGCTTTAGTTTTTATGCTATTTACAGACTCTATATGGAATTCAACGTAGCACAATTGATAAAAGACAGCCCCGGAGCCATCAAATCATGTCCGCTCTCTGATCATTTATTATCGTTAGAAAATCAAACTGCAGATAAAATGTCTTTACTCGACCCAAGTAAGGAAATTAGTCTATCAGGAACAGCCGATATGATAAGAACAGATGCCGGAATTTGGGTTACAGCAATACTTAATTGTGAGGTTGTCTGCCAATGCGCACGATGCCTAACTCCTCATACACGTAAGTTGTCACTAAAAATAGATGAGGAATATTACGTTAACACGTATATATCTAATACTTTCGAAATTGAAAAAACACAATTTATATCAAATGAAAACATACTAGATCTTGCGCCATCCATCTGTGACCATATTGACTTGGAAATACCATTAAATCCAATTTGTAGTAAAAACTGCGCAGGAATATGTGTTAATTGTGGATTCAACCTAAATTTAGATAGTTGTATATGTAAAAACACGACTGAATGCTAGGTTGAAAATAAAATTTTGGGCTAAAATTTATCAAAATAAAGTGTTAGACTTAGTTTCTAATATTCTTATAGAGTCAAAAGACTACACACATTATTAAAGCTTTTGGAGAATTAATTGCCTCCTCTTCCTAAAAAGAAACAAACAAAATACCGTAAAGGTGGCCGCGCAGCTCATATGAGTCTTACCAAGCCTTCATACGGAATGTGTCCGGAACCAAATTGTAATGAGCCAAAACAGCCGTATAGAGCATGTCCTACTTGTGGGTTTTACAATGGCAGGCAGGTGATTGGTAACGTCGAGGAAACCAGCTTAGATTCAGTATAAATTTTAGCTATCGTAGCTTATACAATCATTGAGTTCTATGAATACAACAATTGACACTAAATCTAAATTCGCTTTTCTATTTCCAGGACAAGGTAGCCAAATTGTGGGCATGGGTAAAGAACTCTATGAAAATTCTGTGGCGGCCAAGCTTGTTTTCGATGAAATTGACGATGCACTTAACCAGCCTCTTTCCAAATTAATATTTGAAGGGCCTGAATCAGAATTGACGCAAACCCGCAATGCTCAGCCAGGAATAATGGCAGTAAGCCTAGCCGCTTATAAGGCCATGGAGGAGCTTTTAGGTCAAAAGGATATGCCTAAACCAAGTTTTGTTGCCGGTCATAGCCTTGGAGAATATACAGCTTTAGCAATTACTGGATCGCTTGACATCAGTAGTACAGCAAAACTGGTTCAAGAAAGAGGACGCTTGATGCAAGAGGCATGCAACTTGAAGCCGGGCACAATGGCTGCAATTATAGGTCTAGACGAAATAATTATTGAAGAAATTTCCAGACAAACTGGAACATACATATCTAATGTCAACACTGATCAACAAGTGGTTATCAGTGGGGATGTAGTAGCAGTGGCGCAGGCATTGGATATGGCTTCGGCACGTGGTGCAAGAAAGGCAATGCCATTAAAAGTCAGCGGAGCATTTCATTCTGCATTGATGGAGCCAGCAAGAGATGGCCTAGAAAGTGCCGTTAATGCAGTGAATCTCAAAGCTCCCGATACTCCAATAGTTGCAAACATCACTGCTAAGCCAATTGACACAGTCCATCAATTACAAAAAGAGCTCGTTTCTCAAATTTGTGAGTGTGTGCAATGGAAAAGATCTGTTGAATACATGATTTCACTAGGTATTACGAATTTCATTGAAATCGGTCCAGGCAAAGCGTTGCACGGAATGTTGAAAAGAATCGACAAGTCAGTTGATAGTATGTCTGTTGGTAATTTGAGTTCTATACAGGGTTTAACCCTTAAATAAAATTATGAGCTTAACGCCAAAACGAGATGCATCTAAAGATTCCAACGCAGATCATCCTTTCAGCGCAAGAAGCAAAGCAAGAGAAATAGCTATGCAAGTAATGTTTGAGAAGGACACCTCAAGCCATCCTATTCAAAGATCATTAAAATTACGCATACAGGCCAAAGATGTCTGCCAAGAGTCTGAGATATACGCAACCAAATTGTTAAATATTATTAATGAGAATATACAGCAAATAGATGATTTAATATCAAAATTTGCACCTTCTTGGCCCCTAGATCAAATGCCTAGCGTAGATAGGAATGTATTAAGAATAGCTATCGCAGAAATAATCGGCAAAAGCGATACCCCTCCCAAGGTGGCTATTAATGAAGCAGTGGACCTGGGTAGGGTTTTTGGTACTGAAAAATCACCAAAATTTATTAATGGCGTATTAGGTTCTCTAATACTTGCTAAAAAAGTTAAGGTATAATTTATTTTTGATAATTTTAGGAGAAATTAATGGCAACAGTAGTTGAAAGGGTTCAGTCCACGGTGGCTGACAAATTAGGCGTTGAACCTGCAGAAGTTACGCCCGAAAAATCATTTGTAGATGACTTAAATGCTGATTCACTGGATCTAGTTGAGTTAATAATGGCTTTTGAAGAGGAATTTAGTTCTGATTCAGTCACTATAGAAATATCCGATGAAGATGCTGAGTCCATTACCACTGTTCAAGCGGCGATAGATTTCCTTAAAGAGCATGGCGTAGAAGACTAGTCAAAGCTCTACCAGGCAAATAATTTAATTATAGAATTTTGACCTTTGCTGTAAGATTGTGGAATGTTGAGATTCAATCTATTAAAAATTGTTTGTAATTAACATGCTGTTCTTTTATGGTAATTTCTGAATACGAATCACTAGTCAACAGAATAAAGACTTGTGTTCAATGTGATCTCTCTCAAACGAGAAATAAAGCTGTACCTGGAGAAGGCAGTTTAAAATCAAAGATAATGTTTGTAGGAGAAGCACCCGGTGCGCGAGAAGACGAACAGGGATTACCTTTTGTAGGCGCTGCAGGAAACGTACTCTCTGAAATGCTCCACCTTGTTGGTTTAAACAGGGAGCAAGTATATATTGCGAATATTGTAAAGTGCAGGCCCCCCAACAACCGAGATCCTAGCGCTGATGAAATCGGTCAATGCTGGAAATATCTGGATGAGCAAATTGATCTGATTGATCCACAACTGATCGTAACCCTTGGCCGCCACTCTTTCAGCAATTTCTTTCCAGGAGAATTAATTAGTCAGGCAAGGGGCAGACCAAGGGAATGGAAAGATCGTATTGTTTTTCCTGTGTATCACCCTGCTGCAACCCTACATAACCCGAAACTTAAGCCAGTGTTACAAGAAGATTTTCTGAAAATAAAAGCACTAATAAATGATACTCAATTGGAATCAGAGACGACAACAGGCGATGATATGTCCGGCAGGCAACTGGATTTTGAATTTGACTCAACTCAATTGCCATATAAAAAGGATGAATATGATAATCAAATGTAGGTTAATGTTAGTTGTCAAACTTTTCTAAGATCCGAATTATACCTCTAGGCGGCCTAGGTGAAATTGGGCGTAATATGATGGTCGTCGAATTAAACGATGACATTATCATAATCGACGCTGGAATTTTATTTCCCAGCAGTGACATGCCTGGAGTAGATTTCATAATTTCAGATATTAGCTATTTACTGGAAAATCAACATCGAGTTCAAGCGATATTGCTAACACATGGGCACGAAGATCATATTGGAGCTTTACCTTACGTGCTTTCAGAGCTGAATGTGCCAGTTTATGCTTCAAGGCTAACGCTTAGTCTAATCGGTGTTAAATTGCGTGAACACGGACTTTTACAGCGTTCAAATTTACACGTTATCGAGCCTAACACTCTACTTAACATAGGCAGTTTTGATGTCGAGTTTTTTAGGGTGTGTCATTCTATTCCGGATTCAATGGGCATCGCTATACATACTCCATTTGGTGCGATTGTGCACACTGGTGACTTTAAAATCGACCATACCCCTATTGATAAACACAAGATGGACTTTGCTACACTATCGCGGTTAGCAGCAGATGGGGTTTTGGTCTTATTGGCCGACTCTACATATGCTGAAGTCGATGGGTATACACCATCTGAATCGACAATACAAAGCCCCATAGATTTAAAAATAGCTCAAGCACCCGGCAGAATTATTGTTGCTACTTTTGCATCTTTAATATCTAGAATGCAGATCGTATTGGATAGCGCATATAAACACGATCGCAAAGTGGCTGTAGTAGGTCGTAGTATGAGCAACAATCTCAAAATGGCAATTAAGATGGGGTATCTAAATGCAGAACCAAACATATTAATTTCATTAAAGGAGGCAAAAAAGCTGCCTGCTAGCAAAATAATCCTTTTAGCCACAGGAACTCAAGGGGAGCCGACTAGTGCCCTAGTTAGGATGTCTAGAAACGAACATAAAGATGTGAAAATAGTTTCCGGAGATACGGTTATATTATCTTCATCTCCTATCCCTGGAAATGAGTCTTTAGTTGCCAAAACGATAGATGACCTTTATAGACTAGGAGCCAGGGTGTTTTCCAGTAGAAACGCTGACGTACATGTTCACGGCCATGCTTCGCGCGAAGAATTGAAGCTTTTACTTAACGTTGTGCAACCAAAATTTTATATTCCAGTACACGGTGAATACCGGCACCTCGTAGCCAATACGGAACTAGCTCAGCTAGTCGGCATAAAGCCGCAAAATACGTTAGTTCTTGAGAATGGGTACGTTGTTGAAATTGATTCACAAAAAGCGGATATCACAGACTATATACCCTTAGAGCAGGTTTTTATCTCCGGTCAAAAGTCTTGGCGCAATTCGGACTTTCAGTTAAATCAACGAAATCGCATATCTAAGTCTGGCATTGTAGTAATGGGGATAACTTTCACAGGTAGCCCCATAAGCTTATCAAATGAACCAACGATTGTTTCATACGGTTTTCCAGAGCTAAATGAGATCCAAGATCTTTCAGAAAAAACTTCACAACTGGTACATTTTGCGCTGGAAAACGACAGTGATTCAGTATTAGATTGGTACAACATAAGAGAAAATATTACACGTTTGGTCGCTAACATGCTCTACAAAGAGACAAAAAGACGGCCAGTGGTTTTAGTTCTAGTGCAGTCAGCGGATTAAGAATTTTAAAGCTTGCCTTTTATTCAAAACTATTCGTTGTGAACTTAGGGTTGCAGCATGAATGGCAAACTGACCTACAACTTCAATAAATTTTTACCAAGACATCAAGGTGGCTATATAGTCGCTTGCATCTTAGCTATTGTGGCTATTGTGGCTATTGTAGGGTTTATATTTGGCACTGAGTTTACAAAAGCATATATTACATTTCGAGATGAAATATTATTACAATTAAGTTTAGGATTCGTGCCTGCGATAATATGGATATCGGTTTTCATCGGAACTTTATACAAATCGAAGGCTTTAATCCAGTCACGCAACATTGTTATCTGGATTTCATTACTCTTCGCAGCTGTAGCATCCATATCGATACTTTCAACTTTTAACCCCGGGATTGATTCTGGCTTAAGATTGTTTACTTTGGACGGCACAATATCACTAGGGGGCGAAATTGGATCTTTAATTACAAATGACAATCTTATAATTGCAGTATTGATAACAATAGCCATGATTAGTGGTAGTGTGGGAATTTTATTCCCGAAAGCCAGTTATTACGCGATATCAAAAGTTGCAGCTAGTTCTTTGAGAATAACTTTGGCATTCATTAATTTAAGTTACGAGCTTTTTAAATCCACTTTAAAACTTTCAGGGCTGATTTACATAAAACTTAGGTCGATTAAACTTAATGATCAATATGAACAATCCCCACTAGATAATGAATCGATAAACTCTTCAACAGATCAAGAATTTGGCCCTGACACATATACACCAATTTCTAATTCTGTAGATGTTGAACAACAAACGAATCCGGAAACCACGATTAACCCTGTACTTCTTGAGGTCCAAGAAGATGGCATGGAAGAACACGTCGTTCCAGCTCAGGAACAAATATCTAAATTCAACAAATCATGGAATGAAACTAGCGAAAATGAAGTCGACATACAGCAAACCTTATCAGTACAAGGTCTTCCGTTATTGGATAAATGGAGTAAGTTATGGGCACTGCCCAAAAGAACAATTTTTGTAGATAATCCACCTCAAACGGTTCCTGCTTCCGAAATGGCTGAAACATCCAAAAATATCCAACAAACTCTGAATGACTATGGAGTGGAAGTAGAAGTAAAGATGACAAGGCCGGGGCCCACTGTGACTATGTATGGAATCGAACCTGGCTGGATTAGAAAATATAAACAAGAAAGCGCAACTGACAATAGCGGTAAGGCTTTATTAGATGATGCGGGTAAAATCGTTAAGAGAAAAGTGGAATCTAAAACCCGTGTAAAGGTTGACACTATAATGCAACGCGAAAAGGACCTGGCTCTCGCGTTACAAACTTCTTCAATCCGCATAGAATCCCCTGTGCTAGGAACTTCGTTGGTTGGAATTGAAGTTCCTAATGCTAACCCTTCTCTAGTTACGATTAGATCAGTGATGGACAATAATAATTTCGGCAATCTATCGAAATCAGGATCCCTAGCGATAGCACTTGGCAAAAGCACTGGAGGAGATGATGTTGTTTTAGATTTAATAAACATGCCCCACTTATTAGTTGCCGGGGCTACGGGAAGCGGAAAGAGTGTGTGTTTAAACACTATAGTTTCCTGCTTAATTGCCGAAAATTCACCCTCTGAATTACGACTTTTATTGATAGATCCTAAACGAGTCGAGTTAACTCCGTTTAATGGTATACCCCACCTTTTAACTCCCGTTACTGTAGAAACTGCAGAGGTGGTTCCGTTATTAAAAGCTCTCATAAACGAAATGCTAAAACGTTACAAACATATGGAGCAATCGGGTGCGAGAAATATATCGTCATACAACTCAAAAACTAAGGAGAAGATGCCTTACCTTGTTGTGGTAATTGATGAACTGGCTGACTTAATGATGACCTCATCAGTTGAGGTTGAACAATCACTTTGTCGATTAGCTCAGCTTGGAAGAGCAACAGGAATTCATTTAATAATTGCCACCCAAAGACCTTCGGTTGATGTATTGACTGGGTTGATAAAAGCAAATTTCCCAAGCCGAATCGCTTTTGGTGTAACTTCACAAATTGATTCAAGGACTATTTTGGACAGCGTCGGTGCAGAAAAACTTTTAGGGCGCGGTGACATGCTATATCAACCGATCGACGCTTCGCGGCCAAGTAGAGTACAGGGAGTATTTATATCTGACTCAGAAATAACTAAATTGGTAGATTATTGGAAAAATGTTAATTGGCCCCCTATACCTGAAATGGATTTTAATTTAGCTTTAGATGAAGATAAAGCTGAAGGCATCGACATTAACGAGGCAGGGGACGAACTATTAGACAAAGCGATTGCTTTAGCAAATTCTGAGCGTAAATTATCTACTTCCTTCTTACAAAGACGCTTGAGGGTTGGCTATCCGAGAGCAGCACGTCTTATGGACGAATTAGAGGAGCAAGGTATAGTAGGTCCAAGTGACGGATCAAAGTCACGTGATGTTATAATTAGATAGGCTGACATACTTAATTCGTCAAGTTACCGATGAGTTTTTAATACATCAATTATTTAAATTATTGTAAGAAGGCAAAATAGGTATGGTTCGAAAACTATCCAGACTTCTTAGAATTCTTTTAAGTTCTAACGAGGCCCAAACGCAGATTCACCAAGCAGACATAGACCTGCGAGAATCCTGCTTGGTCTGCGGCATAGTTTTAATCGATTCACCTTTATACAAACAATTTAGAGTCTGTCCAGGATGTAAATTTCATTATGGCCTGTCTGCTCGAGATAGAATCCACAGCCTTGTTGATCCCGGAAGTTTCAAAGAAATCAATCGATCTATTGCCGCTATAGACCCGACTTCGTCTTCTTCAAAATCAACTTATAACGCAAGATTTTCTGCGGATCAAAGAAGAACTGGATTATATGAGGCAATTGTAACCGGAGTTTGTTCTATTGGCGGCAGTTCGGCCACATTAATAGTTTTAGATTTTGGATTTATGGGCGGGTCAATTAGTTCAGTCGTCGGAGAGAAGGCTGCACTAGCATTCGAACATGCCGCCAAACGTAAATTACCCGTGGTTGCAGTTTTGACCAGTGGAGGTTCTAGAGTTAATGAAGGTTTGCTTTCTTTATTGCAAATGGGAAAAATTACAGTTTCATCAGAAAGATTTTCAGAAAAAAAATTACCTCTCATATCCGTGCTAGCTAATCCAACCACCGGACAAGCTTTTGCTAGCCTAGCAAACCTTGCAGATATAACTTTAGCTGAACCAGGCGCCATAATTGGATTTTCAACGGCTAGGGCTATTAAAGAGTCTGGTACTAGATCAAATCAGCTGACAATAAGTAATGCCGAGTCTCAGCTATCTAATGGAATGATAGATACTATAATAGACCGCACTGAGCTTAACGAGACCCTTGCGACTCTATTAGACTTAACTAATCCTGAATTTCGCTTAAGTTACAGAAAAAAAACCAAAAGAAATCAAACGCCTCTTCCGAAGCAAAGAGCTTGGCAATCAGTTGGACTGGCGAGACATACAAAAAGACCAACTTCGATTGATTATATAAATCGAATCGTATTAAACTTTTTTGAGCTAAAGGGTGACCGTGCTAGCGGAGAAGATCCAGCGATAGTTGGCGGATTAGGACATTTAGGAGGCCAAACTGTAATGATAATTGGCCAAGAGAGAGGTGGTGAAAATAACGATGCTTTAAATGACGGAATGACTTCCCCGGCAGGGTTTCGCAAAGCAGTCCGTTTAATGAAACTGGCTGAAAAGTTCGAAATCCCTGTAATAACGCTTATTGATACACCGGGACCAAACCAAGGGGCTCCATCAGAGATAGGCGGCCTTGGAAGCTCGATTGCATCAACTATGTCGGTAATGGCCTCATTAAACGTTCCGACTATTGCTGCGATAATTGGCCAGGGCGGTAGTGAAGGAGCCTTAGCTCTTGCTATCGCTGACAGAGTATTAATGATGCAAAATGCTATATACACAGCAATGGCTCCAGAAGAAGCTGCTGATCTTATGTTTGATAAATCAACATCGAATGAAGAGGTGGCGGAGTCGTTAAGGTTAACCGCAGCGGATTGTCTTGAATTAAATATGGTTGATGAAATTGTTGGCGAGCCCATAACTGCAGCACATGAAAGCCCTGATGCCGCTGCTAGACAGCTGAGGCGCATTATTTTAACCCACTTAACAGATATTGGTAATTGGTCTAATTTCAGACGTTCTCGAAGACGGTATCGTAAATTTAGACAAATAGGCGAATTCACTAAAAACATCAGCGCTCTAAATGAATTAGATCCACGTTCAAATGATCTAACTAAGCTGTCCAAATCCAAGGGACCTAAAGTGTCTGACATAAAATTCCGTTTTCAAGAAACCGATTCTTTGGAAAAAATTGATCCGTACGACCATATTCATCAAACACCTGAGGATTAAACCTTAGTTTTGCTAGCTTTGTTACATATCGAAGAGCTGCCTTAGTTTGTTAGCACTCCTCCATGCTTGTGTCTTGTTCGCTCAAAATCCAAGATGTCATTTTCATGTTGCATGGTAATGCCAATGTCATCTAAACCATTAATCAAAGAATTCCTACGAAATTCATCAAGCTTAAACCGGAATACAATATCTTCGTCTTCATCCCATACTTTTAAATTTTTTAAATCAACGTTTAGCCTGTAAGCGTTATCGCTTCTAGACTTATTTATGATCTCGGTAACAATATTATTGGGCGCTATTATTGGCAATATTCCATTTTGAAAACAGTTATTGTAAAAAATATCTGCAAAAGAGGATGCAATAATACACCTGAATCCATAATCCATTAATGCCCATGGAGCATGTTCTCTAGACGAACCAGATCCGAAATTTGGGCCTGCTGCTAATATAGAGGCCCCCTTGTAACGAGTTTTGTTCAATTCAAATTCAGGATTAAGTGATCCATCTTCTTTGAACCGCCAGTCATTGAATAAAAATTGACCGTAACCCGTTCTTTCAATTCTTTTAAGGAATTGCTTTGGTATTATTTGGTCTGTATCGACGTTAGCTCGGTCCATAGGTGCAACCAAACCTGTATGTTTTATAAATGGTTCCATGTTAACTTCACCAGAGGTTCTTTTTAATTTAACTTTCTACTACCAATCCCGAATATCTACAAATCTTCCCTCTATGGCAGCTGCAGCGGCCATCTGAGGACTAACGAGGTGCGTTCTCCCACCCTTGCCCTGCCTGCCTTCAAAGTTCCTATTGCTCGTAGAGGCGCATCTTTCTTTTGGCTGCAAAATATCAGGATTCATTCCTAAGCACATAGAGCATCCAGCCTCCCTCCAATCAAAGCCTGACTCAATTAATATACGATCGAGTCCTTCGTTTTCTGCTTGTTCTTTTACTGAAACTGACCCAGGGACAACCATGGCATATACTTGATCATTAACTTTTTTACCTTTAACAACCGTAGCTGCGGCCCTTATATCTTCAATTCGCGAATTAGTGCAAGAGCCTATAAAAACCCGATCTATTGCAACATCGGTAATTGGAATATCCGGCTTTAAATCCATGTAACTTAGTGCTCTTTCCCAAGATTCCTTTTCAATTTCATTAAAGGCATTATTAGGGTTAGGTATTTTACCTGTCACCGGTATAACCATGCCAGGGTTGGTGCCCCATGTAACGAAAGGTTCTAAATCTTTGGCTTCTATAGCAACTCGCGAATCATAAACACTGCCAGGATCCGATCTTAATCTAGTCCACTGTTCAGTAGCAATGTGAAATTCTGCGTCTTTAGGCGCATGTGATCGGCCTCTAATGTAGTCAAATGTAGTCTGGTCTGGTGCCACCATTCCGGCCCTGGCTCCAGCTTCAATTGACATGTTACAAACTGTCATTCTGCCTTCCATCGATAAATCTTTAATAGCTTGACCTGTATACTCAATCACATGGCCAGCAGCACCCGCCACTCCAATTCGGCCAATTATCCCTAAAATAATATCTTTTGCTGACACTCCGGTTGGTGCTGGCCCATCTATATTAATCTCCATTGTTCGAGGTTTTTTCTGCCTTAATGTCTGAGTTGCCAAAACATGCTCTACTTCAGAAGTACCTATTCCCAAAGCAAAGGCTCCGAATGCTCCATGTGTAGAAGTATGGCTGTCGCCGCATACAATGACTTTGCCAGGCTGAGTACGTCCCTGCTCTGGTGCAATAATATGAACAATTCCTTGTAAAGGACTAAACCTGTCATAAAGTTCTACCCCAAATTCAGAACAATTTTTTTCAAGGGCATCTAGTTGTTGTTTTGCTATTGGATCTTTGACTGGCAATGACAGGTCCCAGGTTGGTGTATTGTGATCCATAACTGCTACTGTCAGATCGGTACGCCTTACGTTTCTACCTGCTATTCTCAATCCATCAAATGCTTGTGGAGATGTGACTTCATGCACTAGGTGTAAGTCCACATAAAGTAAAGTCGGTTCACCGGCTTGATCTCTAACTACATGTGATTGCCAAATTTTTTCAAATAACGTTCTCGGTTTATGTTGTGCCATTATTTGTGTTTTCCTTGATTAAATATGAAATGGTCTAATAGATTGAAGTGCTTAATCAAATAATCTTGTCATGTAGCTTAATACTAAGTTTTTCGATCATATCGTCTACAATTTCATCTAAGCCATATTTATGATTCCATCCCCATTCTGTTTTTGCAACATCATCGATGAGCTCATCAGGCCATGAATCCGCAATTGCTTGCCTCATAGGATCTATTGCATATTCCATTTTGAAATTTGGTAATCTTTTGGTTATTGCCGCTGCAAGTTCAGCCGGTGTAAAGCTGATTGCTGCCACATTGAAATCAGCCCTGTGCTGCAATTTACTTCCATCAGCCTCTGATAATAA
>JAKUTS010000012.1 GCA_022447925.1 SAR202 cluster bacterium | reverse complement strand
CTTAACGCGGCAGCGTGTGAAATTGACTCATCATGACTGCTCCATATATCTAAATGTGATGCGTCTCCATGCTCACTCATAGAGGGGGAGTGAGAATCATTATCATCATGATCACTATATATGTCTAAGTGCGATGCTTCTCCATGCTCGCTAAGGGAGCTCGCATGAGATTCATTTTCATCATGACTACTCCATAAATCAATATGTGATGCCTCTCCATGCTCGCTTAACGCGGCAGCGTGAGAAATTGACTCATCATGACTACTCCATATATCCACGTGGGAGGCGTTTTCACTATGAGCGCTAATTAAAGCTGCATGAGACTCATTTTCGGCATGCTGGCTCCATATATCGAGGTGCGATGCGTCTCCATGATTGCTTAATGCTGAAGAGTGTGATTCTTCGTCGGTATGGCTACTCCAGACATCCAAATGGGATGCCTCTCCATGCTCGCTTAATGCGGTAGCATGAGATTGCTCTTCTGCGTGGGAGCTAAAAATATCCAAATGAGATGCGTCGCCGTGGTTGGAGAAGTCTGGACTGTGCGATTGATCATCACTGTGGTTGCTCCATACATCTGCGTGTGACGCGTCTCCATGATTGCTTAATGCTGAAGAGTGTGATTCTTCGTCGGTATGGTTGCTCCACATATCCAAGTGAGATGCCTCTCCGTGGGCCTCGGCTTGATTTAATAAATCCACAAAATACGGGTCTTCCAATGCAGCGTCTAGCTTGTCGGAGTAGGCGGGGTTGTGATCAGCAGAATACTCGCGCTCAGTCGGCGCTGGTTCCTCAATAACAAACTCTTCTTCAAGTACGCCTTCGTTAACTTCTGTTTGCTCTTGAGCAAAAATCATCACCGGATTAAGTAGTATCCAGAGTACAAGCAAAGCACCAGCCAGAAACATATTGTTATTATTTTTTTTGGCGAACCAAATGTTTAAATCTTTTAGCATAAGTTATGTTTAATCTTGGCAAAAACAGATTAGCTAACTTTAATTTTACAAGATTTGCTTATTTATTGTGCAAATTAAATAAATATCTTGAGGTTGTTTATAATTACCCGGTTGGTATTAAAAGAGTTAAATAAGTTTTCTAACTGTGATTTGAGCTTACCTAATTGCAGCTAAGCCAGCTTGGTATCCCTCATCTGCGAGCTTCACGTAACCGACTTCTGTCACGAGCTCCGCGGCGTTCACCAAATAGTACTCAACAAATGACTTTACTTCTGGCCTAGTTAAACTTGCTTTATTAACATAGATATACATAGGTCGAGCCAGTGGCTTATATTCACCATTTTCAATTGTCTCGTTATTTGGTACGACACAGCCATCACCACCGTCTATAGATACGACGTTTATCTCGTCCTTGTTCTCTAAGTAGTACGCGTATCCAAAGTATCCTAATGCGCCTTTATCTCCGCTCACGCCTATAACAAGCACATTGTCATCTTCGGACATCGTGAAGTCAGACCTGCTGACTTGGGCTTCGCCATTGATTTCATGAGTGAAGAAATCAAATGTTCCCGAGTCAGTGCCCGGGCCGTAAAGATTGATCTTTTGATCAGGCCATTCTGGGCGAATTTCAGACCAGTTGGATATAGTGCTTCCAGTATTCCAAAGCATTTTCAGCTCTTCTACAGTCATGCAAGTAGCCCAGTCATTAGCCTTGTTAACTACAACAGATAGGCCGTCTAGACCTACCAGTAATTCATGGAATTCGACATTGTTTTCTGTGGCTATAGCAGACTCTTGAGGTTTTATTTCACGTGATGCATTGGAAATATCTGTTTCTCCTGTACTGAAGCGCTTAAAGCCTCCACCTGTGCCAGACACGCCTACGTTAACTTGTACTTTCGGATACTCCTTGCGGAACTCTTCTGCTACAGCTTCTGTAACAGGGTAAACTGTGGACGATCCGTCAATTTCAATCATTCCGGTTAGGCCTGCTAAGCCTTCGCCCTCTTTCTCTCCAATCACCTGAGGTTCCGAGGAACAAGCTGTAGAAAAAATAGCAATCAAAACCGAAAGAATCATTGATGGTAATACAGACCTTCTCATTCTTCCATCTCCTTAAATTTAACCTTCTCAATTATTTTCTTTGAAAAACTTTCAAGTTTCGCAGCAACTAACACGCAGTCAATCACAAAAACCATTAAGTAAAAAGTACTATGAGATTGGACTGAGCTGGTTAACGATTTGTTAAATTTGGATTAATTTTAATTTATAATCTAGTTAAGGCGAAGGGTGGTATTTTTTACTATGCCTGAGTTCTAGCTTGATCAATCATTGCCTGTGCTGCAACATCAGAGGTTTTATCGCCTGATGCAATCATTAGGCCTAGCTCATTGACAATCTCTCGTTCTCTTAAAAGTCGAGCAGACACTAAGGTCTTCCCGTTAGACTCGTTTTTTGATATCGCCCAGTGGTTATTAGCAAAGCTGGCTAACTGAGGTAAATGTGTAACACATATGACTTGCCGGTTTTGTGATAAATCTTTGAGTTTTTGCCCCAGCATCGTTCCAGTCCTTCCGCCGACTCCAGAGTCTATTTCATCAAAAACCAAGGTGGATTTGGTTTCGCTGCTGTTAACGGTTACAAAAATCGACAGCATTATTCTCGATAACTCGCCTCCGGAAGCAGCTTGATTTAGAGGCAAAGGGGATTGATTTTTGTTCGCGGAGAAACACATTTCGACTTCATCTATGCCGTCTGGACCGATTGCGTATGTGTCAGTAGCTTCTTTGAATGCGATAGGCAGGCCGTCTTCGTCTTTTCTATTGGTAATTATTACTTCAAATTTGGCATTTTCCATTCCGGCTCCGTGTAGATATGTCTCTACTTTATTTTCTAAAAGCTTAGCAAGCTGCTTTCGTTTAACAGATAACTTTAATGCTGCGCTGCTAAGTTCATTTTCCTGCTCAATCGCTATTGCCATTAAATCTTGTATTTTCTCTCCGGCTGTATCCAGCTCCTCCAATTGCAATGCACCCTTATCTCTATAATCGAGAACGTCTTTTAAAGATTGTCCATATTTTCTTTTTATGTCATTCAGCATAACCAGTCTTGTCTCTAATCTTTGCAATTCTTCCGGGTTTACTTCGATCAAGCTTGCATAATCACGCAATCTGCGAACAATATCTTCTATGTTGAAAAGCGTTTCGTTTGCTAAATCATTAAAATGGCCGGTAGACGGGTCCATGCTTTTTAACTGACCTAAAAATGCCCCTGCTTCTCTCATAAGGTTCTCGACAGACCAGCGATTATCATTTTCATCGCCTGAAAAAATTTGTATTGCTTCAGTGGCCGAAGATTTTAACTGACTAGCATTCGACAAACGGTCTATAGCTTCTTTTAAAACAGCTTCCTCATTGGGCTCAATTTGGCAGGAATCAATTTCGTCAATTTGAAACCGGAGTAATTCCCTGCGCTCCTGTGTTTGCAAGCGCTGTTGTTCGCTTTGTTTGATTCTTGCTTGAAGCGCCTTGAATTTTTCAAACTTCGCGGAAAATTGCTTCCTCGATTTTTGAAGTTGTCCATATTCATCAATAATCGACAGCTGGTGATCACTATTAACTAAATAAGTTTGCTGTCCCTGACCATGTACTTCACAAACTATTGACCCAATATTTCGCAATGTGCTTAAACTAATTATCATCCCATCAACCCGGCACACCGATCTGCGATCAGTGACTGATCTCGACAAAACAATTTCATTGCCCGGCTTGGTATCAAGCAATGTGTTTATTTTTTGCTTTTGGAAATCGGTCACTTCAAATACTGCTTGTATTACGGCTTCATTTGACCCTTGTTTAATGGCTGATCTATCAGTTTTTCTTCCAAGAACTAAACTTAATGCATCGACGATGATAGACTTTCCTGCGCCGGTTTCGCCGGTAAAAACATTAAGTCCTGAGCCTATTTCTAACTCAAGGCTATCGATAATAGCGAAATTGGATATGGATAAAAATTTCAGCATTAAGTATTGAACCATAACATTAAGCAACCTGTTTTGGGGTACCCTATATAACGAAAACTTTTTATCATATAAGGAAATCTGGAGATGTTTTCATGAAAAAAGCGACTAACAAGAGATCAAAAGGTACCGAGTCTGTATTCAGGGGTAATTTAAGAATTCCAGGCACTACTGAAGAAACAGCAGTTAATTTAAGGGTTGGCCTTGATAATAAATCAGTTGGGTTAAGTTTTTCCGACCCAGAAATTGAAAACTTGAGCTTCCAGATTGCCGCTATCACAGTCAGGAATCTGTTGAAATATGATGAGCTTCACTTTATTACCTCGGGCCTACCTCTAGAAGGCGTTGACCTACAATGGAAAACAAATATTGCACGAGCAGACAACACGGTTGCGGGAGTAATTATTGCTAGGGCAAACAAACATAAAGTAGTCGGAGAGGTCGGATTTAGTTTGGTGCGAACCAAATAAAACAAACCTAATCGTTCTATGCAAACAGTTACACAGGTGTTTATTAATGAATCTTAAAATTAAATCTGCATCAAATAACCTTGTTTGGATTGATCTAGAAATGACAGGTCTTGATCCTAGACAACATGTCATTGTTGAAATGGCTACTATTGTTACCGACTCAAACCTTAATATTCTTGCTGAAGGCCCGGTTATTGCAATAAACCGCACGCAGGCTGAGCTCGCAAAAATTGAGGAATGGAGCCTTAAAACCCACACCTCCTCTGGTTTACTAAGTCGAGTAAACGAATCTGACATTGGAGTTAAAGAGGCAGAGATAGAAACTTTAAAATTCCTCAGTGATTGGGTTCCTGAAGGTGCCTCCCCTTTATGCGGAAATTCTGTGCATCAAGACCGGCGTTTTCTACGCATTGAAATGCCAAAGCTTGACTCATATTTTCATTATCGAATAATTGATATTTCTACAATCAAAGAGCTGGCAAAACGTTGGTACCCTAAAGATGCTAGATTTCCCACGAAGCCAAAAAAGCATTTGGCCCTCGATGACATTCGTGAAAGTATTAAAGAGCTGGAATGGTATCGCAAAACAATATTTGCCAAAATTGCCAGCGATCATTAATCCATTTTGTTTTTTTGTTTGTTCCCGCTTTTAATATCGAATTCTTACGATTGAACCGGATTCCTCAGAAAAATTTATTTCTATAGGATTAATACCCTTAGACTTCAGGTTTTTGACCTTAACGGATGGAAGATCAAACCCGCTATCCAAACACATATTTTGCACCATTCCCAAAAATAGCATTTGGCGCCCAATAGGTACCGAAATTTGATGTTCATATACGGCTGTTTGTATAGAGCGAGGGGTATTTACTACGCCTGCAGAACTGCTTGATGATTCTCGGTATCTTGATGTTAAAACCGGCGCTACCTCTTTTAGTCGAGAAACGTCACCCCTAATTTGTGCGGCTTGATACCTCTCTTGCTTTTGCCCTGATCTCCAGGGGCGGTATGACAAAAGCTGCTCCAGATCCGTAAATTCTGACGCGCTTTGCGAGTAAGAGTAAGCTATATCTCTCAAATATAACTGGGTGCCGAACAGGAAGACATCCAATTCGTCCTTCAATTCTGGCGCCACGCTCAAAACATATGAACACCAATATAGATACCGATAAGTCGGGCGGGGCAGAAAGCCCATAAAGGAATCCGCAAGCCAATTATCAATGTCATTGAGCATATGTAAGTGACCTGACTGAATATGCCAGCGAGCAAAAGCCTGCCTGTCGCTCCAAACTACCGTCTCATCAATTTCATTTTTACGTCCTGCACTAACCCAACGTTCACGATAAAGGTAAAGTTGCCGATTACTCAGCGGACCCCGGCTTATAAGCCAACTCCACACAGCCTGAATCTCATTTACTTTAAGCCCTTCATTAAAACATCCGTAAACCACACCCCTCTCTTCTGAAGTCATGCCCTGTTCATACGGGCTAGGCCTTCTGGCTTTATCAGATTTTGTTTCTAACATTTGCAACCCTTATATATATATGAATTACGTGATTATTAGTGTATTAACGCTGAGTTCATCGTATTTCCGTTAAAGAATTATACAATCATTTAATACATTATACACTTTAGGCTGTAATTCATATATATAAGGGTGTTAGCATAATTGGCGTGTTTAAGAAAGTTTTGACCTCAAGTTTTAGTGCTCCTCCAAAAGTCTGGGCCATTATGCTGGCTCCATTTTTAGTTGCTACTGTTGCCATGGGCTCATATCAATATACCCATGGTCTTTTTGTCGACCCCCTTGGCCAGACTTTTGGTTGGTCACGAACTGAAGTCAGTGCTTCTTTATCTTTCGCTGCAGTTGGAATAATTACAGCCCCAATTTTAGGTCGATTTTTAGATAAATACGGTGCTAAGCCTGTGATGCTATGTTCGGTTGCATTAATGGGGTCTAGTTTTGTGTTAAGGCCATTTATGACTGAGTTGTGGCATCTGTACGCAATAAGCTTTCTCCAATTTATGGCTATGAACGGCACCGTAATGTTGCCTGCGGGGCGTTTAGTGGCGGTATGGTTCAAAAACAATAAGGGTAGGGTTCTAGGCCTGACTATGATGGGTAATAATTTTGGAGGCTTAGTATTACCTCCCGTTATCGGAGCGTTACTGATTAGTTTTTCTTGGCAAATTGCGTACTATGGAATAGCAATTATGTTTGCAGTTGTATGGCTCTATACGCTTAAATTTGTGTCCGAAAACAAAGTTGGCTCCACGAGGAGTCGAGAAAGTGCCAATTCACGAGTTGAGCCTGCACTAATACTTCCAGGAATGACGCTACATGAGGCTATAAAAACCAAGGCTTTCTATCTGATAGCAATCATCACTCCCATTGGCTCTCTAGCTTTTTCCATGGTTTTGCCTCACGTTATAGATAATTATACAAATTCAGGTATATCTCTTCTAACTGCTGCTACCGGCCTTGTTGTGCTATCAACATTTGGAATGCTTAGTAAGGTTTTTTGGGGGGCTATTGGCGAAAAAATTACTGGAAGAAATGCATTAATGTGTAGTTTCTCTGTAACAATAGTGGGGGTTATGCTTATGTACAATCCAATTGCAGGACCATTAATGTGGATAGCAGTAGCAGTGTTTGGGCTTGGCATGGGCGCCTTTGGCCCTCTCTACACAATGATAATACAGGATCTTTTCGGCCTGAGAAATTATGGGGCCATCTCTGGGCTGCTAGGCCTAACGGGTGTCATCAGTTTTGGGGCAGGTCCCATTATGGGCGGACTTAGTTACGATTTTGCAGGAACTTACAAGCCGATAATCCTTGCTGCTTCGATCGGAATTGCTATAGGTGTTTTACTCTTAACCCAGGTTCCCCGAGGCCGAAGATATTAGGGTCATTTTTGCCCGGGCCGCTTAATGAGCTCCAATGATGCATCTCTCGTTAATGTTGGAGTGACAACTATATCCGTAACCATGGTTCTGGCTGGCTGGCTGGCCACAAGTAAAATTGTCTCAGCTATATCTTCTGGCTGGCACATTTTGTCCATCCCAGCCTTATCTGGTTTAATCGGCCTATTTTCTAAAATTGGGGTTACAACTTCTCCCGGACTAATAGAACAGGCCCTAACCAAAGTAAGTTGTAGTTCATCATTCAGAAATTCTGTGAAATTATTAACCCCTGCTTTGGCGGCACTATAAGCAACACCGCCCATTAAACTAGGCCAGATTGCCGAATTAGATGAAACGTTAATTATCGTTCCTAAGTTTTGCGAAACCATTGTTGGAAGCACGGCTTTTGTAACAAACATAGTTCCCACAAGGTTTATATCCACCAAATTCTGCATTTCATCAGGTGTTGTCTCAAGCACACCTCTGCTTTTTATGTTCGCGCCAGCATTGTTAACTAAAATATCGATTCTTCCCCATTCTTCATTAACCTTGTTAACAACATTTTCAATCGATCGGTAGTTTGTTACATCTGCCTCAATTGTTATGCCTTCTCCTTTGTTAAGTTTTACCTCAGCCAGGACATCAATTAGCTTGCTTGGTGTCCTACCAACTATGCAAACTTTAGACCCTTTGTTGGCTAGGGCTATGGCTGTGGCCCGGCCTATCCCGCTCCCTCCACCAGTAATGATGCTAACTTTCCCTTTAAGATTCATGGTTTCACCTTGATGTGTATCAAAAACTTGTTTAATTTAATCAGGTTTGTATTCTAGGCATTTTGGCCATTTCGAACAAATATATGATGTTTAATATAATATCTACATCTATAATCTACTTATGAATGACTTTGATCTGCCATTTAAACCTGCCGCAGAACACGCCCGACTTCTGCATACCCAAACGATTTCTCCTGTCGAGCTATTAAACCTGTACCTAGATAGGATAGAAAAATTTAATCCGGCACTGAATGCGTTTCTAGCAATGAATATTGAGGATGCAATAACCAAGGCAAAGCAAATGGAATCTTGTATTGCCAGCGGTGAGGCCGTTGGCCCGCTTTATGGGATTCCATTTGGGGTTAAAGATAACGAAGTTACAAAAGGAATAGAAACAACCCACGGATCTACTTGGATGAAGGGCCATATTCCCAAAGAGGATTCTGTTGTTGTTGAAAGAATCAAGGCTGCAGGCGGAATAATTATCGGAAAAACAAACATGCCTGATTGGGGCTTGATGATTCATTCTGAAAACAGACTGGGTGACCACACTAGGAATCCGTGGGACACCTCCAGAACATCGGGAGGTTCAAGTGGAGGATCAGCATCCGCTGTCGCTGCCGGGCTTTGTTCAATAGCGAGCGGCACTGACGGTGGAGGTTCTATACGGGCTCCTAGTAGTTTTTGTGGCATGTTCGGCATAAGGCCAACATTAGGGCGCGTTCCGCGTTACTCTGGCGCAAGTGAAAATTATATTACCAACCCAATTAGCCAACCGGGGCCGATTGCACGCACAGTAGAAGATGCAGCGATTTTGCTAGAAATTTTAGCGGGGTTTGATTTGCGAGACCCTGACAGCGTCCGTGCCTCTGTCCCACAATATCCAGCGATGCTAGAGGCTGACCTGTCTCAACTAAAAATTGCGTACAGCCCTGATTATGGATATGCGAATGTAAACAAAGAGGTCCATGAGAGTGTAGAAGCGGCTGTTAATAATTTGGATTCGCTAGGATGTAAAGTCGAGCAAGTGATCCTAGACCTATCCGATGCTTTCTATGGATATTGGCCATTAATAAGCGCCAACTGGTATGCCAGTTTAGATAAAAAGTTTGAAAAAAGAACTTCCGAATTAGCACGGGAGGCTTTTAACGTTTACGATTATGGCAGCAAGATTACTGGCAAAGACTATGCAATAGCTTTAGGCGTACGCGATCAGATTATAGCTCGTTTAGAAGCATTATTTAGTAAATATGATTTGCTTGTATCGCCGACCATGCCCAATACAGCATTCGTGGCTGGCAGGCCGAAAATAGGAGTCAGGGATGACCTTGCAAACGATTTATGGGGCTTTCCTGCTCACAGCCCTTTCACATTCCCGATAAACGCAGCCGGCTTGCCAGGAGCAAACATACCTTGTGGCTTTGACAAAGATGGGCTGCCAATTGGCCTACAGGTGATTGGCAGACGATTAGAGGAATTGCGAATCTTGCAATTATGTTATGGGTTCGAGCAAGCTTATCCTTGGCCCACCTTACCACCCATGTTCAATTTGCAAACTTAACTGAAGGCCAGCGCCTTGGCCGGATTATGGATTAAGATTTGATCAATTTGATCTTGCTCCCAGCCTCTTTTTCTTAGTCTTGGCACAATGTTTTCAAGTATATGGGCATACCCTTTACCGCCAAATCGGGTCAGCTGGTTCGCTTGACAGACATCTTGTCCGATGACAACTTGCTCTAAATGGCCTTTGTCTATCAAAAACTCGATTGTCTCTATACGATCAACATCACTTTTCATTCGCATATATTCACCCAGGTAAACTAAGTTAGTTTCCTCAAAACCGAAAATGTCATATTCTAAAAAACAACCCGTATCTGCCAATTCAAGTAATTTTTCATGGTCTTCAATCGCAAAGTCTAAATGACCCATTATCATATTCGAGTTGTCAATCCCTACTTGTGATAGTTCGCCAACTATTTGCATTGGTGACTCGTCATGAGCTCCAGGGTGGATAGAAATAGGACAGCCAGTTTCAATTTGAGCTCTAGCCGATGCTCTAAGAATTTTTCTCTCTGTATCCGATAGGGGGTATAAATTTCCTATCTCTCCAATAATTCCTGACTTGATGCCAGTATCTGCTACTCCTTCTGTAATGTCCCTAATTATTACTTCGGCTATATTCTCTTCTGAAAGTTCATCGATGTTATCCGGATGTGCCTGTGGAATGTAATAACTTGAACCCATAACAATATTTAACCCCGTTGCCCTCGATATCTTCGTTAGCGCTATCGGGTCTCTGCCTAGCCCCATAGATGTTGTGTCTACTAACGCCCCGCCTCCTGCATTAACAAATTTAGAGATCTCTGATATTGACCACTCTATATCGTAGTACTGCAGGTTGGCTTTCATGTTGAATGCTATCTGGGGCAATTCACCTCTTACATCCATAGTAAAGGGCTTATCAATATATGCTCGCTTGCTTGCTTCTTCGGGTTTATAAAAATAACACATCAAATCTACCAGAAGATGTTCATGCGTAACGGTAGCGCCCAGATCCTCAGGGTTTATCAATCCTAAAACGGTTTGTATTTTACCCTTATTTTTAGCTCCCATTATGTTTCTCCTCGAGTTCTATATAACTTTGAAACCATGGTCTTGCCCGTTCAAAAGCGGCGCTTATTGCCAACAAGTCTTCATCTGCGTGCCTTCGCCCTATAATTTGCATTCCTATTGGCAATCCATCTGCATTTAGACCTGCCGGTATAGAAGCAGCCGGGTTACCTGTGTAATTTATTGGGTAGGTCATGCACCATCCAATAGTTGGGTCGACAGTTTCTCCATTTATCTCTGTAGGACCTAAGGTGTTTCCATCATTGGCATTTTTGAACGGAGGTACCGATAAAGTTGGCGACACAATAAAATCATATTCGTCAAGTATGTCCTGAATAGGGTCGTACACGGAAGATCTTAAGAATTCTCCGCTTCTTACATCCCAGGCCGACATTTTTTGGCCAATTTCCAGGGTTTTTGCAAAAGTCGGCGTTAGCATGCTGTTGTGCTCGCCTAATAGATCGATTCCCTGTGGCTTAAACATGTCAGCTAATTCCATGTGTAGCATGGCCATTTGCCGAACCCACAGACCTGAAAGCTCCTGTTGAGATCGATCTATTTTGATTTCTACTTCATCGACCTCGACTCCTAGCTCCTTAAAGGCTTCTGTGGCCTTTTGGACAACTTTAGCCACGCTTTCCTCTACAGGAAAAATACCCAGATCCGGGCTATAAGCAACTTTCATTCCTGAAACGGGCTTACGAGTTGATTCTAGGTAATTGACGTCTCCGCCAGGCAGTGAGAATGGATCTCTCGGATCATGTTTGCCTATAACAGTCATTAATAGTGCCGCATCTTCTACTGTTCTCGTTATCGGGCCTACAAAAAGAAAGGGATTTAATGAAGTAAACACATTTGGTCGTGTTATAAACGGAACTCGACCATAGGACGGTTTATATCCATACACCCCTGAAAACGATGCGGGTATTCGGATTGAGCCCCCACCGTCTGATCCCTGTGACAACGGCGCAAGCCCAGCAGCTACTGCAGCGGCACTCCCGCCTGATGACCCTCCTGCATTCCGCGTTAAATCGAAAGGTGTGCTGGTTGGTCCAAAAATGTAATTATCAGTTGCACCTTTATGTCCGAATTCCGGAGAATTAGTTAACCCTAAAACTATTCCGCCTGCTCCCTCTATATCAGAAACATAAGAGGACGTCATATCTAATTGATAATCTTTTAGTGGGGCAGAGCCTGAAGTGGCCCTAACACCCGGCTTAAAAGTGAACAAATCTTTGATGGCCACTGGTATGCCGTGTAATGGCCCAAGTGCCTCACCCGACATTAAAGCGCTTTCTGCAGATTTTGCTCTTTGTACCGCTTCATCTGAGACCATTGTGACAAATGCATTAATCTCGGGGTTGCGTTCATTTATTCGTTCAAGAAAAAAATTAACTACTTCAACGGGTGATAGGTCGCGCCTACGAATCCTGCTACCTAACTCTACGGCGTTCATAAAAGCAATTTCAGGTCCCATTTGGTTCATCTCCATCCAGAAAATTTAACGAATGGTTACATTTTGAACACTTGTAGGCAAAATTACAATGTTTTAGCTTTTTAGGATATTTTTTGCGGGCTATCGATTTATTTCAAGTTCTCCGTAAAAAACGAGACTATTCGATTTTGATATTCCTGTTCTTCTATTTCAGAAGCATCTCCATGTTCAGCTCCTGGAACTAGCCATATGTCTTTAGGCTGGTTTGCTTTTGAATAAATTTCTTCACTATCTGTATAAGATATTGTCTCGTCTTCGAGCCCGTGAATAATTAAAACGGGAGTGTCGGTTATATTAGCTATAGCCTCTTCTGGGATCACATCTTTGCGATTTAATCCTGTTCTTAGCTCGGAAAACCATACCGTTATCGGCGCAAATGGAAAAGCCGGCAGTCCAACAAAATGGGTAAAGCTTTGAGAAACCGCGCTATCCAAGCTTTTAAAGGCAGAATCGATAACCAGGGCTTTTATTCTGCCTGGGTTCTCTGCCGCAAAAAGAATTGCCGTCGCTCCGCCATTAGATAAGCCTATTAATCCTATGCTTTCTATACCAGTCCCACCTGATGCACGCATTGTTTTCCCGGTTTCTTCAATCAAATTGACTGCAGCCAAAACATCCTGTTTTTCGTAGTACCCAAAACTAACAAAATCTCCTTCACTTTCTCCTCTATGGCGAAAATCAAACAACAGAACTGTGAATCCCTCGTCAAAAAGCATTTTAGCTTGAGGAAGCATTGCTGTTCGGTCACCGGTATATCCATGTAAAAGGATCACCGCTTTTCCTGAGTCACCAGTTGCCATCCATCCGGAAAGCTTTACTCCGTCAGCAGCTAAAAATGACACTGTCTCTATATTCGCTTCAAGCTGAGGATACATTGAAAGGGTTTCTTCATCCGACGCAGGCCCAGGATGCAAAGCGGTTTGTGAGCCACTCCAGGCAACAGCTAAAAGTAACAGCACTGTTAAGGCTACACTGATAGAAATGTAGGCTTTTGAGGCGATTCCGGCGATTCCAATCAGTTTTTTCCATACCAATAGTACAAAAATTATCGGTGCCGGCACAAAAAGCCAGGCTATGAACAAAACTTTTGTGCTCGGACCCGCTGCACCCATTACCCCTGACAATATTGCGGCAAGAATTGTAAGGATAAATATGAGAATAGTAACAATGCCCATCGGTGTTTTTAAACTGGTTATCATTTTCTACAATTACTCCTGCTTAATTCCGTTTTTTTCAAATGATCCTTTAGATAGCTGCCTGTTGAGGAGTGCTTGCGTTGAGTGATTTGTTTTGGTGTGCCTTTAGCCACAATTTCTCCTCCTGCATCACCGGCCCCTGGGCCTAAATCAATTATCCAGTCAGCGTTTTTAATCAAATCTAGGTGATGCTCTATTAAAACTACTGTGTTACCAGAATCAACGAGTTTTTGCAAAACTTCTAATAGATATGCGCAGTCGTGAAATGATAATCCGGTGGTTGGTTCATCGAGAATATAAATAGTGTTACCCGTTGCTCTTTTGCTTAACTCAGAAGCAAGTTTAACTCTTTGAGCCTCTCCTCCTGAAAGTGTCGTTGCGGGCTGACCAAGCCTTATATAACCTAAGCCAACATCCTCCATAGTTTGAAGTTTTTTTCTGATTTTCGGAATCTTATCAAATGTCTCTAATGCTTCAGTCACCGTGGAATTTAATACATCAGCAATTGATTTGCCCCGATAATAAACCTCAAGTGCTTCGCGGTTATATCTAGCCCCCTTACAGATTTCGCACGGCACGGTAACGTCAGGCAAAAATTGCATTTCTATTTGAATATATCCGTCTCCTCTGCACGCTTCACATCGGCCTCCTTTTACGTTAAATGAGAATCTTCCGGGCTTATACCCTCGAACTTTTGCTTCAGGAAGTGATGCAAAAAGCTCCCTAATAGGAGTAAAGGTTCCTGTATAAGTAGCTGGGTTAGACCGCGGTGTACGCCCAATAGGAGACTGGTCTATCTCAACAACTTTATCTAGATTCTCTATTCCCTCAATTGAATGGTGTCGTCCTGGCCTATTTTTTGCCCTGTTAAAATGTCTTGCGAGTGCTTTATACAGTATTTCGTTAATTAAAGTGCTTTTGCCCGAGCCAGAGGCTCCGGTTATACAAACAAGTTTTCCTAGAGGAATCTCTACGTTTATGGCTTTTAAGTTGTTTTCTTCCGCTTTCAAAATTTTGATTGAATTGCCGTTTCCTAGCCTGATGTTTTTAGGCGCATCGATGTTTCGCTCTCCAGAAAGATAAGCTCCGGTGACTGATTTAGGCTCTTCTATAATCTGCTTGATTGGCCCAGTTGCTACCACATGCCCTCCATGCTCGCCTGCTCCCGGGCCTAAATCGACCACGTAGTCAGCGGCTCTCATTATTGCCTCATCATGCTCCACAACTAACACCGTATTTCCTATGTCGCGTAATCTCTGCAGTGTATTTATTAGCCTAGTGCCGTCTGCTGGATGTAGCCCAATGGAAGGTTCGTCGCAAACATATAAAACTCCAGTGAGTCCTGACCCAATCTGCGTAGCAAGCCGTATGCGCTGAGATTCTCCTCCTGAAAGGGTAGAGGCGGTCCTACTAAGAGTTAAATAGTCCAATCCTATATTCACTAGAAAGTGAAGTCTTTCCTGAATTTCTTTCAATATTTGGTCAGCAATTGCCTTTTCTCTGTTGCTAAGAAATTCAGGATCGTGATCCGGCTTGCGTTTATTCGCTACGTTAGGTTTCCCATTAATTAATCCTGACACCCATTCCACCGTGTCTGCAATTGACTTGTCTGTTACGTCTACAATTCCATTGCCCCCAATTTTTACAGCGAGCGCTTCCGGTTTTAATCTTTTACCTTCGCATGAATTACACGACTGACGAGCCATATATCTCTCAATGTCTTTTCTCACATTTTCAGACTCTGTTTCTTTATGTCGTCGTTCTAAATTATTGAGAACGCCTTCGAAAGTGGTTTTCCAGTTAAAAGTTCTCCCTTTTTTTGTGATATGTGTCATTAAAAACTTGATGCTCCCGGCCCCATTTAACACAAGATCTTTGTGCTCCACAGAAAGTTTTTTAAACGACACTTTAGTTGAGAACATAAACTCCTTTGCCATGGATTCCAGGAGGCTGTCAAACCATGGAGTGGACATGCCACTTCGAGACCATGGCTCTATGGCCCCTTCGCTTAGGCTCAGAGAATCATCCGGAATTACTAGATCTGGGTCAACTTCTAGCTTGTATCCAAGTCCGGCGCATTTCGAACATGCTCCATGTGGGTTATTAAAGGAGAACGTTCTAGGCTCGATTTCACCTAACGATATATTACATTTAGCGCAGGCAAAGTTTTCTGAGAATATTTTTTCTTCACCATTCGCAATGCCTATTAGCACTAGTCCTTTTGCCAATTTCATTGCCTGTTCTACTGACTCGGATACTCTGCTTATATCGACATTTTTCTTTATGACAAGCCTGTCCACTATTATTTCAATGTTATGCCACTTTTTTTTATCCAAAGAAATGTCTTCTGACAGGTCTTTCATTTCGCCGTTAATACGGGCGCGCACAAAACCGCTTTTCCTCGAGGTTTCGAGAACGTCTTGGTGTTCGCCTTTTTTACGCCTGACAACAGGGGCCATGACCTGAACCCTGCTCTCAGCTGGTAGGTCAATTATTGCGTCGACAATTTGTTGGACGGTCTGCATTTCCACAGGTCTGCCACATTTATGACAGCTCGGCCTCCCTACTCGTGCAAACAAAAGTCGCAAATAGTCGTAGACTTCAGTTACAGTGCCAACAGTAGACCTTGGATTGTGTGAAGTTCCTTTTTGATCTATCGATATGGCCGGTGATAAACCGCCGATATAATCAACGTTAGGCTTGTCCATCCGGCCAAGAAATTGCCGGGCATATGAAGAGAGTGATTCTACATATCTCCTCTGGCCTTCTGCATAAATTGTGTCAAACGCCAGGGTGCTTTTACCGGACCCTGAGACTCCGGTCATTACTACTAGGCTGTTTCTGGGTATCGTGACATCAATGTTTTTAAGATTGTGCTCTCTTGCGCCTTTAACGACGATATTATCAAGTGGCTTAGCCCCAATTTGCGAATTCGAAGGGGGTCCATTGTTGCTTCGTTTTTTTTTAGATGAACTTTGGTTGGGTTTAGCCATATCTGTACTTAAATTGCCTGTCCTTGCTTGAGTTTAACCCTGGTGTCTGAAGTGTCGAAAATGTCTTTAAACTCCAACTCCAATTGTAGCATCAGCGAGGTTTCTTTCTATTAATTCCCTATTTTCTTAATATAGTGAGTAAATATTTTTAACCTTGTTACACAAGATCATGCTACAATTCTTTAGTAAGCGGCACAACGCCGCTTTTGTTTCTTTGTTTAACTTCAATGTTTTTAAAAACTTTTGCATGGAAACATCGTAAGTAGGAGGTTTGTTTGGCTTACGTAGTATTAAGAGATGGTGAAGATGGAGAGGCGCTTGTTAAGCGCTTTCAGTCCATCATTCAGCGCGCTGGGATAATGAGAGAGCTTAGAGATAGAAGATTTTTCAGATCTAAGGGTGAGCAAACTCGCATTGATAAAGCCAGGGCTATTCGCCGTGCTCGTAGACGCCGCAGAAGAGTATAGCGCCTGACTTCTCTGAATAGAGGAGAGGCTTATGGAGCTGGCTCTTTTGCTTAATTGATTTTGCCTTCTGGGGTTGCAGATAATAGAGAATCGAATTTATATCCACGCCTTCTGATTTCTTCTGACCCGCCCTCATTTCTGTCAAGGATACTGAACACCGCCTTGATTTCGCATCCTGCTTTTTCTAGTTCTGCCATAGCATGAAATATGCTTTTACCCGTAGAGCACGTATCATCTACCACTGCGACTTTCAGGCCGGGTTTTACGGCTCCTTCTATTAATTTTTGTGTCCCGTGTGATTTTGGCTGACTTCTGACTATGAGGCCGGGAATAGGGGTTTGTTGGGTATGGCTGAGCATGGATATTGCGGCGACCATTGGGTCGGCGCCTAATGTGGGACCTGCTATTGCTTCTGCTCCACTCGAAATTATTAAGGGCAAGAGAGCCTTTGCCACTAAATAAGATCCTTTGGGGTTTAAGGTAAGCAGTCGTCCATCAAAATAAAATGGCGAATTTTTGCCTCCGGCAGATAGGGTGAATGAGCCATATAGTAACGCTCCAATTTCAACAGCCAATTCTTTTATTTCAAAATGTAGATCTTTTGACATTTTTAATTCTCAAGACCCCTTATACGGATTACGTATAATTCGTTTTCATTGATTTCAGCTTTTCTCGTATTCCATTCTTTATGATCAACATCAACATCTATCTGCAGTCCTGGCAAATGATCCGCTCCCCCTGAAGCAACGAAAACGAGACTTTCTACAGACCTTTCTATGGGAGTATCGCTTCCTTCTTCAAAGGCATCTCTAATGAAATTTACAATGGGATTATCCTTTTCTGGCTGGCCAGCAGAGTATTCTGTCATGTCAGTCCGAACGGTACCCGGGTGATACGCTAAGACCTTTACACCGTGTCTTGCGGCTTCATCTGCGAGGCATTCAGTCCACATAGTCAGGGCCGCCTTAGATGCGCAATAGGCCGAATAATTTGCGCTTGGGACCCCTGCTGCGGCACTCGATACATTCACAACTCTTCCCTTGCCCCTTTTTGCCATGCCCGATATCACGGCCTTAGAAACTAGAAATTGTCCTAATACATTTATTTCAAAAACTTTCCACCATTCTTTCGCATCTAATGTCCAGTCCGCTCCAGTTGGGCCGGCTACGCCTGCATTATTAATTAATATATCAATTCTTCCTAGCTGTCCTTCTATATGTTTAATTGCTGCATCTATAGAGTTTTCATCCAATAGGTCGCAAGTAGCTTCTACTGCGTGTCCTCCAGCATTTCGTATTAGGTCCCCTACGTCTTTTAATCCCGCACTTGATCGTGCCAAAATTCCGACTGAAGCACCTCTTTCAGCAAGGCCAATCGCAAAAGCCCTTCCAAGCCCCCGGCTGGCCCCAGTTATCACGGCTACCTGTCCCCCCAAGTCTATTTGTTGCATATTGCTCATCCTAAATACAATTTATTCTCTATAATATATTTTTCGATTGCTTTTGGCACATATTCGCTGATTGATGCCTTGCTGATAACCCTATCTCTTATAGCCGTGGATGAAATATCGATAATCGGCCCACATAATACCTCGAGCTTATGCCCCTTTGTTTTGTAGAAATCCGTCATTTTCCAGGTGTCTTTGACAGTAGTTTTCCTAGTAAAGACGGCCAGCTTGGATAGAGAAAGGATTTCATCCGGATATTTCCATTGATCAAATTCTTGTATCAAATCTGATCCAACTAACAGAACCAGTTCATCTCCCGGATTTCTGTTTGTTAGGTCTTTAAGAGTGTCGATTGTATAGGTTGGTCCTTTTCGATTTACTTCTATATCGGTTAACTTCATCTTGGCCTTGCCCTGAATAGCAATATTCACCATTTCTAATCTGTGCTTTGCAGCCGATAGAGGTTCTCGGGATTTCATCCACGGGTTTCCGGCAACAACCCATATGAGCTCATCGAGGTTCAGCTTCGCTAGTGCTTCTTCTGCCTTATATATATGACCGTTATGTATCGGGTCAAAAGTGCCCCCGAAAATCCCGATTTTCTTCATTTGGATCCTGCTGATTTAAAATCGACTAAGAGAGCCATTCCCACTCAAGATCTCCTAGTTTTACCGTATCCCCAGGGCCTATGCCTTTTTCTTCCAATTGAGCTATCAGTCCCATTTTTTTTAGGTGTGAATAAAATTGATTTCTGGCTTCCCAACTATTCGGATCTACCATTTCTGCAATTCTTATAGCTGTCGATGAGTTAATAATGTATTCTCCGTCACTAACTAATACGCCATCTTTTTGGTTTCTTCGATCAACTGGTTTTGGCTTGATAATCTTGATTTGCTGAGTTTGGGAATCTTTGCTGGCCTTATTACCAGAAAGTCTCTCTGAAAGGGTTTGCTTTGGCTGCTTCCTTTGCGATTCAACTTCTAACATTTCTGTAACTTTATCTCGCAAATTATCAACGCCTTTGCCCGAAATAGCAGAGATGGCCACTGCATTAATTCCGCGTTCTTTTAACTCACTCAGAATTTTGTCTGCCGTGTCATCAGTGCCCTCAATATCGATTTTATTTATTGCAACTAAGCTCGGTTTACTATTGATACGTTCGTCGAACAAAGAAATCTCTTCTTTAATGTCATCCATGTCTTGTATGGGGTCAGGCCCAGACACGTCTACCATATGCAATAACACTCTGGTTCTATCAATATGTTTAAGGAAGTCATGTCCAAGCCCAATTCCTTTGTGTGCACCCTCGATAAGTCCTGGTATATCAACCATAACGAATGATTTTGATAAATGTTCCACCACGCCTAACACGGGCTCTAATGTAGTAAATGGATAATCTGCAACTTTCGGCGTTGCATTGCTCAAAAACGTCAGTAGGCTGCTTTTACCAGCATTCGGGGAACCTATAATTCCTACATCTGCAAGTAACTTTAGTTCCAGAAACACATTTAGATTAGTTCCTTTTTCTCCTGATTCAGCGAGCAGCGGAAATTGATTTATTGAATTAACAAATTTGGTATTACCACGCCCACCTCTACCGCCTTTACATAAAACAAACGTTTGGTCATGAGATGTAAATTCTGCTAGCACGTTTCCGTCTTCAGAATTTACAGTTTTATCAGAAATAATAGTTCCAACAGGAACTGTGATTTCTAGATCCTTGCCATCAGATCCATGTTTTAGGCCTGGCTTACCTGATGTTCCGCTCTCAGCTACAAACTTTTTTAAGTACTGAAAATATCTTAGTGTATTTATGTTCTCATCACTTTTAAAAATTATGCTGCCTCCATCTCCTCCATCTCCTCCATCAGGTCCACCTTTGGGAACATATTTCTCACGCCTACCGCTTATGCATCCATTCCCTCCATTCCCACTTATTATGTTGATTGTAGCTTGATCTATCATTTTAGAATATTTAATTTATATAAGAATAATAATAAGCATGTTGTTGGTGTGGATAAAGTTTATTTTTAAACTTGCAGTATTAGAATATCAACGTGTACAACATGTGAATATAAAGTTATAAAAATGTTTGTTATAAGTAAAGAAACAAAAATCGAAGCCACATGATTTTCATGAGAAACAAATAGAAACACAAAGAAACAAGTTTACAAACATTTGTTGAACAACTATGAGGTTAGTTTTACCTAAGTGATTTTCTGAGAAACTGAACTCTATTCTGGAAAGAAGCACTCCTAGAAATCATCGAGTCTATCTTGTGACACGCATTAATAACTGTTGAATGATCTCTATCACCTAATGATTTTCCTATCTCTTTAAACCCCATTTTTGCCTCATGTCTTAACAAATACATAGCCATATGCCTTGCATTAGTTAGTTGAGAACTTCGAGTTCTTCCACAAAGCGCAGCATTTTCAATGTTGAAATGTTTAGAGATTAGATCAAGAACCATTTTAGCAGTCACGGTAAGGTGGGCTTGTGGATCGATTGTATCAGGAATTAATTGCGATACGATGTCTAGGTTTATTTCGTGATTGACCAGGTCTGCATATGCCACTATTCGATTAAGACAGCCCTCTAATTCACGAATATTTGTGGGGGCTCTACTCGCAATCAAATCTAACATGTCGCCGGAAACAAAGTCAGATTTATTTAATCGGTTCAATTTAGACTGAAGTATTGCTACTCTCGTTTCTCTTGATGGCGGCTGCAAGTCAACTACTAGTCCTCCAGCCAGCCTAGAAGTGATCCTTTTCTCCAAAATGCTTAACTCTTGAATAGGCCGATCGCTAGCAACCACAATTTGCTTACCGGCTAAATGCAACGCGTTAAATGTGTGGAAAAACCCTTCTTGTGTTTGCTCTTTTCCCGACAAAAACTGTATGTCGTCTATCAAAAGAACATCCGCGTGCCGATATTGAAATCTAAACTCTTCTGTGGTGCCGGCCCTAATAGCAGAAATGTATTGATTAGTAAATTCTTCTGTAGTGACATATACGGGACTCATTCCTAGGGCAGTAATGTTGTGACCTATAGCATGAAGTAGGTGTGTTTTGCCTAAACCAACTGAAGAGTAAATAACTAAGGGGTTGTACTTATCTGCCGGGCTTGTAGCTACAGCCATAGCGGCCGCATGCGCTAATTCATTCGAAGGCCCAACCACAAAGTCTGAAAAAGTAAACTTATGAAATAAGCGGCCTGAAAAACCTTTCGAAGTAACTAAGTCATCTTTATGTGCAATGACTTCTGGAATTGGAGCTGATGCTGCACCAACCACCTCCACTCTCAGGCTAAGTTCAGAGCCAGCTAGTTTTTGTACATAGTTTAATACAATTCCGGATAATCTTTGCTCAAGCATCTCTGCTACAAAAGCATTTGGAGCACCAATTGTTAGAATATCTTCCTCTAAAGAAAGGAATGAGGTTTTTGATAGCCATGTATCAAAGCAATCTCTAGAAACGTGGAGCTGTAAATTTCCTAGCACGGCAGCCCACAGAGACTTAGGGTCTTCATGTTTATAAGGTTCGAGTTGTTTCGATTCTAAACCAATAGATTGCAAAATACTTGTTTATATTTCCTCGTTTTTTAAATCCCCAAATCAAAATAGCATTCACGGTTTAATTTTGTTAAACGCCTAGCTACAGGCATGCAACTCATCCGGGACCCATCTCGAATTAAAGAGCTGAAGCGCATTCTAGCACCTCAATTACTGGGATCAATACTAAAACTTAAAAAAGTTAATAAAAAATAAAGTGACTTTTTTCACATAGTTGAATTTAAAAACTATGAACTCCCAAAATGAAACAACTTGTGGGCCTCTTAATAGGCCTGTTAAAGAGCCGTAACCGCGATTTACAGGCACGCCTGATAAGCAATCGCAGTACAGACTGCCTGCCGGGCTGTGAGAGGTCAGTGATTTTGACTAAGGCAATATTGTGGCCTATATCTATTCGGAACAAACATCCTAAATTGTTGAGTGTAATATAATCGATTTCTGACAAGTTAAGACGAATAGAAGATGATTCTACCAGAACGTGGTTTCTAGAAATTATTAAAAAAAGCGCAGGGAAAAAAATGACAGGTTTTCCGAGATCTTCCAGCGGCCGCACGGCTGCTGATATTGCATTAGAGGCGGCAGGATATGCGGGCACTATTTTGCTCGACCGATTTTCTCAATCTAAACGCGTTAAGGTAAAAGGCCGGGGTAATGTTGTTACTGAAACAGATATTGAGGTGGAGACTGCTGTAAAAAAGATTCTGCAAAAAGAATACCCTCGAATTTCTGTTTTGGCAGAAGAGAGTGGGGGCGACTTATCCAATGACGGATGGCTTTGGATAATAGACCCATTGGATGGAACAAGGAATTTTGCCTCGAACATTCCACATTTTGCAACCGTAATAGCATTGGCATATAAAGGTGAAGTACAGTTAGGGATAACTCACGACCCCATTAGAAATGAAACCTTTCACGCTTTGAGGGGGCAAGGCGCATTTTTGAATGGCCAAAGCATATCCGTTTCTCAAGAAGATCGCTTGGCTGAAGGGATTTTAGGCCTAGATTTATCTTATGATGATCAGGGCGGCGCAAATTCACTAGATATCATTAAAAGCATTTGGCCAGGCATGCAAACAGCTCGAATCTTCGGCTCAGCTGCCCTTGGCCTGGCTTACCTCGCAGCAGGCCGACTACATGTTTTTTTTCACCATAAGCTTGAGCCGTGGGATCAAGCATCAGGATTGCTGATTGTCGAAGAGGCAGGGGGTATGATTACTGATAGAAGGGGACAACGAGCGGGCTTGGAAAGTGATGGAATAATAGCAGCTTCTCCTAATGCCCACGCAGAGTTTACGGAGCTAATAAAACAAAGCGCTTGGCGAGGAGAAAACAATAGCGGTAATTAAAAGAGGCTGCAAAACTTGCAGCCTCTTTTAACTTATTTTTAATTGAATATTATTTACCGGGTTCAAATACTACAACGGTGGCAGTAGGCGCGCCTGACGCGTCAGTGCCGACCCCTATTACCCCTAGCCATACACGAGCGAAGCTTTTTACGCCTGGACCGGTTTCACCAGGGCCAATAACAAGAGTCATATCACCCATATCCCAGCCGCCATTACGAAGGTTTACCAGAATGCTGATGCCCTCTTCTTCAGAGTTGGTAATAATTTCTTTGAGCCTAACAATGGTGCCAGTAGCATCTACTGAAGGGCTTCCTATTCCTTGTCCTATACGAATCGTGCCGGGCGTTCTAAGAGGCACAACAATTACGTCGTCATCAGGGCCTGCAATAATCGGATCTGCAAACACAAAATCTGCATCCGACAAGCCTGCATCCTCTATCTCTGAGAACCTATCAGAATGAGCCGCATCTGTATCGGGAGAATTTGCGTTGTATGCATCTTCTTCAGCGTCTTCTTTTATAACAACGCTTCCATCGCAACCCAATACACTTGCACCAGTATGTCTCTCTACTGGATCTGGCTTAAAGTACTCTACCACCACGGACATTTTCTCGGGCCCTTGACCTCCAGTTATGAGTATAGAGCCATCTTGCATTGTTATTTGTCGATGTCGGTTACGAGAAACATTTAGCTTGGGGCCTGGAGACCATTCCCCTGTCGATGGATCATATATTTCAGTTGAATCCAGATTTCCCTCACCACCACTCACGAATACGCGCCCGTCCTGTAGTAGTGATCCAGAGTGATCGGACCTTCCCGTCATCATTGGGCAGGTGGTATACCATGAATTTGTTTCAGGATCATATATTTCGGATGTTGCAAGCTTACCCTTACTTCCAGTCACAAGCACTTTGCCATCTGGTAAAAGATGCGCTGTGTGAGATAATCTTGCTTCGTTCATTCGACCAGCGGATGACCATGTATCTGTTTCAGGATCATATATCTCAGCTGTATCTGTAGCGTCCGAAAGCTCTCTTTTGCCCCCACCTGCTACTAGAATACGACCATCAAGCAACAGAGTTGCACTATGGTTTGATCTGCCAGTAGTCATTTCAGCAAGCTTTGTGATTGTGTCAGTAGCCGGATCAAAAAAGGCTGTCTTTTTTAATTGAGAAAGGTCGTCTGTGCCACCAATTATAATTACCCTTCCATCATCTAATAATGTATGGGTATGCCTTTGTATCCACGTGAGAGGCTTTGGGCCCTTTGTCCATGCATCAGTGGTTAGATCGTAAAGCTCAGACGTTTTTAAGGGGTCATTACTGCTGTTTTGCCCTCCTGTTATAAACACACGACCATCCTGCAAAACAGACCCCGCAGGGCTTTCTCGGCCAGCAGCGGATAATGTGTTGATCATTTCAGCCAGGTAAGTCCATTCTTCTGTAGCTGGATCATATAGCTCGGCAGACTTCAATCTTGGCACTCTTTGTTGTGTAGCGCTGCTAGAACGGCCGCCTACAACCATTACTTTTCCGTCAGGCATTAATAAAACGACGTGGTCTTTACGTCGATCGCTCATTTCACCTTCGGCAATAGTAAAAACGCCCTCTCCATACTGGGAAGTTGTAGAAGATTCTTCGCCACCACTATTATCTTTCCCTGCGCTCTCTTCAGCGGTATCGGATCCCCCGCAGGCGAACACAAAAATTAAGCTGCAAATAAATATAGATAGAGTAATAAATTTCATCATAACGTCAAAATCTTACATCAAGATCGCAACTAGCGCAGCTTTTTGATCGTAATGAATACTAGTAATGTAACCGAGATGACGATTACAGCACTTGTTCCTGCGGCCAAAGAAGGCCCCAATGCGTCTGTCATAAATCCTAAAGCTATATGGCCTGCGGGCCCGATGCCAAATGTCAAAACGAGCACACCAGTCAATCTTCCTCTCATGCCCTCGGGAGCAGTTCGTTGCATTATTAGAATTGCCAACGTGTCATAGCTAGCCATTACTAACCCCAATCCACCAATTATCAATACGGCTATTTAAAAATAGTTCGATAGAGATAAACCCAACAACAAAAAACCGCAAACCAGCAAAACCAGGACCAGAAGTGAGCCGAGGCGCTCAAGGGTTCTTAAGCCTGCCAGTATGATCGATCCTAAAACCCCACCGACGCCAAAAGCCCCGTTCATTATTCCCAAACCAAAAGCGCCAACCCCGAAAACACCTACATCGGCTAATATAGGAAATATGGCACTGATGCCATAGCCAAAAGCTTCAGCAATGATAGCTAATATAACTACCCCGATTAATAAACCGGACCCCTTAATCACACTAAGCCCAGACTTTAAATTGTCCAATACTGACGAGCCATCTAAATCGCCCTTGGCGTCGACATGCCTTATTGCAATTACTGCTACTATTGCCACCCCATATGCCATAGCGGCGATAAATACAGCCAGATAAATGCCTGAGGATTCAATTATGAAGCCTCCGATTATTGCCCCTGCCGCACCAACCAATCTCAAGCCTAAAGACCAAAGGGATATGCCGTTTAATGCATTATTTGGCCCCACAATGTCATATATGTACGTTTGGCTGCAAACAAAAACAATAGGCATGCTGGACCCAATTAAAGCAGTCAGCAAAAAGAACAACCACACATCTTGAAAATCGGCCAGAACAAGTAAACCTAAAATAATCGAACAAACGCAAGATATTATCCATACAATCACTAATAATTTTTTACGACTGTACTTATCTGACCAAACTCCTGCAAACGGGCCAATAAAAACACTAGGTATGGCGAAAACAGCGAAAGCAACGGTTATTAAAACCGGTGAACGAGTCATCTCTAAAACTAGCCACGCAATTGCTGTTTTAAGCATCCAGTTAGCTATTGACGATGAAGTCGCGCAAATCCATACCAACCTGTAGTCCCGATACAGAAAAGACCGAAAAGGCCCATGCTGGATTCTTGATAATTTAGGCTGCATATATAAAGCCTAGTTAGTCCAAATTTGGAATGACAACTTCATTAATTACTTTGGCAAGCCCGTCTTCCTCAACCGGAGGAGCAATATAGTCGACAGAAGCAGTCATTGAGTCAGGAGCATTTCCCATTGCAACTGAAAAACCAACGCAGTCTAGCATAGACTTGTCATTGTAGCTGTCGCCAACAGCTAAAAATGAACCTAGGTTTTTGCCAAGAAATCCTGCAATTTTCGCTGCCGCAGTGCCTTTATTGATATTACTATGCGTGAAGTCTACTGCCCAAAGGCCGTTATAAGGCAAAAAAGCTTTAGTAACATTCAAACTGCTATTACTAGATAGTCGCCCTTCTAGCTCCTCGGCCACTTGTTCAGATAAATTCATGGCCGAGATCCTTGTATATCCGTAATTCTTCGCCTCATCCCAGTCGCTGCAGATCCAATTAGATTTTTTTTCATAAGAACCTGAATCAATATTAGTGTTAACTCCGTCAGGGCGAGTGCCAAAAAAACTTAGACGGGAAGTTTTTAGCTCGTCTAAAATCAAGCATATTTCATAATTCGATAAACTAACAGCCCACAAAACCTTTTTGCTAGAAGCAGACACTATAGTTGATCCTCCGTCACAAGCTTGAGGAGAGGTTAATCCTAAAATGGAAGCATAATCTAACACCTCAGCAAGCTCGCGGCCAGTTAATATACATACTGGAATCCGGTCTCTTATATTTGATATAGCCGCTGATACATCATCAGATATTATTTGGTCAGGACGAAGAATAGTCCCGTCCAAATCTAATAAAACAGCTTCGAACTTCATGAAATATACAGACTCCTAATTTTAATTATTTAACGGAGACTCATTTTTTATTCTCGGCAAAATGAATTCCTCTATAGCAACGGACAGGCCATCATTTTCCACGGAAGGAGCAATATATTCAGCAACATTCTGTAATTCTTTAGGTGACTGACCCATTGCTATTCCATAGCCACACCCTATAAGCATCGTAATATCATTGTACCCATCTCCAGCGGCAGCCAAATCATTAATTGATAAACCCAGCAAACTGGCGAACCTTTTTGCCGCAGCCAATTTATTTCCCTGTGAATGAGTGAAATCAATCATCCACTCCTTGTTGTCGGTTCTTTGAACTTTAGCGGTATAAAGTAATTTACGATCATTTAAGCTGCTCATTATTTTTGATGCATGTTTTTCAGTAAGAGAAGTTGCGGTGATCCTAGAGATTTTCCAGGTGGATATCTGATTTACTGAGCTGACGCGTTTATCTTGATCGACTGCTATGAAGTCTAACGAATCTTTATCCAGAAGCGCGAATATATCCTCCGCATCAGCTACTTCCAAACACTGTAAATCTATGCAACTGTCTGATTGAGCATCAAATATCCTTGCCCCGCCCTCAGAAATTTGAGGTGCACTGAGACCGAGATCTTTAGCGAGCCAAGAGATATCATGAAAATCCCGGGAAGATATGATTGCTACGGGTACTAGCTGCGATAGCCTGTGAACTGAATCTCTAACTGCAGGAGTAACCTGCATGTGTATTGGGGCGAGCGTTCCATCGCAATCAAAAAGAACGGCCTTGATCGGATTATTCATGGATACAACGGTACAGCTGGACAGCATGTGATCGCAAGAGCGTATAATCAGGTTTAACATAAAAACTGAGGAAAAATGCTATGGCTGACTGCACATCGTTTTTTAATGGAGACTGGATCCCAACAGAAGAATGTAAGTTAGACGTGTTCGACAGAGGGCTGCTTATGGGAGATGCGGTGTTTGATGTTGCCCGAACCTATAATGGAAAACCATTCAAGATTGAGAGACACTTTGACAGAATGCGAAGATCTTTGAAATATGCCAGATTGGATATAGGCATGTCCATGGATGAGTTTGGAGAAATAATTATAGAGGCCGTCAAGCGCAACCAAAAACATATACCAGAGGTGGGGGATTTGATTATTTGGTTTTTTGCAACTCGAGGTAAAGGCCCCTGGGCCTGGTCTGCGGGGCCACCTGCGGTAGGATGCAGAATTGCTCCAGTTGATTTTGCAAGATATGCTCCCGAGTTCTTAACTGGAGCACATGGGGTAATAACAAAAACGAAAAGCCATGCCCCTGGTACAGTAGAACCAAAAGTTAAGCACTACACCCGCATGAATTTTGCTATGGCTGAGCTAGAGGCTAATGATGTGGTTCCTGGCGGCTGGCCTATATTGACAGACCATGAAGGCAATATTACCGAAGGCACCATCAATAATGTTTTCTTGGTTACTAATGGCACTATCAAAACGGCAACCGACCGGTCTATTCTTCAGGGGGTTTCAAGATCTGTTGTGTTTGATTTAGCTGGCCAACTAGACATTCCAATAATTGAAGAGGATTTACAGCCATATGATTTATATACAGCCGACGAGGCATTCGTTTCCTTTACGGGACCAGGCGTTTTACCTATGACAAAAGTGGATCATAGAGAAATAGGGGATGGCAAAATAGGGCCTGTCGTGAGCCAGCTGATCGCAGCCTGGTCAGAAAATGTAGGCATTGACATAGTAGACCAAGCACAAAAGTTTGGATCTAGGCCCTGGCCGTAATAAACAATTCTAAAAGCTAGCTTTTGTAGGGGTAGGCGTCAATGTAGACGGTAGCCGTGCCTTCCATAACCTTTGCTTTATCTTGATTTCTACAAATGCACGATAAGCTGACTACTGGCTTGTCGGTCCTAACTTTAGTTACAACACATTCAGCAGTGATAGTGTCATTTAGCTTAACTGGAGAAATCCATTTACACGACTGTCCAAGGAATATAACGGTGTAATCGTCTCCTGCCATGACATTTCCTAAAATTGCCGAAATAAGACCGACTAAAATAGTGCCGTGTGCAATTTGGCCACCAAAACGTGTATTGGAAGCATAATCTGCCGACACATGGACAGGCTGGTCATCACCACTTATTTTAGCGAAAGATTCAACATCTTCTAGCCTAATTGTTTTTGTTATAGAAGCTGTGTTTCCCACTTCAAAAGCTGATGGTATTTTCATGCCGTATTCATTCCTATTACCGTTGCCACCGTGGTGGTGCCGCTGCCACCCATGTTAACAGCAAGAACATTTTTGTTTTTTAATTTCACTTGATAAGGTCCTGCCTTCTCTGAAACCTGTAAATAACTGTCAAGCAATTGGCGTACCCCTGTAGCACCAACTGGATGCCCGGCCCCAATTAAACCTCCGCTTGGGTTCAATGGCAATAGGCCATCCCTTTCTATCGAACCGTTTTCGATTGCATTATGGTTTTTACCAGGCTCTGTCAGCCCGACTAAATCTAAGGATGCATAGGATGTAGTTGTAAAACAGTCATGAAATTCATAAGAATCGAGGCTTGAGTGACCGTCAATACCTGCGCGATCGTATGCATCGGTTATAGCTTTGCGAGCATGTGGCAATACGTAACGACTATTTTTACTTTCCGATAGCTTGTCTGATAATGCAATCGGTGCTGTGGTGTGCCCCCAGCCTAGTATTGCAGGGATGGAATCAGAATTTATACCCCGGGTTTTGGCGTGCTCAGTAGCAAACCGATCCGATGCAATTATTAAAGCAACTGCTCCGTCTGTTATCTGTGAACAATCCCTTACGCTGATTTCTGGAGATATCTTGGCAGTCAATTTATCTGACATGTTTTCTATATCCCAATCTCTTGTTTGAGCCTTCCCATTAAGGCGAGCATTATTGAACATAAGGTCTGATAAGTAAGATTGGCACTCAGCATAGTGTTCATTATTCAGGCTAAATCGAGCTATATATTCACTACCTAGCTGTCCAAACAGTTTGGGAAATGGAAAATCAATCCCCTTAGCCTCCCGATCGTACCACGCCGCCGTTCCCAGGAACTCCCCGCATTTTAGCGGATCAACTGTTTTCATTTGTTCGATTCCAATAACTAATGCGACTTGATATCTTCCAGCCTCCAGTTCCGCTGAGGCCGCAAGAGTTGCTACACTTCCCGAAGCGCATGCCGCCTCATGCCTTACTGACGGCAAGCCTCTTAGTGAAGAGTCCGCTTCGATTGCTAAAGCGCCTAGATGTCCCTGTGAAAGAAACAACTCAGCTGCCGCATTTCCAACATGGATCGTTTGGATATCGCTTGCATTCAAATGGCTTGACTCGAGAGCTCCGTTTACACACTCTTTAAATGCTTCAACAATAGACACTCCTTCTTTGCCCCAGTTTCTGGCAAAATCAGTTTGATATCCACCTAATATTTTTATCAATATTGCCTCCAAACATTTAACAAGCTGTCAGCAGCGTGGCTTCAGCCCGTCAATGCGGTTTTCTTAAGAGCTGTTCAATTTGCTTTATGCCATTAGGTGTTAATTCACCATTTTCATCAGCAATACTGCAATTAGATGACTTAGACAAAGTCTCAATAGCAGCGCCTGTTTGAAGCTTGCTATATTGCCAAGGCTGAAGCGATTCAGGGTAATTATATATGAGAGTATCGAATACGTTTTGAATAGAGTTAACTGGCCCATTGGTGAGCTCTATTTCTATTTCCCCAAACTTAACCGGGTTGTTAGAGAGATTTAATGTCACTATATCTAGTCCTAAAGAGCAAGTTTTATTGTTCGCCGTATCCGATAACGGCCATAATGTTCTTTCTAATGATCTGTTTTGAATTGTTTTCATGCCCATTAAACCTAGTATGCTGGCTGGCTCGGCTGAGCCTATAGGAACACCGGGGTGTGTCAGGGCTACTCCTAAAAATTCAAGGTAATGTAATATGGTTGCCAACCCATTTGCTGACCACGATTCCTCGACTTCGATTCTTGAAACTCCAGAACATGTCCAGCGATCTCGTCCCTTTAAGCCAAGTACGACCACATCTCCTTGTTTTCTTAGCCTTAATGCCAATTGAGCGTTACTCAAGTTTTTGGAAGGGGTATCAAAATAAGCATCTTCCACGTTAATTATTACAGGTGATCCTAATTCGAGCCCTGGAAAAGAAAGTCTGTTTGATTTGAATTCCTGTAAAAACTTTGACAACCCCGTTTTTATTAATATCACAGACTCTTTTTCACCGGGTAAGTAATTGCTAATTAAATCTTCAGGCATTGGCACCTCTAAGAGACCAGCTTAAACGTTGAGCCGGATGGAGTTTTTTCAACTTCTATTCGCGCCGGAAACGCATCCTTAATTTCTTCAATATGCGTGATAACTAAAATCTTCTCGAAGTCATCACGAATAAAATTAATAGCTTCCTTGAGGCGATCTTGTCCAAATTCATCCTGTGAACCGAATCCTTCATCGATGAAGAGTATTGGAAGAGGCGCACCCGATCGACTAGCAAGAACTTTTGAGAGAGCGATGCGTATGGCAAAATTTATTCTGAAAGATTCGCCACCGCTAAATGTTTCATAACTTCTTGTTCCCATTTCGTCGCTAACACGAATTTCTAGCTGCTCTGAAGGGCTGCCAGTACTACGATCCTTTCGGCCTTCAGTTAGATCAAACCTTATTGAAAGGCCTCCATCGGTAAGCCTGAAAAGCATCTCGTTTGCCTCATCTTGAATTTGGGGAATAGCGGTTTCAATTATCATTGCCTGGATGCCGTTAGGTCCGAATGCTCCGGCCAAGTCGTTGAGTAGGCGACTCTCCTTTTCTGACACGCGTCTTGCCTTCATTTGTTTATTGATCTGGCTTTCTAATCTTTCGCAATGGTCAAGTCGCTCTCTCAGCCTGCCTGTTTCTTCGGACAAATGAGCCCGCTGTTTTTCAAGCCCTTCGACCTGGACCGTGATGCCTTGATGTCGGCGAGTAATTTCTGGCAGCTCAACTAGACCTTTTTCTAGATCCATAATTTCTTGATTAGCCTGTTTTATTTCCAAGGAGCGATTTTGCAGGAGTCTGCTAGATTGCGTTATATTTTCGTTGAGTTTGTCGATCGAACCTTTGGCATGGTTTAATTGTCGCATTGCATCTTCGTAAGGATGGAGAGACTCGATCAATTTAATTAGATCATCATGTCGCACAGCATCATATTTTAATGAATTTAGTTCATCATTTATCTTGGCAAGCTCGAGTTTTTCTGATTTGCAAAACGAACTACTAGAAATGCTAGACTGAAGCGAAGACAATTCAGCCTGTAGGCTCTGCCTATTAGCATTAGCGTTTTCTGCAGTAGCAATGTCACGTCTTAGCGAATCTTCTTTGCTGGAAATCTCATTGTGCATTTTTGCAGCATTCTTATTTATTTCAGAAAGCTTGGCTTGATCACTTAATGTTTCTTTTTCAACTTCGGCTATCTGATTCTGGTTTTTCAAGTAAGCGGCTTTTGCTTGAGCTCCAGAGGATTCGTATTCTAAGCGCAACTTTTCAACCTTGGTGTCTCCGAGAGCCGCACTACAAACGGGGCACACTGCCTCATCTAATTGAAGGTAATCATATTTTTGTCTTGTTTCATCCATTGTTTGTTTTAATAAAGAATTTTCACTATTTAAAACCGCCGACCTCGTTTCCAATGCGGAGATAGACTTGTCTAATTCTTCAGAAGTTGATTTTAGCTTCTCTAAATCGGATTTTTGCTGGTCAATTCTGCCAACATCTTTAGTTAGCTTAGGCAGGTTTTCAGATAACATAGACAGATCATTTATCTGTTTTTGGGTTGACTGGATCCTCTCATTTAATCGCGTGGCTTCAATGTCAATAGACTGTTTTAGGTTAGTAGCAGCACCAGATAGATCTTTATGCTTAAATCCTTTTTTAGAAATTAGTTTTTCTTCAGACAAAGCATCTTGGAGCGCGGAATAGTTTTTGCCAATTTCTAATTCTTTGAGTTGCAGCTTCTCTGCTTCTGCCAGTTCCGCTTGAAAACGATCTACGGAGAGTTGTAGCTGTTGGAGCTCAGCTTTCGCAGAATTAATTCGACCTCGATTCGATTCGATCGTAGTTTCCGTTAGTTTTAACTTATCAATTTTAGACTCGATAACCGATTTTTCTGACAGAGCTAACCGTAAGGATTTTTCTAGGCTATTTAGTTTATTTTGAGCACTTGATAAATCTGTCTCATATACGCCCTTTTTTTCTAGCTCCTCCGATTGAAATGCCACAGTCGAGTCTATTGATGCTATCAATTTATCTTGCTCTCTCGCTAATTCGCGCGATTTAACTGCTAGTGAATCGTAGTACCTTAGCCCCAATACCTCTGCAAGGGTTTCCTTTCTTCGGGCCGGTGTTGATGAGCTAAATAAATCAGCTTTACCTTGCAGGAGAAAAGCTGTGTTTACAAATGTGTCATAATCCATGTTTAGCAAGGTTTTCACAGCTGTTTCGGTCTCCCGTATTGTATTACCTGTAATTGGAACAAATACACCATCAGAAAATACCTGAAGCTCTAATGATGAAGCGCCTTGTTTTCCTCGTTTCCGAGAATGGCGACGACTGATTTTATAAGTTTGTCCCCGGGCAGAGAATTCTAGGTCAACAACCATGTCCGTTTGACCTTGATGGATCAATTCATCTTGAGTTCTTGTCCGCGCTTGGCCCCAAACAGCCCATGTAATTGCGTCAAGCAATGCTGATTTGCCATGTCCATTTCTACCGCAAAGGCATGCCACCTGAACTGCCTCTAAGTTGAGTATTGGAGGCTCTCGATAGCACATAAAGTTTTTAATTGACAGCGTAATGGGAATCATGAAGCCAGTATAATGCAATTAGTAAACTTATATTGAATAAACGATTCTTTTTACAGTTCCGGAAAGATAAATTTTGTCAAATCTTGCAGCTTTTTCAATAAAATTTATTCTAACTATAGCCGTTTTGGCGACGGTTATTTTCTTATGGTCATGTAATCGTGAGTATGAACCCTTTAATGAGTCAAGAGAAAAACTAACAATCCCTGCTACACCTGATATTGAAGCTACTATCGAGGCCAGGTTGGATTTTATTGCTGCGCTACCTAGGCCAGAACCTGAAGTTTTAATTAAGGAAGTCGAAGTTCCTGTGGAGGTGATTAAGGAAGTCGAAGTTCCTGTCGAGGTGATTAAGGAAGTCGAAGTTCCTGTCGAGGTGATTAAGGAAGTCGAAGTTCCTGTGGAGGTGATTAAAGAAGTCGAGGTAATTTTAGTCGCAACCCCAACCCCAAATTCAACTATAGACACTTCATTTCCGCTAGATGTATTGGGTGTTACGAATAATTCTGGCTCAGCAATCGTCGAAGTGGAAAACGCGGGTACTGGATTTCTCGTAAACTCTGATGGCTTAGTGGTCACGAATGCACATGTTGTGAGTACAGTAACTGATGAAATGGAAGCGACTATGTGCTACGAGGCTGATACAGGTAGTCAGTATTCATTAAAGAACGCTGAAATAGGCGAACGGGAGGCAACGCTAGTTGCAATATACCCCTGTCAGGATATTGCTTTATTGCAAATAAACCCACCTCAACCAGGGAATGAAAATAAATTTGAATACCTTGCCTTTGCAGATTCCAGCAAGCTTTTCCCTGGAGAATGGCTAATATCAATCGGCTATCCATATTTAGGTGAATCTACTGAGAAAGAGTTTGGCTTAAATCCAACAATCAACACAGGAGTTTTTTCAACGACTCGACTGACTGATGGACGACAGTTTATTCATACCGAAATCGCAACAAATGCTGGCAATAGCGGAGGTCCGCTATTAAACGCCGAAGGGGAAGTAGTTGGGGTAACTGCAAGAAGGGATTACTATACCAGCACTATTATTGACCCTTCGACCCGGTTAATCGGTGTAAATTATGCAGTTCCGAGTAATTTGGTTGCAGGCTTAATTATGGCCTATCAAATAGACCAGGTTAGTTTTTTGTATGAGGAAAATATTGTATCTACTGAATGGACAACCTACCTCGACCTAGAATCACGTTATCTGGTTGCACTTCCAACAGCCTGGTCATATTCTCAGGACACTCAATTTTATGCCAGAGAAGATGACACTTTAGATAGATTTTCTATTACCTCGGACAATGGAGAAGTTGTGGGTAATGGCTATGTGTCTATTACTGTAACAGACTCCACTTATGAAATAGTTAATGGAGAATCCTTTGTCGGAAACACAACCCAGGAGGCGATAGCTGCCCTAAAAGAATTTAGACTTTCAACAACGCCGGGGTTTTCTATAATTTCGGAATCCGAGAAATCACTAACTGGTGACATTGGCGGAATATCGTATGAGTACCTAGGATTGGGTGGAGGCTCTTGTGATTTACATGGATATGAATGGGCCTCGGTGTATCTTAGAGATAACTGGAAATTATATTTAAATTTATTAGCCGACACTTGTGAATACAATGCCAAATACAGCCTAAGAGACTTAGAGGCTTTTATTAGTGCGTTTATTTGGCTAAATAACTTTGAAACAGAGCCTGTAGATCGGTTCTCGCTCGAGCGGAAAATAGTAAGCGAGAAACGTGGTTGGCAAATAGAGTTTCCGATAAATTGGACAATAGTTCAGCTTGAAGAAACAGATCGAAAATACGAAGAAACAATTTTGGTTACCGATCACAGAATATACGATCAGGCAGGCTCAACAACCCTGATAATACGGAGGTTAAATGAGCCTGTCGAAGAAACTTTGTTGGATTGGTCAATTCAAAGGAAGGCCGCATACGAATTGGTTTATCAACCAACTAGCATCGAAGGTCCAGTCCAGCTGGCGGACTCCAGGCTACATACAGTTATTGTGAATGATCAATCATATGTTGAGATGTTGCACATAGATTTAAATAAGGAGCGATATGAAGTAGTGGCAACAACCAAAGGGCCTGGCCAACAGTTAGCTGGAGCATTTGGAACAGTTGTTTTCTCTAATGGAGATGAACAATTACGACAAATGGTTAATAACTTGTTATCTTCATTTACAACATCTCAATTGTCAGAGAATCAAGACCTAACTAAAATAGGCGACTTTAGAGGCGTAATGATTGACCCTTATTTGATTGATTCCCAAAATGAACAACAAACTGTGCGTTCGATGGAGCTAACCCTGTTAAAGCAAGGCTCATCTTTAAGTGGAACAGTGTTGATAACTAATGCGAATAATGAAAAACAAGAGAGCGAATTAACAGGAAAGGTAAATGGGGATTACATTGAGTTTTCAGCCGAATTTAACGAATCAACAATGCTGAATAATTCTGGAATCCCAATGGACAAGCTTCACTTTTCAGGAATACTTGCAAAAAACCAACTAATCAAAGGCAGATATACCATTAATCCTGACGGCCAATCGAATATTTGGATGGTGTCCAGTTTGACCGAAAAAACTAAGGAAGGCCAAGACAACACAGATGGCTAAGATACTGGCAAAATACGGAAGCTGGAAATCTTCAGTTAGCGCTACAAAAATAGCTGATGGCTCAATAAGTCTAAGCCAAGTCATTATGGATGATGCAGACATATACTGGATTGAAGGCAGGCCTAGTGAAAAAGGAAGAAGCGTGATTGTGCGGCTCGACAGAAATGGATCTATGGTAGATGTTATTGATCAAAGGCACAGCGCCAGGACTAGAGTACATGAATACGGTGGCGGATCTTATGATGTTTCGGGAGGAATAATTTACTATTCTAACTTTGCCGACCAAAGAATATATCGGCAAGACAAATCAGGGGAACCTGTTGCAATAACTTCTAACGACACCACTCAGCGTTTTGCGGACATTAAAGTTGATAAAAATTCAGGTAAATTGATTTGCATAAATGAATCCCATAGCCGAGATTCAGGAAATGAACCAATAAACCGTATAGTAAGGTTGTCCTTGAGCAGACCTTCTCAGACTAAGCCCGAAGTATTGGTTTCTGGAGCTGACTTCTATTCAAATGCAAGAATTAACCTGTCAGGTAAAAAATTAGCTTGGCTACAGTGGAACCACCCCTTAATGCCCTGGGATGGTTGTGAATTATGGGTGGGAGATCTTGATAAAGACGGTATCAAAAATCGCCGTCTGGTAGCTGGAGGAAATACAGAAGCTATATTCCAGCCGGAATGGCATCCAGAGTATGAAGACAGTTTGTTTTATGTTTCTGATCGTACAGGTTGGTGGAATTTGTACAGCGTAGATACTGCTGCAGAACGACCTTGTCCAGAACCAGTTCTTATTATGAATGCAGAGTTTGCCACTCCGATGTGGGTTTTCGGCATGAAGACCTACCAGTTTACGTCTTCCAAAACGATTTTTTGTGCCTACACCAGTGATAGTCGTTGGTACTTGGGTTGCATAGACCTGCTGTCTAAAAAGTTGACCAAGATTGATTTGCCATACACAGAGTATTCTTCAATAAATTACTCTGACGGGGTAGTGGCATTCAAGGCTGGATCTCCAAAATCTAGTCCAGCAGTAGTATCTTTAAAACTAAGCGGTCAGGGTCACACTAAAATAAGCCGACCTATTGCAGATACTATGCATATAGATGATATATCGATCCCTGAGTCGATAGAATTTCCGACTGAAAACAACCTGACCGCACATGGATTTTTCTATCCACCACAAAATCGTAAGTATCAAGGACTCGTAAATTCTAAACCGCCATTATTGGTAAAAATTCACGGAGGCCCCACAGGTGCCACCGGATCTTCTCTAAACCAAGGAATCCAGTATTGGACAACACGAGGCTTTGCAGTACTGGACATCAATTATGGCGGGTCTACGGGTTATGGCACAGAGTACCGTCGTAGGCTTGATGGAAGTTGGGGTGAAGTAGATGTGGCAGACTGTATTAACGGCGCTTTATATTTGATTAAACATGGAAGAGTGAATAAAGATAGTATTGCTATTGATGGAGGAAGTGCGGGCGGATTTACTGTGTTGGCAACGCTTGCATCTAGCAATGTTTTCAAAGCGGGAGCCAGCTTTTATGGCGTAACGGATCTCGAAGCCTTGGCTAGAGATACCCACAAATTTGAATCCAAGTATTTAGATCGATTGATTGCCCCTTACCCCTCTGGCGTTTCTGTTTGGAAGGAAAGGTCGCCAATAAACAATATTAAGAACATTTCTGCGCCAGTAATTCTTTTTCAGGGATTAGAAGATAAAGTTGTTCCGCCAAATCAAGCTGAAATGATGGTTCAGGCCCTTAAAGACAGAAATATGCAAGTAGCCTATATTGCCTATGAAGGTGAGCAGCATGGTTTCAGGCAAGCCGCAAATATAAAAAGAACGCTTGAAGCAGAGCTATTTTTCTATTCAAAAATATTTAAATTCAAACTGGCGGAAGATATACAGGATGTGTATATTCATAATGCTGAAGAATAGTTAATAATTACATTTGTCCTATCCAGCCGTCATCTAATTCGTTCCATCGTTTATATAGCTCCTTAATAACAGCATCATCGATCGGAAGGTGGTTATTAAATAAATCTATATTAGACCTTAGGTGTTCTGGATTTCTTGTGCCAACTATAGCAGTATCAATTTCTTCATGTGCCATAACAAAGCCAAGAGACATTAATATACGATCATTTAAAGGAATATTAATGGGTCCCAATGCGGCCATGGCCTGGGTTCTTTTCCAGTATTCATCACCATAATTCGGATCGAATTTCAGGCGAGCAGTTGGACTATTTGGAGAGCCCCAGGCAGTATTTG
>JAKUTS010000011.1:50026-65407 GCA_022447925.1 SAR202 cluster bacterium | reverse complement strand
TAACGTCATGTCTATTTTATCTCCAAAAATTGACCAAGAAACAGGTTCGTTAGCTTGGGCGTCCACAAAGGTTAAGCTCGAAAAAGTAGACGAATGGAAACGTTTGCCTAAATTCGAAAACTCTAAGCCTGACCTTGCTAGAGATAGTGAGCATAGAATAATAAAAATTACACCTTTGGAAGAGGCACATTGAAAGAAATAATAGTTATGCAAAAGGAAAACAGTTATGGACGGTAAAAAATGGGGCATGGTAGTTGACCTTGATAAGTGCACGGGCTGCCAGGCTTGTGTGATTGCATGTCAGTCTGAAAATAACATCCCAATCAACGATGAACCTCTATTTAATCAACGTAGAGCTATTGAGTGGATTAGGGTAGAGAGATATTGGGAAGGCGAATTTCCTAATATAAAAGCACGATTCATACCAGTTTTTTGCCAACAGTGTGACGATGCTCCCTGTGAGCCGGTATGTCCAGTTTATGCAACATATCACAATAGTGAAGGCCTAAATGTGCAGGTTTACAACAGATGTGTAGGTACGAGGTTTTGTGCAAACAACTGCCCGTATCAGGTTAGATTCTTTAATTTTTGGGAGCCTGAGTGGCCTGAGTCATTCCATAATCAGCTGAATCCAGATGTTACTGTGCGTAGCAGAGGAATTATGGAGAAATGCACTTTTTGTGTTCAAAGAATAAGGCGTACATCCAGAGACGCTAAAAAGAATGGAACTTCAGTTGAAGATGGAGATAGGGCATTGAATCCAGCATGTGTGAATGCATGCCCAACAGGCACGTTAGTCTTTGGAGATTTAAATGATTCAGATAGCCAGGTGTCTAAACTGGCTGAGTCCGAGTTACATGGTGATCATGGTCGAGGATATCATTTAATGGAGGACTATGGTACGAATCCAAGTGTCATATATCTAAAGAAGGTAGATGAAAATGCTGTAGTTGAGGAAGCACACTAGGTTTAATATGAGCGATCACAATAATCAACCATTAGGCTTTTATGCGGATAACCCCGAATGGACTAGTGCGTCCGCTATAAATGAGGACTTGGTTGCGAGGCATGAAGCAAAGAGTAAATATTTTAAACCCATCATACTAGCTTTAGGGGTGGGGTTGATATTAGGAATTATAGGCTTAATACTTCGGTTAGTTGATGGTGTTTCTGATACATCTAAATGGGGATATACTGCAGCGGTATTGGCGTTTTTATTAACTACTGCATCAGCGGCACCTATGGTGGCAATTGCACCCAGAATAGCAAAGGGACATTGGCGTCGTATCATTTCGAGACCTGCGGAAATGTGGTCTGCAGCTGGATTAATTAGTCTTTTATTGTTCATACCAATGTTATGGGTGCTCCCTTCTCTAGAAGATGGTAGAAGATCATTGTGGTTTTATCATCCTGGAGAGGTGTTTGCATACTCACCTCATTTGTGGATGACTCTCTCTATAGTAGGACTTGTGATATTAGGATTTGCGTTACTTTGGATATCTGCTCTTCCGGATTTTGCACTTTTGAGAGATCGGGCAGATGCTGGTAGTAAAGAGAAAAACAGATATACCTGGCTTGCAAGAAACTGGACTGGTGCCACAGGAGACTGGATTTGGCAAAAACATAGGTTAGGAATTGTTGGAGCCTTGTATTTCCTAATGTTAATAACTGTACATTTTCTTTTTTCAGTAGACTTTTTGATGACTTTGGTTCCTGCTTGGATAGATGCACTATACCCAGCTACTCATGCTGTTCATGCATTGCAAGCTGGGACCGCCACTATGTTGCTTACTATGTTTATTCTGAGAAAATTCTGCGGATATAAAGAGATAGGACACGATCAATTTTGGGGGCTAGGCAAATTAATGTTTGCTTTGTCATTAATGTGGTTTTGGTTCTGGATGTCAAGTTTTATGGTGTATTGGTATGGTAAAAGACCTAATGAAATACAAGTTTTAGAGCTTTTTGTTAAAGGCCCTTACTTGCCTCTATTTTATGCAAACTTTATATTGGTTTTTGTTGTGCCTTTATTCACGATGATATGGAACTTCCTAAGAAGAAGCGTATGGGGGCCAGCCCTCATCTCCGTTTCAGTATTAATAGGTATATTTTTCGATAGGATTCGCGTGTATGTAGCCGCTTACTCGGTGAGTGATCAAAGTGCAGAATTTCATGGCATAAAAACCATACCACCTACTGTATATCCAGATGTTGCAGATGTTTTCATTGTGATTGGTGCAATTACTGCTCCAATACTTGTGTACATGTTAATTTCACGTGTTGTTCCGATCATTAACATTTGGGAACAAAAAGAACTTTTGCTTTATAAGCTTCATAAAAAATATCATAGGGCCACAGTAATGCTTCTAGGTAAACCGGAATAATAGGAAATGCAAGAATATTCATACGCGTCTGATAAAGAAATAAATAAAAGCCTTCTAAAAGATGTGCTTGGAATGCCAAAATGGTGGCTTGCAGCTTTTGGCTCTCTTTTGCTTGTTTGGCTTACAGGCATGGGTGCATATGGTTGGGAGCTTAACCAAGGTATGGGAGTAACTGGAGTTAACAGGCCAGTATATTGGGGTTTTTATATAACTAACTTTGTCTTTTGGATTGGAATAAGCCACGCCGGTATTATGGTGTCTGCTATATTGAGGCTGACACAAGCCGAGTGGAGAAGGCCGGTCACTAGGGCTGCAGAAGTTCTAACATTGTTTTCATTGATTGCTGCTCTTACAAATATCGCATTCCATGTTGGAAGACCTTGGCGGTTGTATTGGATAGGTCCATATGATTTTTCAAGAGGCTTATGGCCAAATATAAGATCTCCATTTGTGTGGGATCCTAGTGCTGTAGGAACATATCTTATTGGTAGTACTTTATTTGTTTTTATTGCTTTAATTCCAGATTTAGCTGCAGCAAGAGATAGAGCCACAGGCTTTCCAAGAAAAATTTATGCTGTACTGAGTTTAGGCTTTAGGGGTACTCCTAGGCAATGGAAGCTCCAGGCAGTGGCAGGTATTTTGTTATCAGCTCTGGTTTTACCAGTTTTCGTATCAGTTCATAGTATCGTGTCATGGGATTTTGCGGTTTCAATTGGTGTTGAAGGCTGGCATTCAACGATTTTCGCACCATATTTCATTATCGGGGCGATTCATTCTGGAGTGTCTGCTGTAGCAATGTTGATGGCAATTATGGTTTGGTTGTGGAAATGGGATAAATACATCACTCCTGACCATTTTGATGCGATTGGTAGGTTGCTGATAATTGTAGCAACCACATGGTTCTTTTTCTTTGCACTTGAATGGATATTTGCTTTATACACGCTGGAGTCAGCTGAAATTGCATTGCGGGAATGGCAGATATTTAGGAATCCTATGGGGCCAATGTTCCTTGTATTTATGCTTACATCATATTTTATACCCGTGCCAGCGTGGCTGTTTAAAAAGGTTAGAAGAAGTCCGATGGGCATGTTTATAACCACCATATTAGTTAATATTGGTATGTGGTTGGAACGTTTCTTAATCATAGTTCCAGGCCTGCAACGCAGGTCTCCATTAGAGTTTGATTGGGGCAGCTATGCACCAAGTATTGTTGAGATTCTTCTTGTTACCTCGACTTTCGCATTTGTGGGAATGGGTATTCTATTGTTTGCAAAGGTGTTCCCGTTGGTTCCTATTTTTGACATGAAAGAAGGAGTGCGTCTTAGGGATGAAATTCAGGTAGGGCGTAAAACTGTGCCAGCAACAATACGAGAGTAATTATTACAGATATTTATATAAAGAAAACAAGATGCTATACGAAAATTTTTTTTCAGAAACAAAGATAAACGAATCAAGGGGGATATTATGATATCGAGCCGAAGTGTTATAGCTCTTTTCAAAGACGTAGATTCAGCTGCAGATGCACTTGATGCCGTTCGAGATGGGGGTTTTGAAAGTCATGAGTATGAGATTTTAACCGGTACTCCATATCCTGAAGGAGCTTTTGGAGAGGATGAACCAAAACATGGTTTATATAGATATCCTTTGATTGGCGCAGCCTGCGGATTCATTATGGGCCTTATAATAACTGCGGGCACTCAGCTCGCTTATCCACTTGTTACGGGAGGTAAACCTATATTATCCGTGCCTCCAATGTCTGTCATTATGTATGAAGGCACAATGTTGGGTTCCATAATTTTTACTGTTATTGGTGTGATTATTGAATCGCGACTTCCGCGCGTTTTCATGGGAGCATATGACACTCGTGTTACTGAAGGATATATCGGCCTTACAGTTACTACTTCAGAAGAAAAGATATCTAAAGCAGAGGAAATACTTAAAAAAACAAAGCCAGAAGATATAAAAAGAGGGTGGGAACAGAAAGACTTTGACTAATTTAAAGTCTTAATACGTGAATATGAATTTCAAAAAAAATAAAACACGACGAAAAGGGTCAATGCTATTTTTGGTAGTGATGTCAGCTGTTCTTGTATTACTAGTTACGGGGTGTTACAACAATAACACTGGAGAAACAAATATATTAGGAATCGCAGACCTTAAATTTCCGGCTTTTCCAGAAACTGGAAGTCATGCTGTAGTAATTTTTTCTGAAATGCACTACTCACCGGCATATGATGACCAAGAAGGTCCGACAATCGGACCTCCAAGTGACTCAGTGCCTGTAACGGGTCGTGAGATTGAATACACAGCTGAAGAATACACAGCGTTGCGAATGTCTGGTAAAAGTACCAACAGCTATGATGAAGGTAAGGCAGCTGACATTTACAGGGTCAATTGCTCTGTTTGTCATGGTGAATCCTTAAAAGGTGATGGATCAGTTGCAAAATATCTAACCCGTGGAGCGGCCCCTGCAAATTTGATAGCAGGTTCCTCAGCTGATGCTACAGAAGGTGAAATCTTCGCCTGGATATCCTATGGAAGCCGAACTGGATTCGCTTTAGAGATGGCAGGACAACCTAACCCTACAGCTATGCCAACATTTAACAAATTGCTTACAGAAGAAGAGCGGTGGCATTTAGTTAAATATATTATGGCAAAGCAAAATCGGTAAATACCTTCCAATCGACAATTCCGAATTGGTTAACATTTTTCTGCACGCCATACAAATGCAGGGGGAATGTTTGCAATCGTGACCCCGCAGTAGATTTTCTTTGCTGAATGCTTGCTAATTACACTGTTAGGAATCGAACATCTAGGCAAATAAGATACTTGTACGATTGAACCTCTGGGTTTAAGCGTCTTGAAGCTTTCGTTGCATATGATTCGTCGCTGCTCATCTCTAATGGCATTTAATGGTAAACCAGACACTATCTCATCAAACTTCTTAATTCCCAAATCAGATGAAATTCTTGATATATTCCTTGCATCATTGCAAACTATCGTGGCTTTAGGGAACAAAGATTTTAGTAGCTTCACGAATTCTTGAGACTGCTCAACTAGAACTAGGTTTTGTTCGCTAATTCCTTGCCTAAGCAGCGCTCTGGTGAAAGAACCTGTTCCGGGTCCTAGTTCGAGGACAGGGCCATTAGTGTCTGAATTGATATGCTTTACCATAAGAGATGCCAACGCTGCGCTGCTTGGGAATATGGCCCCGAGTCTTAGAGGATGTTTGAGGTAGGCCTGAAGCCAGATCTTGTAGGTCATCGAGCAATTCTAGGATATAAATAGATTCAATAGATCATTAACCACGACTGACCCCTTTATTGATAGGTTAATCTTTTTTACGTACGCCAATCGGGGTAACCCAAATGCGTTTAGATATCTCATAACTTATAACAATATCATTTTTATTTGCTCTCAAAGTAATCACGCCCCGATATGGTGAAGCATCTTTTATTACGGCAACAACCCCAGGCATTATTGAATTTTCAACAAAATACTTTAATAATTCAGGATCATCTTCTGGTATTCGATCTATGTTGACTGTATTTCCGGTGTTAACTTTGTCAAGAGGTACTGTAAGTTTATCTCTGACAAATCCACTACCAGGAATCGGGTGACCAAATGGACATGTGGTTGGGTTGTCTAAACGCGCAGCTATTTTTGTTGCAAGTTCATCTGATATTGCATGTTCAAGCCGATGAGCTTCTTCATGTGCCTTATGGGGTTCAAGACCTAAGAGATCTACTACCATCCTTTTTGCAAGCCTTTGCCGTCGTACGAGCTTCTCGGCAATTTCTCTGCCGCGAGAGGTTAATGAGACATCTTTGTCTGGGAGCATCTCAACTAGCTGTTCTCTGACTAAGCGCCTAATCATTCCACCGATTGAAGGTAGAGTGGTTCCTAGCTCCTCTCGTTCGGGTAAACGTTTTAATTGCTCTGCTAGTTGGGTATTTGTAACCCTGATCCCGAGTTCATCAAGTTGATAGATTGAAACTAAATAATTTTCAGCTGCCATAGAAAGGCGATTGAATTGTTTTGTGGTTTTTTTTGAAACTGCCATCTCTTCTGGTCGCAATATAAATGATTATTTGATTTTATACGAATTTAATAATTTTAGTTTATTTTGACCCGAATTAAAGATGAATCAAGAGTATTAATAAAACTAAATTATCCATCTTTGACTACTCCAATGAAAATTCAGGAAACATTGCTTGTGTCACTGTTGACATTAGCAATCGTAGAGCAGTAAGATTTATGTTTGCCGCCTGTTTGGGTGGAGGTGTTGAATTGTGCAAATTTAACATCCAAATGAAAGGCTTAGTACTCTTGGTGATATCCCATGACGAAAATCAATAAGCTTTCCATTTGATTTGAAGGTAAAAATAGTAAGGAATAAAGATTAAATATGCCGACAGTAAATCAGTTGGTTAGAAAAGGACGAAAGTCCAAGATCAAAAAGGAAACAGCTCCTGCGTTGAGGGTTACATATAATTCCCTTAAAAACAGGACTGACAAAGGTGCTGGATCGCCGCAAAAAAGAGGTGTATGCGTTCAAGTAAGAACAATGACTCCTAAAAAACCTAATTCAGCTTTAAGAAAAGTTGCCCGAGTTAGATTAACTAATGGCATGGAAGTAACGGCATATATTCCTGGAGAAGGACATAACTTGCAAGAGCACTCAGTTGTTTTGTTAAGGGGAGGCAGAGTAAAAGATTTGCCAGGTGTGAGGTATCACATTATAAGAGGAGCCTTAGATACATCTGGAGTTGATGACCGTAGGCGAGGCCGAAGTAAGTATGGAAGCAAAAAGAATCCGCAAGTAGCGGCAGCGGCAGCTGAATAGTACATAGAGAAATGGCTAGAAGACACAGGGCAGAAAAACGAGAAGTAGATGCGGATCCTAAATATGGGAGCATCGATGTTGCTAAATTTATTAACCGAGTGATGATCGGTGGTAAAAAAACAGTGGCCCGTAAAGTAGTTTACTCTGCGATTGATATTGCTGAAGAAAGGGCAAAGCGTCCTGGTATTGAGGTATTTGATCAGGCTATTAGGAATACTGTTCCATTATTAGAAGTTAAGTCCCGCAGGGTCGGTGGATCAACCTACCAGGTACCTAATGAAGTAAGGCCTGAGAGACGTACGACGTTAGCCATGCGGTGGATTATAGCTGCGGCAAGATCTAGGTCTGGACGTCCAATGGCCGAGAGGCTTTCTCAAGAGTTGCTAGAGGCGTCTAGGGGCGAGGGCACGGCAGTTAAGCGTAAGGAAGATTTACACAGAATGGCAGAAGCAAACAAGGCTTTTGCTCATTATCGCTGGTAGAAAACATTTAAGATTTCAAACAGCATTTATAGGTAATTATCTAATGAATTCCACAAACAAATTAAATAAAACCCGTAATATTGGCTTCATAGCTCATATCGATGCTGGTAAAACCACGGTTACCGAAAGAGTTCTTTACTTTGCAGGGCGAATTCATAAGATTGGTGGTGTAGATCAGGGTACAACTGCTATGGATTGGATGGAGCAGGAAAAAGAACGAGGAATTACGATAACGGCTGCAGCAACTAACTGTAGTTGGGACGGATATAACATTAATGTTATTGATACTCCAGGCCACGTTGACTTTACAGCAGAAGTTGAAAGAAGTTTAAGGGTGCTAGACGGGGGTGTGGTCGTATTAGATGCGGTAGCTGGTGTCCAATCGCAAAGTGAAACCGTATGGAGGCAGGCTGATAAATATCAAGTGCCTAGGATATGCTTTGTAAATAAGATGGACAAAGTTGGATCCGACCTAGACCGCGTAATGGAGAGTATAGTCCGTCGTTTACGCGCTAATCCAGTCGCAATACAACTTCCTTGGGGCATAGAAGCTGCTTTTAAGGGGGTGATAGATCTAATAGAGCGGAAAGCCTATTCTTATCCTGAGGAAGGTGAGCAAATACCCACAGAGCATCCAGTGCCAGACGATATGAAGGATGACGTGGAAAAATACAGAGCCACGTTGGTAGAAAAAATTTCAGAGCTAGATGATGATTTAATGCTTAAGTATCTTGAGGATGCCGAGATTACTAGTCAGGAAATAAAGACAGCCCTTCGCAAGGCTACGATAAAAAATAAAATCGTGCCTGTGTTAGTAGGAACCGCTTTAAAAACTAAAGCAATTCAACCATTGATTGACGCAATCAATGAATATTTACCATCACCTCTAGATGTTCCTGCAATTACTGGCAAGGAAACTAAGACAGGTAATGAAGTAGAAAGAAAGCCAGATGCTGACGAGGCGTTTTCTGCGTTGGCTTTTAAAGCTGTCACTGACCCCTTTATAGGACGGCTAATATACTTTAGGTCTTATTCCGGGACAGTCAAGTCTGGGGCTATGGTCATTAATTCTTCGACAGGCAAGAAAGAACGTATTGGCCGGATAGTAAAAATGCATGCGAATACTAAAGCTGATGTGGATATGGTAGAAGCCGGTGACATAGCTGCTGCTGTAGGATTAAAGGGAACCTCTACAGGTGATACCCTGTGCGATGATTCAGCCCCTGTACTATTGGAGTCGATTAGTTTTCCTGAGCCAGTCGTTTCTGTTGCGATAGAGCCTAAAACAAGAAGTGATCAAGATAAGATGTCCGAGGCATTAATAAAGCTTTCGGATGAAGACCCTACTTTACGGGTTTCTTATGACGAAGAAATAGGACAAACAGTTTTGTCTGGTATGGGTGAGTTACATCTGGATATTATTGTGGATAGAATGCTCCGTGAATTTAATGTTGAGGGTAATGTTGGCCAACCTAAAGTTGCATACCGAGAAGCGATTAGAGTGGCATCAAAAGCTGAAGGTAAATTTGTCAGGCAGAGTGGTGGGCACGGTCAATATGGTCATGTAAAGATTGAAGTTGAACCCCTTGACTCAGATAAGCCATTTGAATTTGAAGATAAGATAAAAGGCGGAAATGTCCCAAAGCAATACATACCGGCCGTGCGTAAAGGACTTCAACAAGCTCTAGGAGTCGGTCCTGTAGCAGGATACCCAGTGGTTGGAGTAAAAGCAATATTAGTTGACGGGTCTTATCACGACGTTGATTCATCTGAGGTAGCATTTACAGTAGCAGGATCAATGGCTATGAAGGAGGCTCTTAATCGGGCTAAAGGATATTTGCTCGAGCCAGTTATGAATCTTGAGGTAACTTCCCCTAGCGACTTTTTGGGAGAAGTTGTCGGAGATTTAGGTCGCCGCCGCGCCCAGGTTAAAAATATTGATGCTATTGACGATACTCAACTTATTTTCGCATCAATACCTTTAGCGGAGACTTTTGGTTATGCGAATACTTTAAGGTCACTTACACAAGGACGAGCGAGCTTTTCTCTAGAATTTTCTGCCTTTGAGGAAGCACCTAAATCAGTCGTTGAAATGCAGCAGGCAATATAAATTATGGTAACTAAACAGAAAATGAGAATAGTCCTAAAAGCGTTTGATCACAAAATCTTGGATTTATCCGCGGGTCAAATCGTAGAGGCTGCGGAAAGAACAGGAGCTCAAGTTGCAGGTCCTGTTCCCTTACCCACCTCAATAAAAAGATTTTGCGTAATTAGGTCTCCGCATGTTTTCAAGAAGTCAAGAGAACATTTTGAATTACGAACTCATAATCGCTTGATTGACATATTAGAACCAACAAATAAAACCATAGACACCTTGACGAGCTTAAATGTGCCGGCCGGTGTCGATATATCGATAAAGTTGTAGTCTGACATGGGTAATCAAATGACTATACAGGCTATTTTGGGCCGTAAATTAGGAACTACCAGCATGGTGCGTCAGACAGGCGATATTGATTGTGTCACAGCTATAGTTGCGGGTCCATGCACAATTACGCAATTTAAAACTAAGGATAATGATGGCTATTCTGCTGTTCAGATTGGTTTTGAAGAGGCGAAAACTGCCAATAAACCAATGTCTGGCCATCTTTCTGCAAGCGGAAATAAATTTAAACATTTAGCTGAAGTTCGCGTTCCAAATTCCCAATCAGTCGAACCAGAAACTGAAAATCAATTGAATATTGGTCAAGTTATAGACGTAAATAGCTTTAGCGTAGGTGATCGAATTGATGTAACAGGATATTCCAAAGGTAGGGGTTTTTCAGGTGGAATAAAAAGGCATGGATTTCATGGTGGCCCTAAAACACATGGGCAATCTGATAGACACAGAGCTCCTGGATCCATAGGAGCTGGAAGCACTCCAGGTAAGGTTATTAAAGGGATGAAAATGGCTGGCCATTATGGAGATGAAAAAGTGACTGTGCAAAATTTGGAGGTGGTTCAAACTGACAATAATCGCAACCTTATATTCGTAAAAGGAGCGATTCCTGGTGCAAGAAACTCAATAATATATTTGCGCAGAAGTATTAAGGATCCTAATAATCAAGGTTTGATAATTGAATTGCAAGAGCCAATTATTGAAGATGAAGTAGTAGAAGAGGTTGCATCAGTAGAGCCACAAGAACCAGCTGTTGAAGAAGAAACAACTGCTGAGGTTAAAGAAGAACCAGCTGCTGAAGAAGAACCGAAAAGCCAATCTTAGTGATATATAGTGAAAATTAGACTTTTAGACATAGACGGTAAATCGTTAGGCCATATTGAAGTTGAGGACCATTTGTTTGGTGCTGCCAGTAATCAGGCCTTGGTTCATCAGGTTGTTGTTGCCCAGCAAGCTAATGCTAGACAAGGTACCGTTGGTACAAAAAATAGAGCAGCAGTCGCTGGTGGAGGTAGAAAGCCTTGGAGGCAGAAAGGTACCGGTAGAGCTAGGCACGGCTCAATAAGGTCGCCAATATGGAAGGGCGGTGGAGTAGTGTTTGGACCTTCTCCACGAAGTTATCGGCAAAACACTCCGAAGAGGATGAAAAATGCCGCTTTGAGAGCTTCGATATCTAGCAAAGTTCGTGATGGGGATCTTATAGTAATTGATAAATTTGAATTGGAAGAAATAAAAACCAAAAATATCGCTAATGTTCTGAAATCGCTAAAAATACAAGGTTCAGTTTTATTAGTTGCTGATGGTGCTGATCCAGCGATATTTAAGGCGGCTAGAAACATCAGTAATGTGAAGCTGATTCCATCATTCAAACTTAATTCCCTTGACGTTCTTTCCAAAAGCAAAATAATAATGACGTTAGATGCAGTAAGAAAAGCCGAAAGCATATGGGGACTACCATTCAGCAGAGAAAAAGATGCTGTTGACGTTGAATTAATTGATGAGGATATAAAGTGAATTCTTCCGAAATTATCATAAGACCATTAGTCACTGAGAAGAGCACTTTATTGCAGGAGTCACAGAGAAGGTATGTTTTTGAGGTTAATAGGCAATCAACCAAAATAGAAATCAAGAAGGCGATTGAAGAAGCGTTTGATGTGAAGGTTATTAAAGTAAATACGATGAATGCTAAAGGTAAGACTAAAAGGTATGGGCCACGGCCAACTGCTTTGAAAACAATAAAAAAAGCAATCGTGCAATTAGCCCCCGGTGAAACTATAACTATATTTGAGGGCGTGTAATTAATGCCATTAAGAAAATTAAAACCGAATAGTCCTGGACAGCGTGGAGTAGTTATTCAAACTACGGACGATATAACTACACGTAAACCGAAAAAGTCTTTAACCAAAGGGATGAAAAGGGGATCAGGACGAGATAATAAAGGCCGTATTTCTGTAAGGCATAGGGGCGGATCACATAAACGTCGTTATAGAGAGATAGATTTTAAACGAAATAAACATGATATCCCTGGAGAGATATTTTCAATAGAGTATGATCCAAATAGATCGGCGAGGATTGCTTTAGTTAAATATAAAGATGGGGAATGGAGATACATAATAGCTCCGCTAGGCCTTCAGGTTGGATCACAAATTATTTCAGGAGAATCTGCTGAAATCAGAGTAGGGAATGCATTGCCACTTAAATCCATACCAACTGGTGCTGAAGTCCACAATATTGAGATGAATCCTGGAGCCGGTGGTCAGCTGGTAAGAAGTGCAGGTGGTTCCGCTCAAGTTCTTGCAAAAGAAGGCAATCAAACTTTAATTCGCATGCCCTCCGGCGAAGTCAGATGGGTTAAGAGCGATTGCATGGCATCCATAGGTCAAATTGGTGCTACGGATAATAAGAACACTAAACATGGTAAGGCAGGCAGGCGTCGAAATATGGGTTGGAGGCCGTCTGTTAGAGGAGTGGTAATGTCACCAAGAGACCATCCTCATGGCGGTGGAGAAGGCAAGTCACCTATCGGAATGCCTAGTCCAAAGACTCCTTGGGGTAAGCCTGCGTTGGGATATCGAACACGTAGGAACAAATCGACAACTAAGAATATAGTAAGAAGGCGGTATCAAAAATAGCATATGTCTAGATCAATCAAAAAAGGTCCATTTGTACATCCTAAGCTTGCGATGAAAATTGAAAAAGCTAAGAATAGTTCAGGCAACGCTGCAATTAAAACCTGGTCTAGGGCATCAATGATAATGCCTGACATGATTGGATTAACAATTGCAGTTCATGATGGAAGAAGGCACGTGCCAGTATTTGTAAGTGAGAATATGGTTGGACATCGATTGGGAGAGTTTGCACCTACTAGAACTTTTAGAGGTCACATCGCTAGGTCTGACAAAGCTAGTTCAATAAGGTAAGAGATTTAATAATTAAAAGTAGTTAATGAAATGTCATCCAAAGCAATAGTAAAAGACACCGGAATTTCGGTAAAAAAAATCAAGCCTATAGCTGATTTGGTTAGAGGCATGAAAGTTTCAGACGCATTGATAACTTTGCGGTTTTTACCTTCTCCTGCAGCTAAGATCGTATCAAAGGTAATTAAGTCTGCTAACTCAAATGCAGAAAATGAGGTTTTGACCCGAACGGATGATATGAAGGTGGTCGAAATATATGCAAATGAAGGCAAGACAACAAAACGGTTCAGGGCAAGAGCTAGAGGCAGATCAGCTCGAATTTTTAGAAGAAATAGCCATATAACAGTAGTTGTCGATCAACAAGAGGCGGTGAATTAGTTGGGACATAAAACACATCCAATCGGATTTAGACTTGGTGTAAGCAAGGATTGGCAGTCCAGGTGGTTTGCGCCTTCTGGAAAAGAGTATAAGCAATTTGTGTGGGAAGATCTTCAAATTCGCAGTAGTATTCTTGAACAGTATCCAGATGCGAGCATTTCAAAAATTGATATTGAAAGAAACTCAAGTGATCTAATTGCCACTATATATACAGCTCGACCAGGTATTGTAATTGGTCGTGGTGGGCAAAGGGTAGAAGAACTACGAAAAATGCTCGAAGAATTGACGAGTAAAAAAGCACGCTTGAATGTGCAAGAAATACGTCAACCTGAGCTTGATGCGTTTTTGGTTGCCCGTGGGGTAGCGGATCAACTAGAGAGAAGAATAGCTTTTAGAAGAGCTATACGCCAAGCGGTTTCCCGAACTATGCAAAGCGGAGCGAAGGGTGTACGTGTTATGGTTTCTGGTCGATTAGGCGGCGCAGATATAGCTCGTACTGAAAAAGCTCGCGAGGGAAGGGTTCCATTACATACCTTAAAAGCCGACGTAGACTTTGCAATAGCAGAAGCAGCAACAGATTTTGGAAGAATTGGAGTTAAAGTCTGGATCTATCATGGTGATGCAGTAAGTGAGGCTGAGATATCAGCTGAAATTGAAGAAATGGCCCCAATTGAGGTGACATTAAGTCCTGAAGAACCAGTGGTTGAGGTTGAAGAAGAGCCAACTGCTTCAAAAGCTAAAGCAAAGCGTGTGACAACAAAGACTAAAAAGACAAAGGCTACGACCAAGGCTAAGGCAGTTAAGAAACCAGCTAAGAAACCAGCCAAGAAAACAAAGAGAACGGCTAAGTCTAAGGAGGATGACGGTGCTTCAACCAAAAAGAGTTAAGTTTCGTAATCATCATAGAGGTCGATTAAAAGGCGTAGCAAATGCAGGTAGCACGATAAACCTGGGCGAATATGGCTTAAAAGCCATGGAGTCTCATTGGATAACTGCAAGACAAATTGAAGCAGCTCGTCGAGCAATGACTAGATATGCAAAGCGTGGCGGGAAAATATGGATTAGGGTTTTTCCTGATAAATCTGTCACAGCAAGAGCGGCTGAAACGAGAATGGGTAAAGGAAAAGGATCTGTAGATCATTGGGTGGCAGTTGTAAAAGCTGGCAGGATTATGTTTGAAATGGCTGGAGTTCCAGAAGAGGTTGCTCGAGAAGCGATGAGGCTAGCAGCAGCAAAATTACCAATTGCTACCAAGATTGTTAAAAAGCAAGGATTGTAGTCTCAACTGTAAAGATTGACGAGGTCAAAGTTTGAATATTAATGAAATAAGAGCATTGAATGTAGAGGAACTGTCTAACGAGTTGAAGGACACTGAAGGTGCTTTAATGAATCTTAGGTTTAAAGCGGTTGCGATGCAATTGTCTGATGTTAACGAAATTAATAGAACCAGAAAAAAGATTTCTCGAATAAAAACTGTCATAAGAGAAAGGGAATTGTCTGAGGTAGTGGAATGAGTTTTGAATCACGTAAAACAAAGATAGGAAGAGTTGTCAGAGACAACATGGATAAGACTGTTGTTGTGACAGTAGATAGAAGACGATCTCATCGTCTTTACAAAAAATCGATCAATGTAAGAAAGAAATATGTGGTTCATGACGCTCAAAATGAGGCAAATATTGGTGATTTGGTGAGCCTGATTGAAACACGACCAATGTCTCGTACGAAACGCTGGAGGCTTTTGGATATCATTGAGAAAGTTGATTTGGCTGAAGTCACACCTGAGGATATTAAATTATCAGAAGATGTTCAGAAAGCTCAAAAAACTGCTCCTGAACCAGTTATTAAGGTAGAAGAAGAACCAGCTGCTGAGGTTGAAGAAGAAGCAGATGCTGAGGTAGAAGACTAAACGTATGCGGAGGTTGAGGAGGAAACAGGATCG
>JAKUTS010000011.1:0-50016 GCA_022447925.1 SAR202 cluster bacterium | reverse complement strand
ATTTCTACTCTGTGGATTTGGATTTATTTGAAGAAGATGATAATTCTGATTATTAAGATGTTGAACCAGCTGCTGAGGTAGAAGAAGAACCAGCTGCTGAGGTAGAAGAAGAACCAGCTGCTGAGGATGAGAAAAAATGATTCAACAATATACTCGACTAAAAGTAGCAGACAATTCCGGCGCAAAAATTATCAGCTGCATTGGAGTGCCTGGTGGAAGTGGAAGAAAGTATGCCGGACTTGGAGACTTGATAATTGCTTCAGTCAAAGAAGCAGCTCCAGCAGCTGCAGTTAAAAAAGGGGAAGTGGTTCGTGCGGTTATTGTAAGGACCTCCAAGGGATATAGAAGAAAAGATGGATCACATATTCGCTTTGATGAGAATGCAGCGGTTTTGATAAACCAGGAGAACCTTCCCCGCGGCACTAGGATATTTGGCCCTGTGGCAAGGGAACTCAGAGATAAAAATTATATGAGGATTGTGTCTCTAGCCCCTGAGGTTTTATAAATTAAAAGGTATTGATTTTTAATTATGAAAATACGTAAAGGTGACAACGTGTTAGTTATAAAAGGCCGTGATCGTGGTCGACAAGGTCGCGTTGTCCAATCTTTTCCAAAAAGTAATCAGGTACAGGTAGAAGGTGTGAACGTTGTTAAACGTCACGCTAAAGCTACATCAACTGTTAGGCAAGCTGGGATAATCGAAAAGGAAATGCCGTTATCAATTGCCAAAGTGGTTTTAATATGCCCTATCTGCAATAAGCCTACGAAGGTAAGAGGTAAATCAATAGCCGATGGTTCGAATGCCCGCTTATGTTCGAAATGTGAGGAAATAATCGAATAATCTAATTTTATTGATTTGGAATTGTAAAAATGACGCAAGAAAACAAAGAAAAGAAACAACCTGCAAAAGCAAAGAGCACACCTAAAAAACGTGTCACAAGACGTGCTACTAGAGCTGAAACTCAGCCGGAAGTAGCTGCAGCAAAAAAAGCACCGTCGAAAAAAGTTGAATCTGGGCAAAACAGGCCTCGGTTGCAGGAGTTTTATCACGCACAAGTCAGGGAAGCATTAATTAAGGAGTTTTCATATAAGTCTTCGATGCAGGCTCCAACCTTAGATAAAATTGTAGTTAATATAGGTCTTGGAGAAGCATTAACAAATTCTCGAGCGGTTGAATCAGCTTCAAATGATCTTGGGTTGATTACGGGCCAGAAACCTATTGTTAATAGGGCAAAAAAATCAATAGCAAATTTTAAATTGAGAGAAGGCATGCCTATAGGAGTTAGCGTTACTCTTAGAAAGGCGCGTATGTGGGAGTTCTTCGACAGGTTGGTAGCATCAGCCTTGCCTCGTATTAGAGATTTTCGCGGGGTTCCGAGAAAATCGTTTGATGGTAGAGGAAATTATTCTGTAGGCCTGAAAGAACAAGTGATATTCCCAGAGATCGAATATAACTCCGTTGACAAATTTAGAGGTTTGCAGATTGTAATATGTACCACTGCAGTAAATGATGAAGAAGGACTGAGGCTGTTAGAGCTATTAGGAATGCCTTTTGTCCAGTTAGAAAATGTGAATGCGGCGTAGAAGGAAAACACTATGGCTATTACAGACCCAATATCAGATATGCTAACTAGAATACGCAATGCCGTTATGGCTAGACATGATTTTGTTTTAGTTCCAGCATCTAAAACAAAATTGGCTATAGCAGAATTGTTTAAAAACGAAGGCTTTATAAAAGGGTATGAATTGATCGACGTCGATAGTCCTAAAAAAAGTCTGAAAATCCATCTTTATTACCATGATAGAAATGATCCTGCCATCACTGGCCTCAAACGTGTAAGCAGCCCTGGGCTTCGCGTATATGTTCGTAAAGGTGAAATACCAAGATACTTTGCTGGTATTGGTGTATCAATCCTGTCTACATCTAAAGGAATTATGACTGGTAAAGATGCTTGGAAAAACGGTATAGGAGGAGAGCTTCTTTGCTATGTTTGGTAAAGAAGTAATTGTTTAATGTCTCGAGTAGGAAATAAACCAATAACACTTCCCCAGGGAGTAAATATATCTATTGATGGCTTGGATGTTACTGTGAAGGGACCAAAAGGCCAGCTCTCAATTACAGTGGATGAAAGCATGAACGTAAATACTGAGGGCGATGCAATTATTGTTAAAAGGCCTTCGGATGACAACCATCATAAAGCTCTTCATGGGCTTACCAGAAGTCTTGTAGCTAATATGGTTACTGGAGTAAGTGATGGATTCACACAAAACCTCGAACTAGTGGGAGTAGGATATAGGGCTCAGCAACAAGCCGCAGGAGTTCAACTAAGTGTCATGCTGAGTCATAACGTTACTATATTGCCCCCAGAGGGAGTTCAAATTCAAGTCGAAGGCCAGAATCTAATTAAAATTACAGGAATTGATAAGCAAAAAGTTGGTCAAATTGCTGCGCAAATCAGGAAAGTTAGGCCACCAAACCCTTATACCGGCAAAGGAATTCGGTACCAGGGTGAACAAGTTAAGCTAAAAGCAGGTAAAGCTGCTCGTAGGGTTTAATTAACAAATAATCAACTATTGGGGAGAAAATTAAATTGGCAGGCCGTAAAACAATAAAGCAACGTGCATCATTAAGACACGTTAGATTGAGAAAAAAAATAAGAGGTACTGCAGCCCGGCCAAGGCTAGCAGTATATCGCAGCTTGAATCATGTATATGCTCAACTTATAGATGATGATCGAGGAGTAACTATTGCCTCAGCGTCCAGTGTTGACGGTGATTTAAAGAAAGACATATCGAAACAGAGTAAAACTGAAATATCCAAGTTAGTTGGGTCACTTATGGCCAAACGTGCGAAAACACACGGCATATCAAACGTTGTTTTTGATAGAGGTGGAAATAGATATCACGGAAGAGTAAAAGCATTAGCGGATGCAGTAAGAGAAGGAGGTCTAGTCATTTGACTTCGGAAAAGCCAAGACGTGAAAGACGAAACAGAGATGGAGATAGAGGCCCAGATGATGGGATGGAAGAAAGAGTGGTCAAAATTTCCAGAGTAGCTAAAGTGGTTAAAGGTGGCAGGCATCTGAGCTTTAGCGCCATGGTTGTAGTTGGAGACTCACAAGGAAAAGTTGGCGTAGGCCTTGGAAAAGCTGATGCGGTTCCAGATGCAGTGAAAAAGGGCGGATATTATGCTCGCAGGAACATGGTAAATGTTCCCTTATCCAAAACTACTATTACGCATGAAATCAAAGTCAAATATTGTGGGGCTGAGGTTATGTTAAGGCCAGCCGCACCAGGTACAGGTGTGATAGCAGGCGGATCTGTTAGAGCTGTTGTTGAGTTGGCAGGAATTAAAGACATATTAACTAAAGCGACACATAGCACTAACCCAATCAATTTAGTAAAAGCAACTTTCAAGGCTTTGTCCATGCTTAAAGATCCTGAAACAGAAAAAGCACGAAGGCAAGTAGTAATAGATGCAGGAGTTGAAATGGCTAATATTGAGCAGAGTGCAAAAGCTTCGGCGAGTTAACAATGTCCAAACTTTCAATTACATTAATTAATAGCGTGATAGGTAATAAGCAGGATCAACGAGATACCGTGCGAGTGCTTGGTCTCCGCAAGTTACATCAAACAGTAGTCAAAGATGACAACCCTTCGATTAGGGGAATGGTTCATAAGGTAAGACATCTTGTTAGTGTTGAAGAGATAACGGATTAGATTTTAGAAAGGTTTTAAATTGTCTGAAAAATCATCTTTAAAATTAGAAAAATTAAGTGCTCCACAAGGTTCAAAACGCCCTAGGAAAAGATTAGGTCGTGGAGACGGTAGTGGCCATGGTAGTTTCTCAGGTAAAGGAATGAAGGGGCAGAAGTCTCGTTCCGGAGGTGGGGTTAGAGTTGGATTCCAGGGTGGGCAATTAGCTTTAATAAAGTCGTTGCCTATGATTAGAGGTTTTACAGCTAGAAATCATAAGTCTTACCAGCTTGTAAATTTAGATCAGCTAATGTTGTTTGAGTCAGGATCTCAAATTAACCCTGTTATGCTTGAGAAAGTGGGCCTTATAAAAGATGCATCAAAGTTAGTTAAAATTTTAGGCCGTGGTAATTGTGACAAACCCATTAACGTTGAAGCTAGTCGTTTTTCGGATTCCGCTAGGAAAAAAATCGAAGACGCTGGTGGAACTGCTAGTGAGGTAATTTAGTGGTCCAGCGAGGTTCTGCTGCAAGACAGCAAGAGGGGTCTAGGCCGCAATTAATCCAATCAATGATTGATGCGCTAAGGGTGCCCGATCTTAGAGCCAAGATCTTGTTTACTTTGGGGATGCTAGTAATATTTCGATTTGTAGCACATGTTCCTGTGCCCGGAGTTGACGTAGGGGCTCTTGGCAGGGCATTTGAACAAAATGCTTTATTAGGATTCCTGGATCTATTTAGCGGAGGTGCCTTAGCTAATTTAAGTGTAGCTGCACTAGGCGTATACCCGTACATTACATCTTCGATCGTAATGCAGATATTAACTCCTGTGATTCCTTCATTAAAAGCATTATCCCAAGAGGGTGATTATGGCAGGCAAAGAATCAATCAAATTACTCATTGGTTAACCGTGCCAATAGCTGTCTTACAGGCTTGGGGTCAATTAACTTTACTTCGCCAGTCTGGTGTATTGCCAGGGGTAGACTTTGGGTTAAACCTGGGTACGATAGCTATCATAGTATCTATGGTAGCAGGAACAATGTTTCTTGTTTGGCTTGGTGAGTTAATTACCGAAAAAGGGCTAGGTAATGGAATCTCATTGATTATATTTGGAGGAATCGTAGCTAATCTGCCAAACTTGATTGGCCAAGGATTCTTATCAAGAGACGATGCAGGTGGAATTCTATTATTAGCCTTATTTGGTCTTGCGATAATTTATTTAATAGTGCTTTTTAATGAAGCACAGCGAAGAGTTCCAGTACAGTATGGAAGGAGTGTTTTTAGAGGTGGGAGAATGCAAAGGCAAACCGGGTCTTCGTTTTTGCCACTGCGAGTAAACTCAGCCGGAATGATTCCTTTGATCTTTGCGTTTTCTATTATAATTCTGCCAACCACGATAGCTAGTTATTTCAGAGATCCATTAAGTGATAGTTTTATAGCAATTGCTGCCAGATTTATTTCTGATACATTTAGCCCTGATAGGTGGCCTTATTGGCTTGTTGTTTTCTTTTTGGTCGTCATCTTTGCATTTTTCTATACATTAGTTATTTTTCAACAGCAACGTCTCGCAGAGAATCTACAGAGAAATAATGGATTTATACCTGGTATAAGGCCGGGGAGCCCGACCCAAGAATACTTAAATAGAGTCATAATGAGAATCACTTGGGGTGGAGCAATATTTTTAGGTGCAATAGCAGTTTTGCCGTTTTTAATCACAATAATCACGGATATTAGAGCTCTGACCATAAGTAGCGTTAGCCTTTTGATAATGGTAGGTGTTGCTCTTGATACTATGAGGCAACTTGAATCGCAATTATTGATGCGCAATTATGAAGGGTTTATAAAATGATTCAATACAGGTCAGAATCAAATAATGGCGGGTTATTTTGATGAAAAAGGTGGTTTTACTAGGAGCACCCGGTGTGGGTAAAGGTACTCAGGCTACACAAGTTGCAGAATATCTTGATGTCAATTGTATGGCATCTGGAGATCTATTTAGAGATCATCTATCTAGAGAAAGTGAACTAGGCTTACAGGCTAAGTCATATATGTCAGTTGGAGAGCTTGTTCCCGATGAGATCACAATTGGAATGGTAACTGAATGGTTGAATATGGGAGAACAAAGTAAGGGATTTGTTTTGGATGGTTTTCCACGAACGATAGCTCAAGCCGAAGCATTAGACAATGTATTGAATAATGGGGCTGGAGGGTTGGATCTGGTAATACATATAGTAGTTCCGGTTAGCGAACTAATTGATCGTTTAAGCGGAAGGTATATTTGTACAAAATGTCAAAAACCATATCATGTTGTGTCATCTCCTCCATTAAATGAAAACCAGTGTGATGATTGCAATGCACCAATTTATCAAAGAGATGATGACCGGTCAGATGCGGTCAAGAAAAGATTAGAAGTGTATGAGGAGCAAACCGCTCCTTTGGTCGAATACTATGTAGGTTCAGGATTATTAACTGAGGTTGATGGACTTGGAAAAATTGATCAAGTTAGGACATCAATTCAAGAGGTTCTTGCGTGAACTTCACCTATAATTAGATATTAGGAGGAAAGTAATCGAACGCAATATAGGCATAGCTAGCCAAAAACCAATGGGCATCACAATAAAATCTTCAAGTGAACTTGATTTAATGAGAGAGGCGGGAAGAATTGTGGGATTAGCAAAGCTCGAGGTTTCCAATGCGATAAAGCCAGGAGTTACAACGTGTGATCTAGACGAAATCGCTGAGGGAGTTATAAGGTCTGAGGGTGCAATACCATCTTTTAAGGGGTATGGAGACCCTCACAACCCATTTCCAGCTTCCATATGCGCATCTATTAACGATGAAATAGTACATGGTATACCCGGTAATAGGGTAATCCATGACGGAGACATAATCAGCGTAGATTTTGGAGCAATATGGAACGGCTTACATGCGGATAGCGCTTTCACCCAGGGTGTTGGCAGTATTAGCAAAGAAGCAGCTAAATTAATTGAAGCTACTAGTTTGTCTCTAGAGAAGGGTATAGAGAAGGCTGTAATCGGAAACCGGATTGGTGATGTAAGCTCTGCGATACAGGCATATGCAGAGGCTCAAGGGTATTCCCTAGTGCGCCATTATGTTGGACATGGAATAGGTTATAGCATGCACGAGGATCCTCAAGTTCCGAATTGGGGGATGGAACCAGGGCTAGGACCATTATTAAAAGAAGGAATGGCGATTGCAATTGAACCAATGTTAAATATAGGAAATCATAAGACAAAAGTATTGAGTGATGGATGGACAGTTTCGACTGAAGATGGAGAACTATCTGCTCATTTTGAACATACGGTATTAATAACAACTCAAGGCCCCGAAGTAACTACTCGGTGCCAATGATGTTGATTAGATTTAAGAGGTGTAATTGGCTAATAAAAAGGAGTCTATAGAAGTAGAAGGCTTGGTTAAAGAAGCCCTTCCGAATGCTACGTTCACGGTAGAGCTAGCAAATGGACATGCAGTTCACGCATATATATCAGGTAAGATCAGAAAAAATTATATACGTGTCTTGCCTGGCGATAGGGTTTTAGTTGAGCTGTCTCCATATGATCTAACAAGAGGTAGGATCACATATCGATTTAGATGACATATTTAATTAAATCAGTATTTTAAAACGAAGATCAATAATGAAAAGAAGTAATTAAGGTAAAAAATGAAAGTATCGGCTTCAGTCAAAAAGAGATGTGCAAAGTGTCGAGTGATTCGACGTAAAGGGCGTGTGCACATAATTTGCGAAAATCAAAGACATAAACAAAGGCAGGGTTAACATGGTACTTGTAGCAGGTGTAAATATTCCCGATGACAAGCGTGTTGAGTTCTCGTTGACACGTATATATGGCATCGGTCCGAAGCAAGCAAAGGAAGTCCTGTCTCGTGTTGGCGTTACTGACAATCCGAGGGTTAAGGATTTATCAGAAACAGATCTGGTAAATATAAGAGAAATCATTGAAAAAGAAAAAACAGTCGAGGGAGACCTTAGAAGAGAGGTCAATTTAAATATAAGAAGACTGATAGACATAGGCTCTTATAAAGGACAGAGGCATCGGCGTGGACTGCCTGCAAGAGGGCAAAGAACACGTACCAATGCTCGTGCAAAACGTGGACCCAGAATGCCTGTAGCAGGTAGGGGTCAAAAAGGAAAGACCAAGTAATATGGCTAAAAGATCAAGAACAAGAAGAAAAGATCGACGGTCCGTACCAAAGGGTAGGGTATATATACAGTCAACTTTTAATAACACTATAGTGACGATCACAGATTTAGAAGGTGGCGTTATATGTTGGGGTAGTTCGGGAACTGTTGGCTACAAAGGCTCAAGGAAATCGACAGCATTTGCGGCACAGCGAGCTGCTGAAGATGCTACTCGAAAGGGTAAAGAACAAGGATTGAGGGAAGTTGATGTATTAGTCTCGGGTTCAGGTGCCGGCAGGGAAGCTGCAATAAGAGCCATGGTTGGCCAAGGCATAACTGTAGCTTCAATACGGGATATTACTCCGATACCACACAATGGATGTAGACCTAAGAAGAGGCGTAGAGTTTAGTAAATTGAGTATTATGCAAACGATTATGGAAGATAGAAATTCTCCTATATTGAGGGAACAAGACTTGCGGGGCATGACTGCGCAGGTGTTTTCTATATACCGAAATAACTTGATGCCATTTTTGGCATTAACTGTTACTGGTATGTTACCAGTGCTTTTAATCTCATATTTTATTGGCAGCAGCGTTACTGGTTTAGTAGCACTTTCTCTTATAGAAATACTGATAGTCACTACTCTAGCGGGAGCATTTATCTATTCGGTACCATATTATTACGTTAATGGCAGGGTCGATTTGCAGAAATCCCTAAAAGCTTCGCAGGCAGTTTATTTTAAATTGCTTGGTGTCACCTTAGGTCTGCAAATCATATTAGCAATATTGATGACTTTCGGAGTCGTTTTGCCGCTATTGATAGTTCCTTTTATTGGCGCTCTTCTCTACATGATTTACTTTGTGGTAACTCAACCGGTAGTAGTAATTGAGCGACTTAAGCCAGTTGATGCTTTTAAACGAAGCCTTAAACTGGTTCGAGGAAATTGGTGGCGTGTGTTCGGAGCCACAGCTATATTTATTCTCTGTGCCATTGGTACTTTTGTTTTATCATGGCTTCCATTTTATTTATTTTCTTTAGTTTTATCTGAAGGGTCTGAATTACGTGGAATAATTCAGCAAATCGGCGTATATGTTGGAGGCACATTGACGATACCCCCAATATATATATTTCTAACAGTTATTTATTACGATTTAAGATACAGGAAGGAGGATTTCAGCTTTGAGCAATTATCAGATGAAATTAGTCACTGATAATTAAAAAGTTTAAACGCTGATTTACTAATGGCAAGGTATACAGATGCAAGTTGTCGGCAATGCCGTCGAATAGGAGAGAAGCTTTTTCTTAAAGGAGAGAGATGCTACACGCCTCGGTGTGCTGTAGAGCGTCGCAAAAATCCTCCTGGTGATAGAAGCTTAAAAAGAAGAAGAGCTTCGGATTGGTCACTTCAATTGAGAGAGAAGCAAAAGGCTCGATTTAGCTATGGAGTTCTAGAGAGACAATTCCGTAAATATTTTGACATGGCTCGTGAACGTCCTGGTGTAACTGGAGACAATTTACTTCAATACCTGGAGCGTAGGCTTGATAACGTGGTTTATAGATTAGCATTTGCTGGGTCGCGGAAGCAGGGTAGGCAACTAGTTACCCATGGCCACTTTACAGTTAATGACAAAAAAATGGATATCCCTTCGTATTTGGTTGAGACCGGAGATGTCGTTAAATGGAAGGGTGCAAATGGAAGCATCCCAGAATTTGGAAAGACTATAATGGAGTCCGGTGGCAGGCTATCAACGCCAGGTTGGCTAAAGGTAGACTCTGATAAAGGGCAGGCAGAAGTCTTAGGAGAACCTACATTGGGAGCTATAGAAAGTGACATAGATGTTAGGTTAATTGTTGAGTTTTACTCGAAGTAAATATATTTGAAATCGCAAGATAACGTAAACGTATAGGAGATAAAGAATCATGGTACTTGAATTCCAAACATTGGTTCCGGAAGAATTACCAATCCAGGAAAAAGAAGTTATACCTGATGCTTCCGTAAAAGTTCTAGAAGAAGAAGGAAACTATGGTAAGTTCGTTGCAGAGCCGCTTGAGAGAGGTTATGGCACTACCTTAGGCAACTCACTTCGCAGAGTTTTATATGAATCACTCACTGGTACAGCTGTTACTTGGGTAAAGATTGATGGTGCCCTTCATGAGTACACCACATTACCGCATGTAAAGGAAGAAATTTCAGAATTCCTACTAAATATAAAAAATATTCGACTTAAATCAGAAGTAGATAGGCCAGGTAAATTGAGGCTCGAAGTCGCAGGTCAAGGTAAAGTGTGTGCAGGAGACATAATGGCCTCATCCGACTTTCATGTAGTCAATCCTGAATCGCATATAGCAACATTAGACTCTGACCAAGCCACTTTAAATGTTGAATTCAACGTTGAAAGAGGAGTGGGATTCAGGCCAGGTGTAAATGATAATGATATGCCAATCGGCGTGTTGCCTGTTGATGCAATTTTTACGCCTATTAGAAAGGTTAATTACACGGTTGAACCCACTAGAGTTGGTGGGAGAACAGACTTTGAAAAGCTGACAATAGAAATATGGACTGATGGATCTATTACTTCCCTAGACTCTTTAAAAGTGGCAGGAGATATACTCGTAAACAAGTTTTTCATGTTTGCTAATGTACAAGATGGAGATGTCGATAGTATTGAGGCTTCATCAACGGCATTGAATATAACTCCAGAGCAATACAATATGACTGTTGAAAGCCTAGACCTGTCTTCAAGAACGCTTAATTGCTTAAAGCGTGCAGATATACATAAAGTTGGGGAAGCTCTACAGTACGAAAAATCGGATCTATTAAAGATACGTAATTTTGGCGAAAAATCTATGCGAGAGCTGTACGAGAAGTTTGCTGAGTTAGGTTTGCCTGTTGAAGAAAATGCTTCAGAAAAATCTGAAGAGGAAGCAGATCAACAAGAACCGGAAGAGGATGAATCAAAATGAGGCATCAAGTTGCAGGGTCAGCATTAGGTCGTCCCACAGCACATAGAATGTTGATGCTGAGAGGTGCAGTTACTGATTTGTTTCGTAACGGAAGCATCAAAACTACCCAGGCTAAAGCTAAAGAAATTAGGCGTTTAGCTGAAAAAACTATATCGCGTGGTAAAAAGGGCACACTTCATCAGAGGAGACAGGCTTCTGCGTTTCTATTAGATGAAGTTGTGGTAAAAAAATTGTTTGATGAGATAGCACCTCGTTATTCGGATAGGCCCGGTGGATATACACGGTTGATAAAAATTGGACAGCGCCAAGGTGATGCTGCTGAGATGGCATTATTAGAATTAGTGGAATAGTGGTGAGTGTATGGCCACCGAAGTAAGGTTGGCCTTAATAATAGAATATGACGGTAGTTGTTACAAAGGTTTCCAGTATCAGAAAAACCACCCTTCTATTCAGGAGGAGATTGAAACGGCAATACAGAAATTAACTAGTCAAAACGTAAAGATTAGTGGTGCCGGTAGAACTGATGCTGGGGTTCATGCTTTAGGCCAAGTGATAGCGTTCGATTTAAACTCTGGTTTGACGCCAAATCAGGTTTTAACAGGACTTAATCATTATTTACCTAGAGATATTGTTGTAAAAGCTGCCTATGAGGTAGATAAAGATTTCGATCCTAGGCGCATGGCTGTTAACCGGATTTATAAATATTCAATATTAAATCGAAAAGTGAGGTCGCCTCTGCAGTTGAGATACGCTACTTTAGTGAGAGAGTGTCTTAATATAGTGAAAATGCGCCTGGCTGCAGAACTAATGTTAGGGACGCATGATTTTGGTGCTTTCGCTGGTGCACTACCTAAAAGTACTGATAGCACTGTACGTAATATTAGTAAATTGAAAATATTAGTAACGGGAGAAAAAATAGAAATTGAAGTGGAAGGTAATGCTTTTCTTCCACATCAAGTAAGGAGAATGGTTGGAGCAATAATTGATGTTGGTCTAGGGAAAATATCAATCGATTATATTAAGTTGATGCTCGACGGTAATAATAAAAAAATTAAAACTAAGACCAAAAGCATGCCTCCACAAGGCTTATGTCTTGTCAAAGTGTCTTACAAAACATTTCCTTCATCAGGACAATAAAATGACTACACATATAAAAAATTACAACACAACGAAAGCTGATCTCAAGCCAAAATGGCATGTGATTGATGCAACAGATCAAACACTGGGAAGGCTATCGAGCAAAATAGCAACATTGCTTCAAGGCAAGCATAAGCCATCTTATGCACATAATTTATTATCAGGAGATTTTGTCATAGTAACTAATGGTGACAAATTTAAAGTTTCAGGTAACAAGCTTTTATCAAAGAAATACTATCGACACAGTGGTTATATAGGCGGGTTGACTGAGCAAACTATGGAAGACATGTTAGATAAATTTCCTGAGAGGGTGATTACCCAATCGGTAAAAGGCATGCTTCCGAAAAATAAGCTGGGCAGAAAGATGTTGCTAAGGCTTAAAGTCTACACTGGAGATGAACACCCACACGAGGCGCAAATTAAAGAGAGTGAAGCTTTAGTACAAGCAGAGGTGGAGTTGTCCGTTGAAGCTAAGCCTAAGGCAGAAGCTAAGCCTAAGGCACAAGCTAAACCTAAGGCAGAAGCTAAGCCTAAGGCACAAGCTAAACCTAAGGCAGAAGCTAAGCCTAAGGCACAAGTCAAAGAAATTAATTTAGCTACTCTAACTGTTCCCAAGTTGAAAGAATTGGCGAGTAGCAAGGGACTTACTATACCTAGTAAGGCGCGCAAAGCCGATATTATTGAAATACTCAGCAAAGCAGATTAGTGAAATCATGTACTCAATGAGGAGAAAAGGATGGTAGAACAACAGCAGTATTATTACGGAACAGGACGAAGAAAATCTGCCGTAGCAAGGGTTCGATTGTATAAGGAAAGAGGACCTATAGTAGTTAATGGTAAACCTATCCAAGAAATTTATTCAGTGGATGATTTGCAAAGAACTATCAATCATCCTTTCAAAGTCGCGGGAGTTAGTAACGAATATAGAGTTGTAGCGAAAGTTTCAGGCGGAGGGTTAACAGGTCAGGCAGGAGCATTAAGTCATGGAATATCTAGGGCTTTATGTGTTGCAAATCCTGATTTCAGAACCTCTCTAAAAAAGGCAGGTCTTTTGACTAGAGACTCCAGGGTCAAAGAAAGCAAGAAATACGGATTGAAAAAGGCGCGTAAAGCCCCTCAATATACAAAACGCTAAATCAATTAGACTTGAATTTAAAAGGGTCCTTTCAAATAAGGACCCTTTTTATTTTGCTTTTCAGTGTGTTAATCTCCGGCTTATTTGAGTTCTACAAAGAATAAAGGTGGCTGTTAGCATGCATAGCATAAATCAATCGGGCTTCAAAACCATTTGCATTAAGGCTGGATATGATCTTACTGAAAGTGAGTTTATAAATCTGAAATCCGCCTTTGAGGATGCTTGCCATATAATTCAACCTCTTAACGAGATTGATCTTACAGACACAGAAATGATTCTTAAGTTTTATCCAGAAATCAGGACGGAAAAATAAACTTAATGGATGATAATTCAGACCGTTTATACAATTTATCAATTCTAGAGGCATCTCAACTGATACGAAATCGAGACCTTTCACCTGTTGAGCTGACTGAAGCCTTTATAGATCGTATAAAAGATCAAAACCCTTTTTTAAATGCGTACATTACCGTCACGGAAGATTTAGCATTTATACAGGCGCGCGCAGCTGAGCAAGAAATCTTATCAGGTCTCTATAAAGGTAGTCTGCACGGAATACCAATTGCTCTAAAGGATTTATTTGATACGGCGGGAGTCAAAACGACTTCTGGATCCAAGCTCTTTGAAGACAGGATTCCTGAAAGAGATTCAACAGTTGCTGCTCGGCTAAGTGCATCAGGAGCAGTTCTTTTGGGCAAACTAGCAATGAGCGAAAATGCTATCGCTGGAACAGGGATAGGTTTTAAAGATCCAAAGAATCCTTGGGATAAGGCGAAAACCGCTGGAGGGTCAAGTAATGGTTCTGCGGTAGCGGTAGCAGCGGGAATGGCTATGGCTACTATGGGTTCGTGTACTCGAGGGTCAATCCGTGCTCCTGCGTCATTTTGTAATGTGGTCGGTTTAAAGCCAACTTATGGGCGTGTTTCTAGGCATGGAGTATTACCTTTAAGCTGGACTTTAGATCATGTTGGCCCAATGACATATAGGGTTGCTGATGCTGCGATTATAATGGAAGCAATTTCTGGATATGATAGTAATGATTGTACGAGCTCGAAAAATAAGTTAGAAAGTTTTGAAATGCCATCGCAATATCGCTTGGATGGAGTAAAAATTGCTGTACCTAAACACTACTTTTTTAATAAATCGCTGCCGGAAGTTGATTCCGAAGTTATAAAAATAGCTGAAGATGCTCTGGCAAAATTAGAGCAACTCGGAGCGATTATTGAAGAGATTAACATACCCGCATTGGAATACGCAGACGCCGCTGCTTTAGTGATACTTCTAGGAGAGGGATACGCGGTGCATCAACATAATATTCTCGAAAAACCAGAACTTTATGGTGAACTTAACCTACTTGAATTAAGAGTGGGTGGTTTATTCTCAAATACTGAGTATATTAATGCTCAACGCGTCCGGACTAGGTTAATTGAGGAGTATTTAAAAGCGCTTAAATCATATGACTTTTTTGTATCACCTACTTTTGCAATAGCTGCTCCATCTAACGTGATTCCCACGCCTAGTGCAATAAGTCATATGCCCAGTTTTACTGGGCCATACAATCTAACTGGGCTACCAGCAATATCGGTGCCAGCAGGCTTCACTGAAGGAGGTTTACCTGTAGGTATCCAGTTCGCTGCAGGTTATTTTAAAGAAGATAAGTTGTTGGAATTAGCACATATATATGAACAAGAGACCTGTTTTTATAAGTTTAGACCTAACCTATAGATAAAAAACTAATTATTCAAAATTATTTTTATTATCAAATATTCGTTTGAAAACCAGATTCTAGCCGAACAATATATACACTATTTTTAATTACCTGTTTATAATCAAATCTGGAGACGTTGGGTGTCAGTTTTTTTTGAATAGGTGGTAGGTTGAATTCTCCAGAAAGGAGGTTATGTGAATTGGACATTAACAGTAGTTGGAGGTGTTCCAGTTAGGTGTTCATCGGAACACCTCTCGTAATAGGCCTCACTTTCGGTGGGGCCTATTTTTTCTCAGTAAATCCTTCTTCAACCACAGAACGTATTAGGTTTAAGGCTTCAAAGCTAGTCCTAATCCTGTCAGGATTACCCCTGCCTGAAACATTTAAATTTCTATTCTTAAAACTTTTTCCGTCGGTTACAGTAATGAAAGTCTGACCTCTAGCTAAGTTTTCAGCTCCATCTGATATGTCTGGGGCGCCATGCAAAACCACACTTAAGTCTGCCTCACAATCTTTTAGAATCTTTAAAGCTAATGTTTCTACAGAATTTTGCGTCGTATTTGTATTCTTGGTATGGGTTTGATTAAGTCGGTCGATAGTTTCGATCCCATTACCGACTATCCCTTCAATAAAATGATCTAGAGATGCTCTTTGCAACCTATCGCATAGCATTCCTTGTGTTACATCTTCGTATGAACAAATGTTGATATTGTCTTTTGCTAGCAATTTACCTAAAACCGTTTCCATAGTCTCATCATCCGTAGCGAAAATATGTTTACCAAGTAATGAACGAACTTTTTGTTCTATTGGTTCGATCAAAATATTTGCCTTCTCTAAGGACCCTGCTTTTGCTGTAATACGGACGTCTACTTGTCCAGGATGTGCTAACACACCAACCGTAGGGTTACTTGAATCAGCAATTAAATTTCCAATTAAATGATCGACGTTACTCTCACCTAATTCTGCTACTTTAAGTATTTTGTAACTTATTACATCAGAAAGAGTAAATGTTTCTTTCAAGTAAGGGATAACTTCGTTTGTGAACAGCCACTTAAGTTCAAAAGGAACTCCGGGTAAAGCAAATATAACACCCCTAGGATCTTCCACAGCAAAGGATGGAGCAGTTCCATTTGGGTTGTGTATCTTAATTGAACCTTCAGGTATGTAAGCTTGCCTCTCGTTGTTCTTTGTCATTAGAAATCCGCGACTACGAAACATGGTGTCTATAGTATCTAACAAGTCTTCGTCTAAGATGAGTTGTCTATTTGTGACTTCTGCTATAACTTCTCTAGTTATATCATCTTGAGTAGGGCCTAAACCTCCACCACAAATTACAATATCAGATCTATCAAGTGCCTGATTTATTACATCAAACATTCGTGATTTGTTATCTCCAACGACTGATTTTCGGTACAGGTTAATTCCTATTTCAGTTAAACGCTGAGCCATCCACGTGGCATTAGTATCTACTATCTGCCCTAGTAAAAGTTCCGATCCTATGGAAACAATTTCAGCACTAGGCATATTTATTCCTTGATATTGGTTGTTTAACAAAATCAATTCATGGAAATCTTGAATTCACTTTGTGATTTTCATTTTTATTTTCAATCTTCACGTTGTCAACCACATAATGCTAAACTGCTGTTATGGATAAAGACAGTAATACTCAATCTTTGCAAAATGGAACACCGAAAGGCCCATTAAGTGGCATCAAAGTAATTGATTGGACGCTCTGGCAATTTGGGCCAGTTGCAGCAATGATGCTCGGCGATTTGGGGGCTGATGTAATTAAAGTTGAAGCATTATCGGGTGAGCAAGGAAGGGCTATGTTTACCCTAAGTGGTATTGATCGAAGTTTGCCAGGTGGTCGAAATTCATATTTTGAAGCGAATCAACGTAATAAGAGATCGATAGCTTTAGATTTAAAGCAACCTGAGGGAGTGGAAGTAGTACGTAATTTGGTTAGTGACGCAGATATATTCTTGCAAAATTATAGAAAGGGTGTCGCGGAAAGACTTGGGTTGGGTTATGAAGACCTTAAATTAATTAATAATCAAATAATTTATGGCTCTGGTAGCGGATATGGCCCAGAGGGCCCCGATGCTTATAAGCCGGCTTTAGATACCGTTGGCCAAGCAAGATCAGGCTTAATGTACGCAACCGGATCTGATGGGGACGACCCATATCCAATCCAGGGTGTTGTAGCTGATCAAATAGGTGGAATTATGCTTAGCTGGGGTGTGCTAGCTGCTCTTTATGCGCGCCAGGATACAGGTGTAGGTCAACGCGTTGACGCATCTCACTTAGGCAGCTCTATATGGCTTCAGGGACTAGGAGTATCTATGAGTATGCTAACAGCTCATAAGCCTGCTTCAGAAGCAAATTTAACAGCTAAACCATCTAGAGATAAAGCTTATAATCCAATATCGAATTACTACAAATGTAAGGACGGACGATGGTTGATGTTGGCAAATTTGGAGGCAGATAGATATTGGCCAACATTTGCTGGAGCATTAGGAATTGAAGGCTTAGCTAAAGATGAGAAATTCATCGATACTGAATCAAGAGCAAAAAATAATCAAGAGTTGATTAAGTTACTTGATGAGGTGTTTGAATCCAAAACATATGATGAATGGGATGAGATACTGTCTTCTGCAGGTGACTTTATATATGCACCCGTTCAGCAACTCATGGAACTTTGGGATGATCCTCAAGTCCAAGCCAACAAATATATAGTAGAAACTAATCATCCCACTTTAGGGAAAGTGAAATTAGCCAATCATCCAATTCAGTATAGTGAAACTCCTAGCTCAATTCGCAGGGTGGCACCAGAGATAGGGGAACATACTGAGGAAATATTGATAGAAGCTGGTTATTCTTGGGATGACATTGCTAATTTACAAGATAAGGGCGTGATATTGTAGAACAGGTATTATTGACTTGTTACTCCGCCATCAATAATCACTTCAGCTCCTGTAATATATGATGATTCATCAGAAGCCAAAAACAAAATCAATTTGGCAATTTCATGTGAGTTGGCTACTCGGCCTAACGGAATTCTAGGTACTCTTGGGTCAGGAGATCCATCTGCAGTAATTTCGGCGACCAGCTTACGTGACAAAGGGGTGTCAGTGTATCCAGGGTGAACGGAATTCACACGTATATTATCTTTTGCAAGTTGAATGGCAGAAACTTTAGCAAATGTTCGACCAGATCCTTTTGCAGCTGAATATGCCGTTCCGGATCCACCAACATGTGAATCTATTGAGGATACGATGACTATCGATCCATGTTTTGACCTCCGCATTACTGGAATAACACATTTAGTTCCAAGAAAAACACCTTTGCTGTGGATATCCATCATTTCGTCCCATTGGCATAGGTCCGTTTTATCTATATCTCCCGTTAAAGCTTTGCCTGCAGCGTGAACTAGAATATCTATTCTTCCAAATTTACTCTCTGTATAGCTAATTAATTTTTCCCAGTCTGATTCAATCTTTACATCTGCTTTCATAAATAATGCTGTGTTCTTAGTGTTTGTTGTGCTATTGATTTGAGAAGCGGTTAAATGCCCGTTTTCATGGTCTACGTCAGCAATTAGGACTTTAGCTCCCTGTTCAACAAATGCCCATGCAGAAGCTCCTCCGATACCCATCACTTTGCCAAGTACGCCAGTAGCTCCACCTGTAATAATCGCCACTTTATCTTTTAGTCGTTTGTGTTCCATTAATTCTGAACTTATCAATTAATCCCATAGAATGTTTTTAATTAACATCATGTTAACGACTTCACATTTGTTTTGTACATAAAATTAGGAATATTCCCCCGTTTTTAACAAGATTGGCTTAAAGATTTTCATATAGAGTGGTTTTTTCTTTGAACCCACTCTATAATGTCTGCCTACATGTAAAGTCGCTGAAAGTGAATCTATGTATTCGTTTTCCGATTAATTAATCGAGGTGTTTTACATTAATTAAGAACACTCGGGAGGAGTGGTATTAATGGCTGAAAGACTACTTGAAGTAAACGATTTAGCAACATATTTTTTTACAGCCGATGGCGTAGTAAAAGCGGTTGATGGAGTTACCTATCACATAGATGAAGGTGAGTCAGTAGCAATTGTTGGAGAATCTGGTTGTGGGAAAAGCGTGAGTGCTTTATCCATAATGAGACTCATTGCGAGTCCTCCAGGCAGGATTGTTCATGGCGAAGTCATCTTTGAGGGAACTGATATTTTGAAATTATCAGAGACAGAAATGAGAGATGTTCGTGGTAACGACATTTCAATGGTATTTCAGGAGCCTATGACATCCCTTAACCCTGTATTAACTATCGGATATCAATTAACTGAAGCATTAAAGCTTCATATGGATCTAAACCATAAAGAAGCTTTGGCAAGAGCAGGCGATCTTCTAGAGCAAGTTGGTATACCTGATGCTCATAGAAGGCTTAAAGACTACCCTCACCAGTTCAGTGGCGGTATGAGGCAGAGAGTCATGATTGCACTTGCGGTGAGTTGTAACCCTAGGATGATAATAGCGGATGAGCCTACAACTGCGTTAGACGTAACCATTCAGGCGCAGGTATTAGAAGTAATGCGCGATATGGCAAAAGAATACGGAACAGCGTTAGTTATGATCACTCATAATCTTGGTGTTGTGGCCCGATACGCTGAGCGTGTGATAGTTATGTATGCTGGCAAGATAATAGAAAGCGGCACAGCAAATGACGTTTATACAGATCCTAGGCATCCATATACATTGGGGTTACTTAAGTCGGTACCAAGACTAGATGAAAAAATACCGGAGAAACTTGAAGCGATTGAAGGACTCCCTCCGTTAGTAATTGATTTGCCTGATGCATGTGCATTCGCACCTAGATGCAAATTTGCCATAGATAAATGTAACGAGAAAATGCCCGAGCTAGAAGAGATCACTCCAGGTCATGTGTCTCGTTGCTATGTAGCATCAGAACTACATGAGCTGGCAAAAAAATAGAAAATATTGAAGCTGCTGGACTAAAAACCGGCGGATGAGGTAACAGATGGTTCAAGAAACTAAAACAACTGAAAAAACAAAAGAAACTAAATCTTCTGACGGACATGACAATATCCTTGAAGTTAAGAATCTTAAACAGTATTTTCCAATAACTTCAGGAATATTACTTCAACGTCATGTCGCGGATGTTAAAGCTGTTGATGATATAAGCTTCACTATCCGCAGGGGAGAGACGCTTGGTCTAGTAGGTGAATCGGGCTGCGGTAAATCAACTACTGGCAGATCTATTTTGCAGTTAAATTCTCCTACAGATGGAGAAGTAATATTTAACGGAGAAAATATAGCTGGCTGGAATGTAAACCAGATGAGGCCTTTAAGAAGGCAGATGCAACTTATATTTCAGGATCCCTATAGTTCGTTAAACCCAAGAATGAGTGCTGGTTCGATTATTGGAGAGCCGCTAATTGTGCATGGTTTGACAGATAGCAAAAATGAGTATCGAGAACGTATTGCTCACTTGCTTGAAAATGTTGGACTGAATCCATTTATGGCAGATCGTTATCCACATGAATTTAGTGGAGGACAGAGGCAAAGAATTGGTATAGCTCGAGCTATAGCGGTAAACCCAAGCTTCATAGTTTGTGATGAGCCCGTGTCAGCTTTGGATGTTTCTATTCAAGCTCAAGTTATAAACCTAATGGAAGATCTACAGGAACAGTATGATCTTACATACTTATTTATTGCACATGATTTGTCTGTTGTACGACATATATCAGATCGCATAGCTGTTATGTATCTAGGCCATATTGTAGAGATAGCTGATAGGGTAGAACTTTATGAGAACCCACAACATCCATATACAAAGGCGCTTTTATCAGCAATACCTATTCCTGACCCTGTACTTGAAGCAACTAGAGATAGGATAGTGTTAGAGGGAGATGTGCCTAGTCCTTCAAACCCGCCTGTTGGGTGTGTTTTCAAAACTAGGTGTCCTAGTCCGAGTAACCAATGTACCGATGCCGAAGATCAAATGCATCTAGTAGAAGTAAGCCCTGAGCATTGGGTTGATGCATGTTGTGTTAATTGCGGATAGGAAAATTCCGTATTAGAGCGTAAAGGCATTACAGCTGATGGAATTAGGATATTTTGTGGACCCTCTGCACCCCGCAGGTAGCGATTTCACAAAGACCATTCATCATGATTTAGACCAAATTAAAGTTTTGGATGAACTCGGTTACTCAGAAGCATGGGTTGCAGAGCACTACACAGCTGCTTGGGAAAACATTCCTGCACCGGATATTTTTATAGCTCAAGCTATAGCTATGACTAAAAATATTAAGCTAGGCACCGGAGTTCATTGTTTACCAAACCATAATCCATTCCACATTGCTCATCGAATTGCGCAACTTGACCACCAAGCGCAAGGCAGATTCATGTGGGGTGTGGGCAGTGGAGCGACCCCGTTGGACTTTCAGGCATTTGGAATTGATGCTGCCAGTAACGAACAACGCGAACTAACATGGGAGACGTTGGAAATGGTGCTTAAAATTTGGGATGGCCTAGAACCAGGCACTTACGAGAATAAGTTTTGGAAATTTACCATACCTGAGCCTATGGATGAACTAGGGTTCTACGTACATATGCAACCTTATCAAAAGCCCCATCCTCCTATTGCTGTTGCCGGGCTTGGTGTTCGCTCTGATTCGTTAATAAAAGCTGGTCAAAACGGCTGGTGGCCATTGAGTATTGATTTTGTGCCTTCTAACACGCTTAAATCTCAATGGGATGTATATGAAGAATCCGCCTTTGGAGCGGGTATTTCTCCTAACAGAAACGACTGGAGAATTTGCAGAAATGTTTTTATTGCTGAAACTACAGAAGAGGCTCGAAATTTTGCACTTAACGGCGTAATGGCGCGTGACTTCGTTACCTATTTTAGATTAGTAATGGATAAACTTGGTTTTCTAGACCTTATGAAAATGGATCCAGACATGCCTGATGAAGCTATAGATTTGGAATATATGGTGGACAATATTTGGATAGTTGGAAGTCGTGATGAAGTGACGGAAAAAATCCGTCAGTTATACAGTGACATTGGTGGATTTGGAACTCTACTTGCTTATTCACATGAATGGGAACCACGCGATCAGTGGATTAAATCAATGACTATTCTTGCTCAGGAAGTAATACCCAGCTTATCTGATCTCAATTAACTATTTAAAATAAATAGATCCAGTAAGTTTTATGGGTTAGAATTTTGCGTTATCCAGCTCTATTCTTAGATAGTCTTGAAATTTACCTTCAAGTTCCGGCTTAGTTAAAAACACTCCTCTTCTAGATGTAGAAGTAGTTGATGTAGATGTCTGTTCCACTCCCCGTTGAACCATACAATAATGAGTAGCTTGTGTTACTGCTATTACGCCAGCAGGATTAAGATAATCATCGATTGCCTTTGTGATTTGTTGTGTCATTCGTTCTTGTACTTGTAGCCGTTTAGCAAACAATTCAACAACCCTAGATAGTTTTGAAAGGCCCGTGATTTTCTTGCTTTCAGGGTTTGGTATGTAAGCTATATGAGCAGTTCCTCTGAAAGGAGCCAAATGATGCTCACAAGTGGATGTAAATTGTATATTGTGAACGATGATCATGTCCTGAGCATCATTTGGATAATTTTCCTCATCCAGTTTAAAAATCACTTGTAAGTGTTGCTTAGGATCCTGCTCCATACCTTTAGTATAGTCTAGAAGAGCCTTTGCCCAGCGCTCAGGAGTTTTTATAAGACCTTCACGTTCAACATCTTCTCCCAACATCTCCAGAACGTTTTTTAACAGAGGGACAATTGTTTTTACACGGTTTTCGTATTCTGCTGGAGACCTAGTAGGATAGTTATTATTATTCATTAAATTTCCTCGTTATTGTATTTAGTTCTATCTTGTATCCCTGCCTTTTCAAAAGCATCACGCCTTTCTTTGCACTTGTTACAAGCATTACAGTGAATCATGCCGACAGGTTGCATGCATGTCATGGTTTTATCTAATGGGAGATGTTTGAACTCTTTGATTAATTCAATCTTATTTTTCCCTCTGTAAGGGGCTTGAACAGAAATATCTTTATTAAGACCGATTTTTAGAATTTCAGAATAATCCTTTATGAAGTTATCAGTTGCATCTGCGAAAGGATTGCCCTTGAGTGATCCCAAGAATATTGAAGATATGTTATTTGAACTACACCATATGGCTGCTAAGCCGACGAGTATTAAATTTCTACCGGGTATATACACATTTTCGTCAGGTTCATCATAGGCTGGCACTTCTCCACATAGACTCCAGTGCTTTTTACCATAGAGCGTTGAACCATCTATTGATAAAGTCACAATTTCAGATATAAGTGGGTTATTAATGGTTTCAATAAAACTTTTTAGAGAGCTGATCTCTTCATTTTCCCATCTTAGCCCCGATCTAACATATATCGGTTGGGTTTTGTTGGATTTGGCCAGGTCAGCTAACAATATCGCGCTATCTAGACCTCCACTAGTTAATACAGCTATTTCATTCAAGTTTTTACCTAGCTCATTTTAGAATAAGATGCATAGCTTGTTGGAGTTTCCCATAAACGTATTTCCTTAACGTCAATACCTTGAGATTTAACTTGATTAAATACAAGTTTAGCTATGTTTTCAGCTGTTGGGTTGTCTTCCATGACGTAAATCGGCTGGCCAGCTTCTTCTAGCAGAGGTATTAACGGGTCTTCTCTCGATAAAATCATTCGGTGATCCATTTTTGAGTCAATCCATGTTTTTACGGTTTCCTTTATTACTGTGAAATCAATTACCATCCCTTTATCGTCTAGAATCTTTGACTCCACATCTATTTCTAACTTTCCATTGTGTCCATGAAGGTACTTGCATTGTCCTTCATAGTTCAGCAAACGATGTCCGTAACAAAAATCTATGGTTTTCGTGACACTGTGCATTTTAGTTATTACCTGGGCCTGCTAGATGTCGTCCTGAGTCTATCCTAATAGTTTCTCCGGTTATGGTTTCACTCTTTAATAAAGTAACGACCATTTCACCTATATCGCTTGAAGATGATTCTCGTTGTAATGGAGCTTTAGAAACCACATTTTGGTTCCATGAAGATTCAGTTATATCTGGTGGCCTCATAGTGGGACCAGGTGCGATTGCATTAACTAATATGCCATTACCAGATAGTTCAACTGCAAAGGCTCTTGTCATAAAATCTATTGATGCCTTTGACGCCATATAAGGTAGGTAGTTTTTATACGGAGCATGAATTGCTGCCCAATCTGAAAAAAACACTAAATGACCTTTGGTAGGTCCAGAGTTAGACATCATTATCCGGGATAAATGAACGCCGAATAGAAATGTGCCTTTTGCATCGCCAATGCTTTTATCCCAAGAATCTGAGTTTAGTTCCATGAACGGATCTCTTGGGAACCCAGAAGCTAAATTAACTCCGAAATCTACTCCCCCGATCTTTGTTTTTGCTTTATCAAGCATGTTTAAAACTTGATCTTCGTCTGTTAAATCGCACTTAATGGTTGTGGCATTGATTTTCTTCAGCAAAAGCTCTTTAACTAACGCTTTGGCTTCATCTTCTGAATTTCGATACACTACGGCAACGTCAATGCCCTCAGCTGCCATTCGATGTGCCACTACCGCACCGATCCGACGGGCTCCAACGATTATCGCTCTTTTACCTTGTAGATTTATCAATAAACTTGCTCTCAGTGACTGTTTACTATAGTTCGATTGTAACATGGCTTTGAAAACCATATGTTAAAGAAATTTTAAAAACATCTGGTGACGTATTGCTGATAAAATTTTCTGGAGGTACTAAAAATGTCAGATTACGACCCAGAATGGTATAAGTCCTTTTTTGGACCAGAATATTTAAATATTTACGCACACGTTTTTGGTGAGGAAGAGTCTCGAAAACAGGCTGAATTTGTACAAAAAGTCCTTAGGCTAAAAGAAGGCAATGAAGTTCTGGATTTGTGCTGCGGGCAAGGTCGTATATCTATTCCTATGGCACTAAATGGTATTAAAGTGACAGGTTTAGATTATTCAAATGAGTTGTTGTCTATTGCTCGATCAAAAGCTTCAGAATCAGGTGTGGAAATCAATACTGTTGAAGCTGATATGAGAGATATACCATTCGACAGCAAGTTTGATGCTGTTATAAATATTTTCACTGCTTTAGGTTATTTTGAATCAGACACTGAAGATCAAAAAGTTCTTGATGCGGTATCTAGAAGCCTTAAAAAAGGGGGTTTAGCTTTGTTTGACCTACTTAATCGAGACTGGGTGGTGGCTAATCACATACCCCGAGAGTGGAGAACCAATGACAAAGGGATTATGTATATTGAGGAGAGAAACTGGGATCCTATCGACGGAAGAAGCCATATTAATTTTAAAATTCTTGGACTCAATGGTTCAATAACTGAAACGGGCCATCACATACGTTTATATGTGGCCACAGAATTTAACAACATGCTAAAACGAGCCGGTCTATCTTTCGAATGTGCCTACGGCGGATATGATCAGAGCCCATTTGAAATATCAGCCAAACGCATGATAATCATTGCAAGGAAAGACTAATAACAAAATTTCATGTGGCAATATTTTTTTAAAATTTACGATTTGAATTTTATAAATGTATTTTAATATCAGACTTTGGGAATTTACCGCAGGGTTTAGGCTGAGAATACTACTTGGTACTTTCTTTGGAGTATTAACGGCAGTTGCTGGCGTAAGTAGGCTGGTTATGTCCGGGTATGTTGTCGCTCTTGTTTTTCAAGGAGAGCCTTTCAATAGGGTTGTAATTTCAATTTTGGGTGTGATTTTGGCAATCATATCCAGGTCTGTTTTCCAGTACTTTAAAGAAATGACTGGCCATAGAACTGCCTTGAAAATACAGCAAAAACTGAGACGTCGTTTGTTCGCTAAAACTCTTGAATTAGGACCGGCTGTACTACTTCGCAAAAGAACTGGCGAGGTGTTAGTGTCTGTGGTGGAAGGAGTAGAGGTTCTAGAGAGCTATTTTGGTGAATATCTGCCGCAGATGTTTGTAGGTCTGATCACACCTATAGGGTTATTTGTTTTTATGGCGTTTCTCGATATATACACTGCGTTAATTTATTTGATTTTTGCATTAATTACCCTAATCGCTCCTTTGGCATTTCATAGGTGGAATGAAAAAAGTTCTCTTTTCCGTAGGGACGCTTATCATGATCTAAGTGCTGAGTTCCTAGATTCTGTGCAAGGCCTTGCAACCCTAAAATCTTTTGGTCAGAGCGATGTTAAAGGAGACGATCTAGCCGAAAAAGCCAGAAGGGTATTTCGATCGACAATGGCAATTTTAGCTACTAACCAGGCAACTATCGGTGTCACATGGCTGGGTATATCTGGAGGAGCTGCACTTGCTTTGGGCTTAGGTGCTTTGAGAGTTAGCGCGGGTGACCTTGATTTATCGACACTATTAATTGTCGTAATGCTTGGCGTAGAAGTATTTAGGCCATTAAGAGAGCTTACCTTGTTATACCATCATGGTATGGTGGGCATGGCATCGGCAAAGTCCGTTTTAGAGATAATAGATGCGGAGCCATTAGTTACGGATAATAGAGACGTAACACGACCTGACCAGTTTTTAGATTCAACACTAACATTTCAGGATGTCTCGTTTTCTTACCCTGGCCGTGAAGATGTTGTATTAGATGACATGTCTTTTTCTATATCAACTGGTGAGCGTCTCGCAATCGTAGGGCCAAGCGGTGCCGGTAAGACCACTATTGTTTCATTAGTATTGCGGTTTTTTGATCCTGATTCTGGATCTGTTCGGATTGGCTCCGAGGATCTGAGGGCAATACCCTTAGATTTTGCTAGAGAACATATCAGCGTTGTCTCCCAGGATACGTATATTTTCTTTGGTACGGTAGCCGAAAATTTAAGGTATGGAAAATTAGATGCCACCGATGAAGAACTCGAGGAAGCGGCTGCTGCTGCAAATGCGTTGGACTTCATAAAAGCATTGCCACAAGGATTTGATACTTTATTAGGTGAACGTGGAATTAAGCTTTCTGGTGGTCAGAAACAGCGCATAGCTATTGCAAGAGCTCTTTTAAAAGATGCTCCAATATTGATATTAGATGAAGCATTATCAAGCGTGGATGCAGAAAATGAATTCTTGATTCAGTCTGCGTTAGATGAATTGATGGTTGATCGAACTACGCTAATCATTGCGCATAGGCTTTCAAGCGTAATTGGGGCTGACAGAATTTTAGTAATTAATCAAGGTCAGGTGGTGCAGGAAGGCTCGCATGATGAATTAATTTCAACAAAAGGCATATATTTCAACCTTATGATGGATCAACTAGAGTCCCATCAATCCAACTTGAAGACTGATAGCAATGAGGTGATGGAAAGGATTAGTTCACCGAATAAGAATTTTGGAGGAGCTGGTTTACCGCCCACTAAAATTAAAAAGTCAAACATAAAGTTGAAAGAGGTTTTTGTCCGGCTGCTTAAATTAATAGAGCCATGGCGGACAGAACTTATGCTCACTTTTTTATTGGGCATAGGTAGAGTAGCAGTATTACTTGGACTAGGTATTGTAAGTGCATATTTAGTAGCTGAAGTGGCAAATGGAAATGCAGTTTTTGCTTTATTAGTATCTTTGGGAGTGCTTGCTGTATTGACACCAGTATTTCAATGGGCTGAGTCTTGGATTGCACATGATTTAGCCTTCAGGTTACTGGCTGAGATGCGAATTGATCTTTACAAAAAATTAGACAAACTTGCCCCTGCATATTTGGTTAGACATAGATCAGGTGACATAGTGTCTGCTGTAACAACAGATGTTGAAACCGTTGAATTGTTCTTTGCCCACACTGTAGCACCAGCATTCGTGGCTTTAGCCGTTCCTTTATCTGTTTTGTTGATTATAGGCTCAATCGAGTGGTTATTAGCATTGATCCTTATGCCTTTACTTATATTGATAGCCTATATGCCTTTTCGAGTTCGAGATAAGCTGGATGTATTAGGACTCGAATCGCGTGAGCAATTAGGCGAAGTTAATGCACACATGGTTGACGGTATACAGGGTATAAAAGAGATTGTTTCTTTTGGTCGATCTTCTCTAAGGCTGGAAGAAGTGGACCGGAATCAGAATAAATATGCATCTTTGAGGATAAAATTCTTTCACATCTTAACTGTCCAAAGATCGTTAATTGAATCAGCTATGGGACTAGGTGGCATTTTGGTTCTTGGGTTGGGGGCTTATTTGGTTACAATTGGAGATTTGTCAGTTTCATTTTTACCTCTCGTATCGATAATTGCATACACTGCATTTATACCGGTTTCAGAGGTTGCCCAAGTAGGCCGTCAATTGTCAGACACAATTGGAAGTGCTCGTCGGATATTTAGGATACACGATGAGCCGGTGACAATATTAGATGGACCAAGGACGCTTAGTTCTGAAAACAGAACATCCAAATCGCTGAATCGAGGCGAGCTGCAATTTAAAAATGTCACATTTAGATATATATCTGAAATGGATCCTGTGTTACAGGATGTCAATTTTGTATTAAATCCTGGAGAGAATCTAGCATTAATAGGGCGTTCTGGTGCTGGCAAGACTACCGCTGCACATCTGATTTTGCGTTTTTGGGACCCGCAAACTGGTGCGATATCGCTAGATGATGTAGATATACGTAGCTATAGGCTGAATGATTTAAGAGATCAAATAGCCCTAGTATCTCAGGATACATATTTGTTCAATACATCAATAAAAGAAAATTTGATGATGGCTCGACCTGATGCATCTGAGAGTGAAGTTATTCAGGCTGCAAAAAGCGCTTCGGCTCATGAGTTTATAATGGATCTACCTGATACATACAATACTCTTGCAGGTGAAAGAGGGTTTCAGTTGTCCGGAGGTCAGCGGCAACGCATAGCCATAGCCAGAGCGTTTTTAAAAAATGCACCAGTACTGATATTGGATGAAGCGACGTCTCACCTGGATGCTGAAAGCGAATCGTTAATTCATCAATCCCTTGATACTTTAATGTCTGGTAGGTCAACGATAATAATCGCTCATAGATTGTCTACTATTAAATCTGCTGACAACATAATTGTTCTGGATGACGGAAAGGTGATAGAACAAGGAACCCATGATGTTCTATTAGGTGAAAGTGGTCTATATACAAGTTTGGTTTCTAAGCAGATTCAAAGTACCTCTAGACCGAGAACATAAAAACTTTATGGTTGTCTTAAAAGTGTTTTAAAGAAAATATGGAGAATAATTTATGAGTAAATATTTATTTATGGCGAGCATGGATATTGAATCCAATAAACAACAGATTTTTGATGATGTATATGACAAGGAACATGTGCCATTTTTAGCAGAGGTTCCTGGAGTCATATCAATTGCTCGATTTCAAACAGAGAAATTAAGGCTATCTATTGGCGGTGATATCAAAGATATTGTTGTAGAAAATCAACCGAAACACACAGCACTTTATGAGATTGAGAGCCCTGATGTATTGATAAGTAGAGAATGGGGTGAGGCTGTTGAGAAAGGTAGCTGGGCCAAGGAAGTAAGGCCGTTCACTATGAATCGCAAGCATATATTGTTAAAAGGAAATTGAACCTATATTTAGGCATGCTTTGGATTAGGATTAAAATGATTATTTCATTTTAATCCTGGCTAGGTCGATTGTTTCGATAAATGAAATTGTATCGAATACAAACATAGTATTAAGATTATGGTTTGAACATCTCCGCCGATGCGGTCATGCCTTCAGAGCTATTACCGCCTGCCACTATAACTGTTCCATCGGGAAGTATTGTCGCCCCAAATTCATATCTACCTACTTCCATTTCGCCAGACATCATCCATTCACCGGTTGCAGCATCCCATAATTCGCCCGAATCACGGTTACCAATTCCGCCCAAGACCAATACTCTACCATCTTGCAAAACTACTGCTTCATGATCTGCTCTAGGTATGTTAAGAGTTCCTGTTTTAGTGAATGACATATCAGCTGGATCCCAGATTTCGGCAATCATTCTTTTTCCACTACCGCCTGATATTAGTACTCGGCCATCTTGCAGTAAGCTAGCTGTGTGAGATCTTCGACTTAAATTCATTTCCCCGCCAGCTGACCATTCTCCTGTAGATGGATCATATATTTCAGCGGACTTAAGGTAAGGGCCATCTTTTTTCCCTCCTCCAGTAACTAGTACACGTCCATCTTGAAGCAAGGTTGTTGTATGGCCAATTCTAGCTTCGGCCAAGGGCGTTATCGTAGTCCATTGATTATTAGCTGGATCAAATACCTCAACTGAATTCATGAGACTGTAAGCCTCACTACGACCACCCGCTACCAATACCGTTCCATCATTTAGTAACACCCCATCCGTTGTGTCTCGTTCTTCGTTTAGTGCGCCTACCTCAGACCATTTTCCAGTTTCAGGATCCCAAAGCTCAGTGGACCCAATCGCTTTATTCTGTTCACCTTCTCCTCCTGCCGCTAGCACGCTTCCGTTTTCAAAAACTATGCCGATTGCTCCCGCACGAGCAGTATTCATTTCTCCACTTAATGTCCATAAACCAGTTCCAGAATTGAATATTTCTGTACTGAAATTGTAGTTTAACCAAAACCCACCACTTCCGTCTGTTCGACCTCCAAATATCATCGCCGTTCCATCTTTAAGTAAAACTGAAGTTAATCCTGCTCTCTTTGCCTTGGTGTCTTCAACTCTGACAAATTCGCCTGGAGACATACTTACGGCAGCATCGGTTGGTTCATCTTTGAACCGGTCGGCAGATGTGTCCATAGAGTCGGCTTTATCATTTGAACTATTCGTTGCACTAGACTCAGATCCACCGCAATTAAGCATGGTAATCATCAATATAATAAGTATTGGTAAAAGTAAGATTGCTCGCATTAAATCAAGTCCCTCAAGTTTAAGTTTTTCATCAGAAGGCAAATTCTACAACAAAATAGGTAGATATTAAATTTTGAATGCTATGTGTTGTGCACAAAAATTTTAATTTGGTATTGTTGGCAGTATTATTTGTGATAATAGTCCAGTTTCATGATAAACAGTTTGGTTAGCAGTTTTTAAATCACTGTCGCTATTTATGTTGTTTCCTGTATTAGTATTCCTATCAAATCTTGGGAAATTTGAGGAAGATATATCTACTCTGATTTTATGTCCGGGCTTAAATACGTTAGATGTTGGCCATAGGTCGATAGTGAATTCGTATATTTTATTTGGTTCTAGCAGCTCTTGTTTTACCGTGCTGTTTCGATAACGTGCCCGTATAATACCATCGCACAAATTCAATGCTCTCCCATCAGGATAAACGTCTACAAGTTTTGCAGTGAAATCTGTGTCTAAACAGTCAGTAGATGCAAAAAGCTTGACTGTTATTGGTCCCGTGACCTCCATGGGCTTATCTAACTTATCTGAAGTGTATACGAGCACGTCAGACCTTGCTTCAACCTCTCTCTGGTCGTAAGAGCCCCATGGAATAATGTGTGGGTCACAACAGTTGCATCCGCCTTTAGTTGGTACAGGAAACATCGGATTATAAGTAAAATAATCTGGTGTTTCTTTGTCTGGCTTTTCCTTAGATAAGGTTCCAAAACCAGCTGCTGAATTAGCATTGCCACTTGAATGGAAATACCAAGATGTAAAATTTGTGCGTTTTAATGGCCATTCGTACTCATCTCGCCATTTATTTGACCCCATGATAAAAAGTTTTAATGGTGCCTCTAGTTCAGCTTTGTTTTGTGCTTCTTTCAGCCAGTGATCAAACCAAGCCAGTTCTATTTCCAAAAGATCTATCGAAGCTGTCGAACTATAGTCTGTGTTCCCAGCATAGGTCAGTTTTCCCACAAAACTATGTGTCCATGGACCAATTATTGCTCGCTGGTATTTTCGTGCAAGTTCCGACCCGCCATTCTCTTTCATTCCAACGAAATTATTAAGAGTGCCAGCGGTAAAAAAATCATACCAACCTCCAATTTGTAGTATTGGTATTTTGATATCAGAATATCTTTCTTTTATAGCAAGTTTTTTCCAATATTCATCATAATTAGGATGCTTCATCCAATCATCGTAAAAATTAAGACTCTTTCCTGCAGTTTTGGGCAGATCTTGTAATGGGAGGGTATGAAAAACTTGCGTCCAGTCATATATATCTATATCTTGAGCAGTTCTTCCTCCCATTCGAAATGACCAAGTAGCAGTCCAACCAAGTTGTAAGGCGCCACCTTGGTAATGTGGGGCTTCATGTAAGTTATCCCCAATTACACGTGGGACAATAGCTTTTAGGTATTTACTGTTCATAGCGGCTGCTTGCCATTGAACATTACCTACGTAAGATGGGCCATGCATTCCAACATTGCCATTGCACCAGGGTTGCTTCCCTATCCACTCTATAGTGTCATATCCATCGTTAAATTCGTTAACCCAAGGCTCAAATATGCCATCGGAATCAAACCTACCTCGGACGTCTTGAGATATGACCACATACCCGTTTTGAGCAAAGTATGTTGCACTTTCAATAATTAGTTCGGGCATTTGATTATTGTAGGGAGTTCTTATAAGGATGACGGGCCAAGGACCAGTGCCAATTGGAAAGTATATGTCCGAGGAAAGACTTACATCGTCTCGCATTTCTGTTTTCACATCATACTCAACTCTTAAGTTGGCTGGTTTAAATACCTGTACCATAATTGTTTACTCCTAAGATAATTTATTTGATTAATATACCGCCATCGATAGTAAGTTCAGCTCCAGTAATATAACTAGAGTCATCAGATGCTAAAAACACAACACCTTTAGCAATATCTTCGGCATTCCCCATGCGACCCAGGGGAATAAGTTCCAAATATTCTGACACTCTCTCAACTCCATATGCGTCTCTGATCATATCTGTATCTATAGCTCCAGGGTGTATAGAGTTTACCCTGATATTGTCTTTAGCAAATTCGAGAGCAGCTTCTTTTGTGTGAATTCTGACTGCACCTTTTGATGCGTGATAGGCAGCTGCCCATGGTTGGGCAATAATGGCTGATAGCGAAGATATATTTACTATAGCTCCAGCGCCAGCTTTACGCATTTCAGGTAAAACCGCTTTAGTTCCCAGGACAATTCCCCACATATTGATGTCCATAACCTTATCCCACTCTTCTTTGGTAGTTTCCTCTATGGTGCTTAATGTAAGAATCGCCGCGTTGTTAACCAAGATGTCTAATTTGCCATATGTTGTAATAGCAAGTTTTACAGCGTTTCTCCATTCAACTTCATTTTGCACGTCTAAGCTAACATATTTTGCCGAACCTCCGCTATCTTCTATTTCATTTGCAACCTTTTCACCTTCATCGTCTAATATATCTCCAATAATTACTGACGCTCCTTCTTTAGCAAACAGCTTCGCTTCAGCAGCGCCTTGCCCGCGTGATCCGCCGGTAATTATTGCGACCTTACCTTTCAGTTTCATTTATTGACTCCCATCTCAAAGAAGAATTAATTTTGAACCTTGCAATAAAAGATTCATTTAAACATTATTAGCAACTTTATTGATATACAATTAAATTAAGCCTGTGAGGGAATAATAAAGGAAGTAAATTTATAATGTCCATTTTGTTAGGTGATTTCACAATGCCGCTTCACCGTCCAGGAGTGTCTGCTTGGAGTGATACGTTGGATATGGACATAGAACGACTTTCAATGTTAGATGAGCTTGGTTATAGCGAAACATGGTTGGGAGAGCATTATACTTCTAGATGGGAAAACATCCCGGCACCAGATTTGATTATTGCCAGACTTATTCCAGAAACAAAGACGATGAAATTATGTACGGGAGTTACGTGCATGCCTAATCACAACCCGTTTCATCTGGCACACCGTATAGCTCAATTAGATCAGATGCTAAAGGGCAGGTTCATGTGGGGTGTTGGTCCAGGTGGATTTCCTGGAGATATTCAAGCTGCTGGGTTTGACCTTGATTCTACAGATCATCGAAAAATGACTGCAGAAGCGATAGATACAGTGCTCAAACTCTGGGATAAACCTGACCCAGGTCGGTACAAAAATGAATTCTGGGATTTTACTATTACTGAGCCACTGGAAGATATCGGAATGTCATTTCATATAAAGCCGTATCAAAATCCTCATCCTCCAATTGCTGTTGCTGGCTCTAGACCAGATTCTAAAACGTTAGAAATGGCCGGTAGGAGAGGATGGATACCTATGTCCATTAATTTTTTACCAACTGCAGCACTTAAATCACAATGGTTATCTGTTGAGAAGGGTGCTCGGGATGCGAGGAAAGATCCTCCAAGTAGATCTTCTTGGAGGATAGCTCGTGATGTTCTTATTGGTGATACGACAAAAGAAGCTCGTAAAGAGGCTATAGAAGGTTCAATTGGCGTTGCCTATGAGGAATATTTTCTGCGTATTTTATCTAAAATCCCAGGTCGTATTCAGCAGCTTAAAATAGACCCGGAAATGCCTGATAGGGACGTCACTTTGGAATACTTAGCAGACAACATATGGCTGGTTGGTAGTGCGGACGAAGTGGAAGAGAAAATTCGACGACTCTACGCTCAAGTGGGTGGTTTTGGATATTTAGTTACCATAGGCCACGAATGGAACCCAAAGGAGTTTTGGCAAAATTCTCATGAAGTTCTTTCCAAAGAAGTTATTCCGCGCCTTTCCGAGCTCTAATCGATCCGGTTCGATTGGATCTAAGCTTATTAAAATCTGGTTCTAGCCGATAATATTTTATGAGGTTTTATAAATAACTAATCACTCGTGTTTCAAGAAATAAAATTAATTAAAACTTTATATAACATTTTTCTTAATCAGCAAGTTGATGTTGAAAGAATACAGAGACAAGGTCTTTTGTCGATGAAAATTGCCCAAACATTTGCATTAAGACCTGATGTCCTTTCGTTGGAGCGATGTCAAGAGTTATCAGAATTATTTTCTAATACCAAGCCAGTAGATAAAGAGACATTTAAAGGCCTGCTTGCAAAGAGTGTGAATTCAGGTTGGCATAACAGTTTCGAACACATTAGTGATGTATCTTTAGCATCGGCGTCTATTGGGCAAGTTCATGAAGCAACACTTAAAACAGGAGAGCAAGTAGTAATTAAGTTAGTTCGAGATGATTGGGAGAGGGCTTTCAGAAGAGACATTCTTGCGGCTGAACGAATATTAAAAAGCATTTTATTTATTAGGCCTCAATTGCAACAAGTAGCAGACCCATTAGGCGCATTGAAAGTAATTGAATTGAACACGTTAGCGGAACTGGATTTGAATAATGAAATAGATGGACAGGCGAGTCTGATAGCTGAATCTAAAGCCTTGAATCAACAAGTAAATCTAGATCATGTTGCATTTCCACACATATATCAGGATCTTTCTAATACCAGAGTTATGGTTTCAGAGAAAATTGAGGGTATGACAATAGAGCAGTTGATTAGAGCTGACAAATTAGAATATGAAGATATGCTTCGAGTGTTTCAGGCAGTAGGATCTTTTATATTTGGAGCAGGGGTTTTTCACGGTGATCCTCACAGTGGGAATATCATGCTGGGTAAAAATAAGATTTGGTTTCTAGACACAGGTGTTATCGGAAGGGTAGACAAAATTGTCAGTAATGGCCTCCTGAAATTCTTCGATTCGATTACTCAATATGATTATGAAAAAGCAGTTAATTCACTGGCGGGTATGTCGTCAATCACAATTGATACGATTGAATTAAAAAATAGATTAGAAAAGATATATTTTGGATTTGAAACTGCTACTGCAGAAGAAGCAAGTTTTACACAAAAGATGATGGAAACTATAAAGGCAGCGGTTAATGCAGGGATGAGTTTTCCAAAAGGCATGTATCCGATCATTAAAAGTATGATGTATCTAGATGGCATGGTTTTAAGGTCTCATCCTAAGGCTAATTTGATGGAGGATATAAGGCCATTTATAAAGGAGTTCATAAAATTAGACGGACAATCTAATTTAAGATGATATCCTCAGCTATTAACTTACTTGTAATTCCAGCAGATTCGAATATTACTGGTAATCCACTTCCTGGGTGAGTGCCACCTCCCACAAGGTAGACGCCTTCGCAGTCCTCAAATCTGTTTCTTGGTCTTAGATACAACATTTGCTTCAAATTGTGAGATAAATTAAAAGTGGAACCCAAATGAATGTTGTACTGATTTGACCAGTCGGCAGGTGTAATTACTTTTTCATAAATTATCCTGTCTTCTAAATCTACAAAACCGACTTTCTCTAATTCTTTTATTATTAGGTTCCTATAGTTATTTTTATTTTCGGCCCAGTCAATATTTTCATGTTCGTGAGATACAGGAACTAAAACATATAATGTGCTATTTCCTTTAGGGGCTAATGACGGATCAGTAACACATGCATTTTGAACATAGAATGAAGGTGATTTACTAAGTACATGCCGACATTCAATATCTTGCAAGTTACTCTTGTAATCCTCAGCAATGTATACATTATGATGAGGTACATCATATCTGCCCTTTATTCCCAGATATAACATAAATGTTGAGCAGGAAAACTTTTTATTTTCGATTTTATTATCTTTCCATCTGCTTCTTTGTTTGTTTGGTATTAGCGTCTGAGCAGCCCTTGCGAAATCTGCATTGATAACAATCGCATCTGCTTTATAGTCTCCTGTTTTTGTTCTTATCCCAGTTGCTTTATTTTCGTTGAAAAGAATTTTTTCAACTGGCTCGTTTAATTTAATTTCAACACCGTTATCGGTAGCTACTTGAGCCATTACTTTCGTGATCTCGTTACAACCGCCTTTCGGATGAAAAATACCATACTCGTATTCAATAAATGAAAGGATAGAAAATAAACTAGGACATACGAATGGAGACATTCCTAAATATTTGGACTGAAAACTGAAAGCTAGCCGTATACGCGGATCTTTAAAGAATCGCTTTAGGTATGTATCAAGGCTCTGGTGTGGTTTAACCATTGGTAGTAGTTTGAGTAGGCGGGGGGACAATAATGAAAAAATATTTAAAAATGGATTAGTCAGGCAAGGTTCCATTTTTCTAAGTTTTTCACGGTTTTCGTTCATAAATTTACTGAATCCCTTTGCATCTTCAGGAGCGAAATTCTTTATTTGATCACTCATTACTTTTATGTCGTTTGTAGCATCAATGTGCCCACCCGATTTAAAGATTATTCTGTACTGAGGGTCAAGTCTCTCCATCTCTATTTCGTCCATTAGATTAAGACCGACGGATTGAAAAACCTTTTCTAGGGCTTGAGGGTAAAGAAAAAACGTGGGACCTAGGTCAAATTTAAACCCATTTTCAGTTATAGATGAAGTCCTTCCGCCAATCTTGTCGGATTTCTCTAATATCGTTATGTTGGCTCCGGATTTCGCTAGTAAAATGCTTGTTGCTAGTCCGCCTGGTCCAGCGCCGATGATAAATATACTTTTCTTTGTTACCATGCGTTTAACTTGTTAATAATGAATAGTGTTCTTTTTGATTATATAAAATCTCCCACAATAAATTTTTTAGAGCACACTGGTGTATACGATGGATAATACATTTACTATAAGATTAGCTCGCATAGAAGATGCGAAAAAACTTGCGGAGTTTTGTGAACTACTCAGAGAATCATTAGAAATGCCCGTTCAGCAAGAGAAACTGTTGCCTGGAGTATCTGCCCCTATCAAGGACCTGTCTAAAGGTATGTATTTAGTTGCAACAGAAGCACATAGAAGCGAACTAATTGGATGTTTAATGATTACATATGAATGGGATCCAGGTAACAATGCGTTCACCTGGTGGATACAAGAGGTGTTTGTTGATAGTAATTGGAGGAGAAAAGGTGTATTCCAAGCCCTATACAAACATACTATCAAGATGGCTAAAGACAAAGGTAATGTTTGTACTATAAAGATCCATGTAAATGACGACAATCTAAATGCGCAAAAAATTTACAAAAGATTGGGCATGATAGACACTTCGAATTTTATGTATGAATTTAAAATTTAATTCTGTTAAAGGTAGAATTCAAAAATTTTGTGAGGAGCTTCTTTCATGCCTTGTGCCATGTATGTCGTTTGCGCTGTTATGTTTGTTTCATGGACATATAGCTTTATTCTTGTGACGTTTGCAGTTGATTTTGCTAATTTTATTATTCGGTTGTGCAAAGCAGAATATACACCCTTGCGCCTCCATTTTGGATCAACGTATACGCTTTGAATCCACCAGTAAAAGCCATTGTTCACATCACTCCATTCGAAGGTTACCATAAGGCATCCGATGGGACCGGAATTGTCATCTGCAGTAGCAACCAAATAAAAGCCCTTACTCTCATCTTTAAGGACGGCTTCAATTCCGGGTTTGACGTGTTCAGAAGGTATAGAAACCCCATCGCCCTCTTTTATCACCGCTAACGAAAAAATCGCGAGTATATCTATATCTTCATTAGTGGCTTTTCTTATTTTGAATTGTGATTCTGATTTATCCATAGTTATTTTAATTAAAACTATTTATATTGGCCCAAACACTCTTTTAGTATGCTCATTTTCGAAGATGCCTTGAGAGTCAAGTATGCGTCGGGCATTTTGAAACTCATCCCATTTTGGGTATAGTGGCGCTGGAGTAGTACTGGTTTGAAAATGCATCTTACCCCAGTGCGGTGGACCTTCATGATCCATCATGATTGTTTCAATGGGAACAAAATAATTTTTATATCTTTCTCTCATCTCGAAATGTATAGCTATAGAAGTGGTGCCTCTTCCATAATACATAACTGATTAAAGGATAATTTAGTTTTAAGTTTAAACCCCTGTCGAGTTTAGCATGTTGCTGTTAACTGGTAGTTAAATTTTTATTTCGTACTGAAGTGCAGTTAATAATTTTACTTACTATACCGCAACAAAGTCGGTGGGTTTAAATAACCGACGGCGAGTGTGGGTGCGACGAGCACTAATCTCGGGCATGCTCTGTATATACTTTACCCGACTGCACATCAAACATTGCAGGTATTTGCCATGTATATCACCACGCATCACAATGTCGCCGTTACACCTACCGCAGCCCTTTAACAAGATCATTTCGAATACTCCGTGTCAGTTTGTTGTTTATGTTTGACATCTGATATGCTTATGTGTAGCTTATTTGTAGCGCTAGTGATTATCTATGTCTCATATAATCTACATTAAAACGGTATAAATGTAACATATAGTTAAGGTGATGTCAATTATATTCTACAAAACCGATCATTTGCAAATGGAGTACTAGTTATGGTTGAAAACCGAGATTTGGAAATATTGAGAATGCGGTATGTTGAATCCGTGCTTGCAGGTGATTTCTCAAAGGCTAGGCAAGCTGTGTCTGACGCACAGAATAGGGGACTTGGAGTTCAGGCTATTTACGTTGATTTGTTAGCTTATTCGCAGTCTGCTATAGGGCAAATGTGGCATGATGGTGAAATAAATATTGGAGTTGAGCATCTAGGCACAGTAATTACTTTAGACATAATGGGCGAGTTGAGAGCACAGGCTAGTGCTATGCGTAAATCTAATGGGTTTAGGGCTGTGGTTGCACCAGTGGATGGAGATACACATATTGTGGGATCCAGGATGCTGAGTGATTTTCTAGTTTTTGATGGGTGGGAAGTTGATTTCATGGGAGGCCCTACTCCCGAGAAAGATCTTGTTGAATTTGTTAAAGACAGATCTGTGGATATGGTGGGGATTTCTGTCACAATACCAGCTTATATAAATAATGCTCAGTCGACAATAACAGCTTTAAAACTGATAAGTCCAAGTCCGAAAATATTGATCGGTGGCCTCGCTTTGAGTAGCTCAGACGTTGAAATGAATTTTGTTAACTGTGATGCAGTGGCATTGAATATTTTTGAAGGTATAACACAGGCTAGAAATTTGGTCGGAATTACCGATGGAGGATTGACTTTAGAGGAACATTTATCTGACCTTGGAGCTAGAATCAGGTCTGCAAGGTCAGATAAGGGGATGACTCAGCAAGATCTTTCGAATGCTTCAGGACTAGATCGGACATATATAAGTGCATTAGAGCAGGGTAAGCAGAATGTGACTTTTGGAGCTGTATTGAGAATAGCTAAAGCTCTTGATATAAGCCTGCCTCGACTAGGAATTCCTTTCGTAAAAGAATCCCATGGTAATTAAAAATGCATCGGTTGGCTTATTGTTTCCCAGGCCATCTTTGCTGAAAAACAAGTTCAGAACTTACTAGATTGGTGTTGCTAAGAAAACAGGAATTAATCTATCCGTTTTTTGTTGATACTCGTCATATGGTGGATATGCTTCAACAGACAAATCCCATAGCCGCTTTCTTTCCATAGGGTTTTCTATTTCTTCGACCGTCATGGGTATCACACTTGGTCCGTCTTGTATCTCAACCTCAGGATTTGCTTTAAAGTTGTGATACCAAAGAGGGTGTTTTGGGGCCCCGCCCTGGGATGCTATGAGAACGTAATTTGGACCATCTTTAACGGTCATTAAGGGAGTTTTTCTAATAGCATCTGTTTTCCAACCCTTATGGGTGACGATAACTACAGGCAGGCCTTGCATGGTTGTGCCTTCAGTTCCGCCGCTTGTTTCGTACAGTTCGACTTGATCTCTTACATACTTTAATGGGCTTGGAATATATTTACTCATAATAAATCGATTATAGGCGACAATTTTGGTATTAGAAAGGAAAGAGATAAGCTATTTGTAGTAACCAAGGGTGTTTCTACAGAATACGTGGAGTAGAAAGTAGATGCTCCGATAATTTTCTTAATTGCTCCCATGTTTCCATTGTTATGCGATTGTGCCAGTTGCTTTGACCATCCAGGTGTTGGGTATGACCTACTCGCAAAAACCATCCGGGTATAGGATCAGAAAAGCTTTCCAGGTGAATATCACCTATGCTTTTTGCTAAGCTCTTTATTTCTATGTCATTAGAAAGGGTATGGGCTAGTCCACTACGGTCATTTCCTTTCCAAGTTGTATCGATAACTTTACCAAAAATCGGGAACGATTTTTTTCGGATTGTCTTTATTTTAACTTTGTCTTTTCCGGAAACCAGTCTTTCATCTGGGACTATGAAAATATACTTCCAATTTGGAGGACTATCTTTTGAAGGAGGCTTTTTACAGATATTTATCCATTTGATAGGTTGATCCTGTACGTTGATAATGCCAAGTTTTTTCGTGTACCATTCATCCCCAATTTTTTCCTGCTCTAGTCCACGTTCAGCCATCTGGGCATTAATGCCAATCTTGATTAGTGTATTCGTTAAATTATCTCGAGATTTTTCTCTCAAAGTTTCTTTAATCTTGTTAACCATTATTTAACTTCCCCAAGGGATGATAGCGGATTTTAATGATTTATAACCATCTAAGAATCCAGGACGCTCACCACTGTATACCTCATCAAATATTTCTAAACAATTATCAAGCCAATTAGCAAGCTCTGTGTTACCAGGGTTGGCATCCATATAGGCATCTCGTATTAATACAAAATGAATTCTTGGGTCGTATGGCCGTTTAGTGCCGCCCATTGATTCGTCGCCATCTAGTAGTCTAAGAAGCATAGCGTCGGCAGAACCTAAGGTTTGTTCATGGATAGGAGGACCATCCATTCTGTACATCACTGACGTCATATCTCTGCCGTTTCCGGTAACGTACCCCATCTGCGACCATATCTCAGACATATTAATATTATGGCCAAGGTGTTTTGCTATCAAGTTTCCAAACGATCTAAGCGGGTCAGAAATATCGGCAAGTAAATCGGTTAAGCGATCCCCATCTAAATCTGTAGCTAAAACAATTGTGTTTTGTTTTTCAATAAGGTCCCATATGAGTAGACCATAATTGGTATCTGATATATGTTGCTCAATTCTGCCACCCCAGTTTTCCATACCATCTTTAAAATTATCAGGGAGTAAAGCAGTGATTTTATCGATGATTTCTTTATGCTCCTCATAAGGGTCAACAGCGTATTTTCTTCCGACCTCAAATTTTGTCCCTTTAATCATCCATGAGTGTAGTCCTGCATTAATACCATCTTCCATAGCTTGAGTTGGTTTCATTGCAACTCGACCTATGCTGCCTGATTCATGGACCATCTTGAGAAACAACCTGTTTGAATACGCCATTTGAATACCGGGAGTATTCATTTCTGAGTGGACAATTCCATTTTCGTTAACTGTAAATTTGGACTTGTCTTGAGAGTAGGGCAGGCAGGGCATACTTCTCACCACTGTGATTGGACCATAAGGCCTTACATTACAATATACTCCAGCTTGTGTTCTAAGAGGAGCATTACCAGATTTTCCCAATACAACAACTCTATTTCCGCTTTCATCGTTGACGTATGCATCGCCGGCTGTGGACCATTTTATTGAAGTGGATGGCATATTTCCGAACCAGCTAAGACAAGCTAGTTTAGTATCATGCCGGTATTGCGACCACATTGGTACAGCGTAAAACGGAAGCCCCATTATATCTATTGCAGCGAGAGTACCGATTAATGCATAAGCATCGGTTAGTGAATGAGTCACTGGATTTATATCTTGATCATGATTGCCTCCCTTCCAAACAATTGCTTCTGGGTAACCATTTGGCTTTACATCGGTCGTGTCAAACATATTGGAAATCACTTTAAAAAGATCTCCACCATCAGCCTCTGTTCTTGCAATGGACAATAAATCGATCATTAAATTACCTCGGATTAATTCGCTTACTTCTATATTAAATTTTTAGGCTGCTATCACTACAAAAGAACGTGACTAAGTTAAGGCTACGTTCTCTATTTTCTACTTTGTTTAGTTAAAAATATATTTCGCATTGGTGGAGCTGAGGAGGCTCGAACTCCTGACCTCTTCAATGCCATTGAAGCGCTCTCCCAACTGAGCTACAGCCCCATTTTGTACTTAAAAGTTAATAAATTATTGTATCAAATACATCCTTGTAATGGGAGGTTGTGCTACGCTCATAATAAGGATGTTATCGTGATAGAACACAGGTGTAATTTTTAAGATATTACTTTTGTGCTACATGGATTATTTCTTAGGGCTAATAGATATCAGTTAGAAGATTTAAATTCAGATGCTTCATCAGATCCTTTTGTAGTATTTCCTGCGCTGTATGAATGTGCGCCAGTACCTGCTAATGATCCGCCTTGTACGATTAAATACTCATCCCGAATAGATTTACCGCTAAACCAACATTCTAATATTTCTCTTACACCCGAAGCGTACCTTGCTTGTGCAGATAACGATGTACCAGAAGTATGGGGAGTTAAAGCATGATTTGGTGCAGTTCGCCAAATGTGATCATTAGGTGGAGGTTGAGGAAACCAAACATCTCCAGCATAGCCTGCTAATTGACCACTTTCCAAGGCTTTGGTTATTGCATCTTTATCGCAAATTTTACCTCTGGCTGTATTTACAATATATGATCCCCTTCTCATTTTTGAAATTAACTCTTCATTAAATAAGTGTTCTGTTTCAGGATGTAAGGGGCAATGTATGCTAACTACATCACAATTTTCCACTAGAGATTCTACGTTTTCGTGGTAAGTTAAGTTTAAATCTGTTTCTACAGATTCTGGTAAACGATGCCTATCCGAATAATGAAGCTTTACATCAAAAGGTTTCATCCGTTTGAGGACTGCGAGTCCAATTCTACCTGCAGCAAGAACTCCAACATCCATGCCTTCGATGTCGTATGATCGAGATACGGCATCAGCAATATTCCATCCTCCAGATGTAACCCATTTATATTGTGGGATGTAATCACGAACTAAGGATAATATTTGCATTACTGCATGCTCCGCTACGCTTATACTATTGCAGTAAGTAACCTCACAAACAGTAATATTGTTTTCAATAGCTGATTGTAAATCAACATGGTCTGATCCTATACCAGCCGTAATTGCCAATTTTAAATTTGGAGCTTTAGCAATTCGCTCTGCTGTGAGATAAGCGGGCCAAAACGGTTGGGATATTACTATTGTTGCATCAGGTAAATGTTGGTCAAACACAGAATCTTTTGCATCTTTGTCAGATGTAACAATTAATTCATGTCCCGAGTTTTCAATATATTTTCTAAGGCCTAGTTCCCCTGAAATAGAGCCTAATAATTCCCCCGGTGTGAAATCTATGCTGTTTGGTGATGGCATAGATTGTCCATCAGGGTACTTGTCTAATTTTGGAATACTATTTCTAGCGTACTTTTTTGGAAGTCCAGTTACAGGGTCGTCATATAAAACGCATAATATTTTTTCTTTCGTACCCATAAAGTTAACCACCAATAATAAGATTTAGACCTATGTCACTTTATTGTTAAATAAGAAATATCATATTTCGCAATTAAAAATTAAGAGTTAAATCTAAATTCGAAATAATTACTTGTTATTTAAACTAAAAGCGTATCTCATGGCATGATAAATGGAGTCATACATCTTTTCAACAGGTAAATTAGTAATTTACCTGTTGAAAAGATATTGTTATTTCTTTCACAAGTATCTACTATTTATTTAGATAGGCCAGAATAGTAATAGTACTAATTGGTGCTATGTAAAAAACTATAAGGTTACGCTGTCTAATTGATATCTGATTCCAAGATCAAACTATTTTCATTTTTTGAAAACTACAATTTAACTAACAACCCTAAATCAGACATTCTTTCTGGTTTGACCGTAGCTCTTGCACTTGTTCCTGAGGCAATCGCTTTTGCTTTTGTCGCACAAATAGCTCCCATAGCCGGTCTTTACGCGGCATTTTTCTTGGGATTAATAACATCTGCCGTTGGTGGTAGAAGCGGGATGATATCTGGTGCCACTGGAGCTACTGCTGTGGCGATGGTGGGATTAGTAGTAATTCACGGTGTGGAATATTTATTTGCCGCTTTGGTGTTAACAGGACTGATTCAAATTGCAACAGGATTATTTAAATTAGGCAAGTTTATAAAACTAGTGCCTTACACAGTAATGCTTGGCTTTGTTAATGGGCTTGCTATTGTTATATTTTTAGCACAGCTTGGTCAGTTTAAGATCTTTTCCGGTCAAAATTCCCACCAGTCTGTTGATGCGGACGAAGGACATAGTGCTATTGATGTTCTATTTAGCGGTGGCTGGATGGAAGGTTCAAATTTGTTGATAATGATCGGACTCACTGCATTAACAATGTTAATAATATGGTTATTACCAAAAATACCTAAAGTCGGGAAGGTCATACCGGCTCCTTTGGCATCAATTATATTAATATCTGGTGTCGCTCTAGCTTTAAATTTAGATACACGAAGCGTCGGTGACTTAGCGAGCGTATCTGGAGGCCTACCTAGTTTTCATATACCATCGGTTCCTTTAAATTTCTCTACATTACTTATCATTCTTCCCTTCTCATTAACTATTGCAGGAATTGGCATTATTGAAAGCTTATTAACGCTAACTTTGGTAGACGAAATAACGGACACTAAAGGAAATCCAAATCAAGAATGCGTTGGTCAGGGAATAGCTAATTTTGTTTGTGGGTTTTTTAAAGCAATGGGCGGATGTGCAATGATTGGGCAAACAATGATAAACATGGAATCAGGCGGTCGCGGAAGATTATCTGGTATATCATCGGCTATTTTCTTGCTAGGATTTATTTTGTTTTTTTCCACTTTAATTGAAATGATACCTTTAGCCGCACTTACGGGTATTATGATGATGGTTGTTATTGGAACTTTCGCATGGCCTTCCCTTAAACTCCTGACTAAAATACCTAAATTAGATGCCTTTGTAATAGTACTAGTTACTGCTGTTACGGTAGCCCAGGACTTAGCTATTGCAGTTGTTATTGGAGTATTAGTATCCTGTCTAGTCCACGCTTGGAAATCTAGCCAACAGATCGAAATTAAAACAATAAATAATGGAGATGGAAGCAAATCTCATTTTCTTAATGGAGTCTTATTTTTTGGCAGTGTATGGAAATTTAAGAACATAATATTGCCACACAGGTTTGAGGAAAAAAATGTAATTATCGATTGTAGTAATGCAAAGCTAGCTGATTCCTCTGCATTAGAAGCAATAAATTCTCAAATATCTAAATATAACAAAATAGGCAAAACTCTCCAGTTTAAAAACCTGGGGCATGATTCATTGAGGCTAGTAAAAAATGCTAAGCCTGTGTTAGATATAAAAGTTGTATCTGAGGAAGAATACAAGACTACTTAGTAAATCAGTGAAAATGCACTTCATAATACTGGGTTTACAAATTTAAAGCGTTTGTTTTGCTCGTGTAACTTTTAACCTTGGTACCGCGATCGCTCTAATTGGGAAATGTATTGCTGCCGAAACCAAGCCCAGAACGACACAAGCAATCCACATTGCGTCATAAGATTGATATTGGTCAAAAATCCTTCCTCCTAACCAAGATCCCAAAAAGGACCCTATGTTATGAGAAAGCAAAGTGATTCCAAACAACATTGAGGTATACGATTGCCCAAAAATATCTGATATAAGTCCAGTGGTTAGAGGTACTGTGGATAGCCACAAAAGCCCAAGCACTCCGGCAAAAGTTAACACAGTGAATTCGTTTTTGGGAACAAATATAAACACTAGAAATACAAGCGACCTAAAAGAGTAAATACTGACAAGTAGATTTTTCTTGGATATATGGTCACCTAAAAACCCATACATTAGGGTTCCAACAATATTGAAGAGACCTATCAGTGCTAAAGACCATCCCGCTAACGACTTTAATCCTTCGTCTTCAAGATAGGCCGGAAAGTGTGTGGCAATGAAAGTCACCTGAAAACCACATACAAAGAAACCAAGGGTTAAAAGATTGAAATTTTTGTTTTTAACCGCCTCTCCAAGAGCCTCTTTTATGGTTTGTTTAAAATCATCTGCAAGTTCATTAGTGTTTTGTGAGAAACTTATTAAGTACGAAAATATGAATAGGGCAGCACTTAGAATTAATAAGCCGTACAAAGCGGTCAACCAACCATAATTTATAATTAGCGCATTAATTGAAGGTACTATAATAAATTGTCCAAGTCCTCCAGCAGCCATCACTAAACCAAAAAACAACGATTTATTATTGGGGCTTACATTTTTGCCGACCACTGTCATCGTTATACCTACAAATCCTGCCGCTCCAAAGCCACTTAGTGATAATGATCCAACTAAATCAAATGAATTTGAAACGTTAGCCAGCCAATATTGACTTATTATCTGAAGTGTAACGCCAGCGGCTAGGGCTTTAGCCGGTCCGTACCTGTCTGCAAGTCCACCAAAAATAGGAGCGCCTAACCCGCTAAGTAACACTTGCAAAGCGATGCCAAAGCTAAATACTTCTCTACCAAGATTTAAATGATCACTGATTGGTATAAGAAAAAGCCCAAGACTAAAATTTCCACCTCTTTCTATTAGGATCAAAGCTCCTGCAGAAATGAGAACCAGGATTATAGTGAGATTAGTTTTTCTTGTATTTAGACTCAATGTAATAGTATTAAAAAGTGCAAATAAAAATTAGATCAACAAAATCCAATTGGTTTGATAAATTTACGACTAAAAACGCAAATATAAGCAAGATTAATGCAAGACTTCTAACAGGCCAGATAAAACGTTTATAATCGGTTTGAGATGTCTCGGATATCGCTAAGCGTGTAGAAGTATAAAACAAGATTTCAATGCTTATCCAGACAGATAAAAATGCCATTAATATGTACGCTGTGCTCATGAAATTATTATATTAAAGATGCTCTTTTTAGCAATTGTATATCTTTATAAACAGGTTCCGTTATTCCTGTTTGTAATTCTTTTGCGAAGCAGTACTCCATTGTTATAAGCTGGCATCCTAGAGTTTATATGTCAAATTCAGGGCCATATGTAGGATTAAAAGTGTTAGATTTGGATTCTGACTTAGCAGGATCCTATGCAAGCATGATGCTGGCAGACATGGGTGCAGATGTAACAAGAATTAACTTAGGGTTTTCTGAGATTGATTTTAATGATTCGATGTTTGACCTGTGGAATAGAGGTAAGTGTTACATTGATGCTGACTCAACTTCTAAAACAGATATGGAAAACATATCGAGACTAGCTTGTAGTTCCGATGTCGTGATTAACACATATCGGCCAAGTCTAAAAACTAATCAACCTATTGACCTCGACTTACTGGCACTAAAACAAAGTAATGTAGTTTATTGCGTAATATCTCCATTTGGTGAAACTGGACCACTTGCTAAGAACTCTGGTGGTGAAGGCATTGTATCCAATCATGTTGGTTTATATGGAGATCAGGGAGGCTGGGAGCAATCTCCAGTTTTTATTCATCTGCCGGTAGCAAATTATGGAGCTGCATTTCTTAGTATAAATGGGATCGGAGCTGCACTTTGGTCAAGAAGTAAACGCCAATCGGGTCTTAAATTAAATATATCTTTATATGACTCGGCCATAGCTATGTTTAGTGGTTCTATGGTTTTGTCACCGAATGTCACTCCTTGGATAAGATATGCAAAAGATCAAAAAGGCGCAAATCCCGTTTATAGACTTTACCAGTGCGCTGATAGTGAATGGATATTTATTGCTTGTGGTAACGAAACATTCTGGAATAAACTTTGTATTGCTCTGGATAGATTAGATTGGGCAAGTGATCCGAAATTTGATGGGGCTCCATGGAACCTTCAGCTTGCTAATAGAGATATTTTAATAAAGCTAATTCAAGATGTGATTATAACGAGAGACTCTGAACATTGGTTGAAACAATTCGAGCAATACGATGTCCCCAGCATAATAGCCTCCACCAAAAAGGTATTTGTTGACCACCCCCAAATTGTAGCGAACGGTTTGTTTGATTCAAACGGAAACAACAAAAAAACAATAGGATTACCATTAAAGTTTCAACGCACTCCTGGACGGATTGGTGGCCGGCCAATAAAGACAAGCTTTAAAGAGACTGTTTCTACAATTGCAGAACGGTTGATTACCCCGGAAAGTGGATCGAAACATTTACACGATTTTAAAAAACAAGGCCCCCTGAAAGATATAAAAATAATAGATTTGACTGGTTATATTTCCGGATCCTATGCGGCCAGTATTTTAGCTCGACTTGGAGCAGATGTAGTCAAAGTTGAATCCCCAGCAGGTGACGGATTTCGAGCCTTAGGTGGTTCTTTTCAAACTTGGAATCATGGTAAACGTGGAATTGTAATTGATTTAAAAATCCAACAAGGCAAATCTGTTTTATACGATTTAGTTAAACAAGCAGATGTAGTTATGGAAAACTATCGTCCCGGAGTTTCCAAGGTTTTAAATGTCGACTATCAAAACCTGGTAAGAATAAACCCTAGTTTAATATATTTGTCTTTGACCGGTTTCGGCTCGTTAGGTCCAATGAAGGATAAAGCAGCATTTGATCCTTTAATTCAGGCAATGTCTGGTGCAATGATAGAGCAATCTGGAAGCTTAAGTGATCCAGTTTTCCTGAAGTTAGCGATGGCAGATTATGCATCTGCAATGTTAGCAAGCTTCGGCGTAATTTCAGCTCTAGTTGAGAAGAATAAAACGGGCCTAGGTCAACATATTGAAACATCTCTCCTACACGGTGCTGTAGCTATTCAGGCTGGAGAATTCCAGAAGTTTTTTAATCGAACATCAACCACAGGTTCTGTGAGTATACATGGCCCACGCGCGACATATCGGCTGTATAAGACAGTGGATGGATATATTTTTCTATCTTGCCAGGATGACAATAGCTTTAAACGTGCATGTGTGGCGTTAGGATTGGATACACTTTCTCGAAAATATAGTGATTTTAAACTTAGAGAGACAAATGACAAGATAATTGCAGAAGAGTTCGAAAACGTTATTGGAGAACTTGAAACAGATGAAGTCTTAAATGTTTTAAAATTTGTTGATGTTGAGTGCTCCGCATCGTCCCATACCATCGATATCCATTCAGATATTCATGCAATCAAGACTGGATTAAGCGTTGAATCGCATACTTTTGTTGGTTCTGTAAAGCATATGGGCACTCCTTTTATTTTTGATTCGAATAGGGTCGCCAATATTCGTTCGGCTCCTGATTTCGGAGAGCATTCTGAGGAATTGTTAATAGAACTTGGCTATTCAATCAAGAAAATAGAATCGTTAAA
>JAKUTS010000010.1:19984-76690 GCA_022447925.1 SAR202 cluster bacterium | reverse complement strand
TTACACCTTATTGCACGCGAGTCGGAGGCGGTCCATTCCCAACTGAGTTAACTGGTGATACTGGAGACCGTATACGAGATTTAGCACAGGAATTCGGAACTACTACTGGTAGGCCACGAAGGGTAGGTTGGTTTGATGCGATAATGGCTAATTATAGTAGCAAAATTAATGGATACTCTTCAGTTGTTTTGACTAGGCTAGATGTTTTAGATGGTTTTGATTCTATAAAAATTTGCGTTGGTTATGAGTTTGAAGGTAAGAGGATCAACAGGCTGCCAGGTGGCCAAGGATTTTTACAGCATTGCAAGCCAATTTATGAAGAATATTCTGGGTGGGATAAACCGACTGCAGGCGCTACTAGCTTTAGAGAACTACCCAAACAGGCAGTCGACTACGTCATGAGACTTGAAAACCTTATTGGGTGTCCAATCGATGTAATATCTACAGGCCCAAAAAGACAAGAGGCCATTACAAGAAGATCGATACTATAAAAATTATCGTTTTATAAGGTCTATTTAAATCGAGGTGCTAGATCGATGCTGTGTTTTGAAACAATTTCATCTACCTTGCTTGCGGACACATCATCAAGTTTGATTAATGGCAATCTCGGTTCACCCACTTTATAGCCTAGTTGTCTAACAGCATATTTCACAGGAATTGGATTAGATACGATAAATAGAATCTTGTTGATATCAAGAAGGTTTTTGTCGAGCTTGGATGCAGATTCCCGATCTCCACTTAATACTAGACTGATCATTTTTTTAATTTGATTAGCTATCAAATGTCCAGAAACAGATACGACTCCGAATCCACCTAACGAAATTATTTCGAATGTCTCATCATCATTTCCACTCCAAACCTTAAAATCAGGATCAGTATTTTTTATGATATTACTAATTTGCTCCATATTACTGCTAGCTTCTTTTACTCCGATAATATTGCTTACATTACTAAGTTCAATCGTAGTTTCTGCGTCAATGTTTACAGCTGTTCTGCCAGGTACATTGTAGAGAATACAAGGTATAGACACTTGGTCTGCTATCGATTTGAAATGTAAGGATAACCCACGTTGAGGAGGTTTATTATAAGATGGCGCAACAAGAAGAACAGCATCAGCTCCAGCCTTTTCAGCGGTGATACTGTTCTCTATACTCTCAGCAGTATTGTTGGTTCCGGTGCCAGCAATTATTGAAGCTCTGTCGCCGACAGATTCTTTAATGCTTGAATACAGACTCAGTCGTTCTTTTTCTGTGAGGGTAGGCGATTCTCCAGTAGTTCCTGTGATTACCAATCCATCATTGCCTGCATTAACTAAGGCATCAGCTAATATGGCAGCCTCATCATAATCAACCTGCCCTTTTTCATTAAATGGAGTAATCATTGCTGTGATTACTCTGCCAACTTCATTCATCTATTTATTCCTCTGTTTTCGGATTAAACGTTTTTCAATCATTGATTCAGCAATTTGGATTGCATTCAAGGCAGCACCTTTTCGCAAGTTATCACAGGATAACCATAAAACTAAACCATTAGGTAAGGAAACATCTTTTCTTAATCGCCCAACCATAACATCATCTTTATACTCGCTGTTAATCGGCATAGGGTAATGATTATTTTTGGGGTCATCTAGTAATGTGATTCCTGGCGAGTTAGCCAGAGCTGAATAAGCTTTTTCTAGTTCGATATTCTGATCAAATTCAATATGAATTGCTTCTGAATGCCCAATCTTAACGGGCACTCTAACGCATGTAGCTGATATTTTGAGGTCAGGTTGATGAAGTATCTTTTTGGTTTCATTAACCATCTTCATTTCCTCGTTTGTGTATCCCGATTTCGTGAATTTATCGATTTGAGGTATCACATTAAATGCTATTCTATGAGGATGTATAGATTTTTGAATTTCAGAATTTTCATACATGGCATGATTCTGAGAATCCAGCTCAACAACAGCTCCTGCACCAGCTCCTGAAACGGATTGGAATGTGTCTACGATTACGCGGTTGATTTTAGCTAATTTCCCCAATTCATGTAAAACCATTGTTAGTGGGGTTGTTGAACAGTTAGGTATTGAGATAATACCTTTATGTTCAGCTAGATCTTGCGAATTTACTTCAGGGACTACGAGTGGCACAGTTTCATCCATCCTAAAAGCAGAGCTGTCATCAATTGCTATTGATCCTAATTTGGCTGCCTTTGGAGCAATGTCCAAGCTTACTTCACTACTAGCAGAAATAAATACGAAATCAGAATCAATTAATAATTCATCTGTTATTGGCTCAACTATAAGGTCTTTTCTACCAAATGTAATTTTTTTGCCTAAAGACTTTTGTGAAGCACAAACCCGCAATTTATTTAAAGGGAAATTTCGTTCTTCCAATATAGAAAGAAATATTTTTCCGACTGCTCCGGTAGCCCCGATTACTGCTAAATTAAAACGATCCATAATTCGATTCTATTACTCAAATATCCAGGATTTGTTCTAAGCCAACGGTCAACCCAGGCCTGTTCACAGCTGCATGAATTGCACTGACTACGCCTGGCATAAAACCAGAACGATCAATAGAGTCGTGACGTATAGTTAAAGTCTCACCAGGACCGGCAAACACAAGTTCATGGTGAGCAACTCTTCCGGGAAGCCTTACACTGTGGATATTGACACCACTATATTGGCCTCCTCTTGTATGAGCAATCGTTTCATTTTCTGTAGGGGCATAATTCATGCTCACACCTTTTCCTTCACTAATAGCTTTTGCTATAGCGATTGCTGTGCCTGACGGAGCATCTATTTTCTTTTCATGATGGGTTTCTGTTAGGTCCGCGTAATCATAATATTTAGAAATTAATCTGGCAATATGCGACATTAATACGCCACCAAGAGCAAAGTTTGGAACAATCACAATTCCGACATTATGTTTTTTAGATAGATACTCAGCTTCCATATAAGTTGATTCTGGAATTCCAGATGAACCAACTACAATATTGACGCCTTTAGGAGCCAGTTTACTAATGGCTTTCTGAGCACCTTCCGAGTTAGTGACATCAACTAAAACATCAGTCGTGCCTGGTACATCATCAATCTCTGTGGATATCGGAATAGAGCTACCATTAGGTAAATCCAACGACTCACCTTTTGCCATTTTATCGATGGCGGCTAGTGGGTTTAAGTTAGCTTCCTGGCATAGAGTTGCAAGGATTTCACAGCCCATCCTTCCTAATGCACCCTGTAGAACTACATTTATCAATTTTTCGTTTGACATTTTCACTCTCTCCATAGAGGTGCAGATTAATCGTGCCTTCGGCGACTTTGCCCTCTATTACCACCTCGAGGGTTCCTACCGCGAGACCGGTTATATCCTTGGTCTCTTCGATCTCGACTCCGGTCTGGTTCTGAAAATCCTTCATCATTACCATCACGATTTTCTTGCGATTGACCTTCGGATGAATTATCTTCATCGGTGAGCAGGGCTTTCCGTGACAGACTTATCCTACCGCCTGGATCAACGGCTTTGACGATTACAGTGATTTCATCACCGAGCGATACTACATCCTCTACGGAAGGTACTCTGTAATTAGCAAGTTCGCTTATATGAACCATGCCATCTTTACCAGGTAATATTTCAACGAAGGCTCCGAAGTCTAGGATTTTTACCACTTTACCAGTATATATTTGTCCAACCTCAGCGTCTTTAGTTAAATCTTCGATCATTTGAACCGCTTTTGCTGATGCTTCTCCATCTACTGCGCCTATCAGTATTTCTCCGTTATCTTGAATATCTACTGTCGCTCCAGTCGCTTCCTGAATACCTCTTATAGTCTTTCCACCGGAACCAATGACAGCTCCTATTTTATCAACTGGGATAGTTATCTTAAGAATTCTTGGAGCGTAATCACTTACCTCTGCTCGAGGTTCCGCAATTGCGCTTTCCATCACTTCTAGTATTTGCATACGAGCGTCCTTTGCTTGATCTAAAGCAGATCGAACAACTTCAAAACTAATGCCCTTAACTTTCATATCCAGTTGTATCGCAGTCACTCCACGCTTAGTTCCTGCAACTTTGAAATCCATATCTCCAATATGGTCCTCTTTACCTTGAATATCAGTAAGGGTTAACCATTTTTCTGTGTCATCTGTTATCAATCCTATTGATATTCCAGCGACAGGTGATTCAATAGCCACTCCTGCATCCATTAATGCTAATGAGCTCGCGCATACAGTTGCCATAGATGTACTTCCGTTACTAGCCATAATTTCAGCCACCACTCTGATTGTATAAGGACAGTCTTCCTCTCCTGGTAATACTGCTGTTAGCGCACGTTCAGCTAGAGCACCATGTCCAATTTCACGTCGTTTAGGTGAACCGACTCTTCCAACTTCTCCAACCGAATAAGGTGGAAAATTGTAGTGTAAAAGGAACCGTTTTGTGCTGTCTGGGTTGATATTGTCAATTTTTTGAACATCTCCGAGTGATCCTAGGGTTACAACTCCCAGGGCCTGTGTTTCTCCGCGTTCAAACAGTCCAGTTCCATGCGTTCTTGGCACGAGTCCAACTTCGGCTGACAGTGGTCGTAGATCTAGTGGTCCTCTTCCATCAGGCCTCACTCCCTCCATCATTTTTGATCTATATATTTCATCTGACAGGTTTTCGATTACACTGGCGATTTCGTTAGATTCAAATTTATCTACTAACTGTTCTAAAGCCTCAATTTTGAGCGACTCAATTTGAGAAGTATCTTTTTCCGGTGAGATGGAATGTTCTACTGCTTTTTGTAGCCTATCACCAACAATAGCGGATACTTCGTCTCCTATTCCTTCCGTTGGCTGAGGCGGAATAAATTCTGTTTTTTCTTTTCCTATCTCAGCTGCAATTTTTTCTTGAAATTCAACAATTTTTATGTTTTCCTCTTGAGCTTTAACAATGGCATCATAAACCAAATCCTCGTCTAGTTGATTTGCCCCAGATTCCATCATCATTACGCCATCGCGAGTACCTGCAACTATTAAGTCCAAACTACTTTCAGATATCTGCTCGAAGGTAGGATTAATTACAAAATCTCCATCAATATAACCCATTCTGGTGGCTCCCAGAGGTCCTTCAAACGGTATATCCGATATCGTTAATGCTAGAGATGCCCCATTGATTGAGAGAATATCCAATGGGTTCTCGAGATCTGCTGATAATGGGGTCGTTATTATTTGCACTTCATTACGAAAACCCTTTGGGAACAATGGCCTAAGTGGCCTGTCTGTGAGACGGCAAATTAGTATTGCGTCCGTGCTAGGTCTTCCCTCTCTTTTGAAGAAGCTTCCGGGTATTTTTCCGCGTGCATACATTCTTTCTTCGAAATCTATTGTTAAAGGGAAGAAATCGATACCTGGTCTAGCTGCTGAAGTAGTCGCTGTGACTAGTATTATCGAATCTCCGTATCTTAGTGTGGCTGATCCATTTGCTTTTTTTGCTAATTTTCCTGTTTCCACCGATAAAGTTTTATTTGCGATGGTTAATTCATATTGTGATGACATTTAATTTTATTTCCTCTTTCTGTTTCTCTTACTGCGGTAATTAATATAGTTTCTGTTTTTCTTCGTGTGGTGAGATAGCGAAATTGTATTTCTAAGAGTGGAATTGGCTTCTTAGAATCATTGAATGAAGTAGTTTTTTCAGTTAGTTGACTACTTTCTGAGGCCTAGTTTCTCAATCAAGGAGCGATATCTATTAACATCTTTGCCGTTTAGATATCGTAGCAATCTCCTACGCTGGCCAACTAGTTTGAGTAGGCCGCGTCGCGTAGACTCATCATGGTTATGGATTCTGAGATGCTTTGTTAGGTGATCTATCCTCTGAGAGAGACTCGCTACCTGAACTTCTGTAGATCCAGTGTCATTTTCGTGTATTTGTAATTCTTTAAGTGTTTCTTGCATAAGTTTTGGGGTGTGAAGTGTTTTTGTGTACTACTGAAGTATCAGCTAGTAAAGTTGACTTTTAGATACTTTCTTCACATTCAAGTTAACCCATTTGGACACCTGTCTTTGGTTAACTGCCTTAAGTCTAGCATAATAAATATTCCTTAGGCAATCAAAATTCGTAGCCGTTGCACGCGGATATGTAGCCCTTAACACAGGTAATAAACTGAGCCTCTATGCTATACTTCTTTGACGAGTAAGATTGGTCTCGCAAGGCTGTCATGTGTTTTTACAAACGGCAAAATCCTCGTACTTTGCATAAAAGGGATCATCTAAATAAGAAAAAGGCTACTTAAATAATGGTGGAAGAATTAGATCGAGAAGAGACGACTGTTACCGCAAAAGAGGAAGTAAAACAAAGCGAAAAACACGAACTATCAATGAAATCTTTGCTAGAAGCAGGTGTTCATTTTGGACATCAAAAGCGAAGGTGGAATCCTCAGATGCGCCGCTATATATTTTCTGCTAGAAATGGGATCCATATAATGGACCTGTCTCAAACTTTACCACTCCTACAGCAAGCGAAAGAATTCATTTCAGGTGTTTCTGCAGAGGGCAAAAAGGTCATATTTGTTGGTACTAAACGCCAAGCCAGTGAAGTAATTACTGAAGAAGCACAGAGAAGTGGTTCATTTTATGTTTCTACTAGATGGCTGGGTGGAACCCTTACAAATTTCAAGACCATACAATCTAGAATGGACCATCTAGTTAAGCTGGAGACATCTAGGGATGCCGGTGAATTTAAGAATTTAACAAAAAAAGAAGCTCAAAAAAAAGAAGATTCAATTAAACGTTTGAATCGTTACCTTGGTGGTATCAAGGAAATGACCGAGATGCCAGGAGCTTTGTTTATAGTAGACATAGGTAAAGAAAAGTTAGCTGTCGCTGAGGCAAAAAGAGTCGGTGTTCCCATTGTAGCCTTGGTTGACTCAGATTGCGATCCTACTTTGATTGATCAAGTTGTGCCAGGAAATGATGATGCTATTAGGTCTATTCGCCTTGTTGCGAGCCAGATAGCTGATTCCGTAATCGAGGGTCAACATCGGAGAGAATCAATGCAGGCTGAGATGGCTGAGGAAGCAGAAAGCAATAAACCTCCAGCGACTGTATCTGTACCCGAGGTGAAGGAAGAAGTTACCACTGAAGCAACTGAAAAAGTTGTCGAAAAAGAAGATGTGGCTCCCGAGGAACAAAAATCGTAAATGAGCTTCATGTAGATTTGATTGCATTTTAAAAAAACGGGGGATCGAGTGGAAATAAGTCTAGATAAAATAAAAGCGGTTCGAGAGCAGGCAGGCGCCGGTGTAATGGACGCCAAAAAAGCCTTGGAAGAATCCGGCGGTGATATCGATAAAGCACTGGATTCTTTGCGAGATAAAGGCATGGCAGCTGCGATTAAGAAAGGCGGTCGTAAAACGGAGGAAGGTTTAATTGAAACCTATGTGCATGGTGGCGGAAGGGTAGGTGTAATGCTAGAGGTTAACTGTGAAACCGATTTCGTGGCGCGTACAGATGACTTTAAGGATCTTTGCCATAACCTAGCTATGCAGATTGCAGCCATGTCGCCAGTTTATATAAATGTCGACGAGATTCCAGAAGATGATAAAAGAAGCCCAGAAGAAGTTTCTTTAACTTCTCAAGCATACATCCGTGATCCAGGTATATCTGTTTCTGATCTTATCCTTGAAGTTGCGGGCAAATTGGGTGAAAACGTGAAAATAAAACGGTTTTCCCGATTCGCATTAGGAGAATAAAGGTTCATGGCCGCAAGTAAAGCCAACCTAAAACGTATTTTACTTAAATTAAGCGGTGAATCATTTAAAGGTAATAGAGGTTATGGTATTGATCCAAACGCAGTGGATTCCATAGCTGCCCAAATTAAAGTAATGCGTGATTATGATGTTGAGGTCGGCGTAGTGGTAGGTGGAGGCAACATATGGCGTGGATCTGCAGCTGAAACTGAAGGAATGGATAGGGTTGCAGCTGATTACGCAGGTATGTTGGCAACAGTTATAAATGGGTTGTCATTACAAGATCGTCTGGAGCGAATCCATGGAGTTGATACTAGAACTCAGACAGGTATTAACGTTCAAGAAGTAGCAGAACCCTATATTCGAAGGCGCGCGGTTAGGCATTTAGAAAAGGGTAGAGTAGTTATATTCGCTGCGGGTATCGGTAATCCTTACATGACAACTGATACAGCGGCTGCTTTAAGAGCAGTTGAGATTGAAGCAGATGTTTTGCTTATGGCTAAATATTCCGTTGATGGTATATACAATACTGATCCAAATATTGACTCTAAATCAACAAAATACGACTTCATTTCTTATCAAGATGCTATAGAAAAAAGACTAGGTGTAATGGATACTACAGCGTTGTCTATATGTATGGAAAACGATCTGCCAATAAGAGTTTTCGATATCAATAATCCGGAGAATTTAGTTCGCATAATAAAGGGAGAGTCTATTGGGTCGTTAGTCTCGGAATCGGATTAACTGCTTAATGTGATCAATGAATAATTTAATCGAATAAATTTTTAAGTCTTGGGAGAGTGATATGGCCATTGATAGTATTTTAGATGAATGCAGAGATCGAATGAGTAAGTCCTTGGATGCCTTAAAAAGAGAGTTGACCGTTGTCAGGACGGGTCGTGCTAATCCAGCCTTGGTCGAAGCGATAAATGTTAATTATTATGATGTTGAAACCCCATTAAACCAGCTAGCTACCATAACAGTACCCGAAGCAAGGGTCCTGCAAATCCAAGTCTGGGATCCTACCGTTGTAAAAGATGTAGAGAAAGCTATTATGGCCTCTGATTTAGGTTTGACTCCAAATAATGATGGTGAATTAATCAGAATTGTATTGCCTGCACTGTCTCAGGAAAGACGCCTAGAATTAGTGAAAACGGTAGGTAAAAAGACAGAAGAAGGACACATAGCCGTCCGTAATATCAGACGCAATGCTGTTGATGCTTTAAGGCAGTCGGTTAATGATGGTGAGATAGGTAAAGATGATAGTTTTAGAGCTCAAAATGATATACAGACAATTACTGACGAATATGTTGCTAAAATGAACGATTGTAAATCGGCAAAAGAATCGGAAGTTTTAGAAGTTTAATGAGGGCAATTTATTGTAGCTCAAAGATACTCATGTTATATGAGGAGCACATTCATTGAGTAATTTAAAACATGTAGCCATAATTATGGATGGCAATGGCAGGTGGGCTCAGAATAAGGGCTTAAGTCGTGCTGAAGGACATATAGCTGGCACACAGAATATTCGCAGAGTGGTCCGTCAGCTCATCGTTGAAAACGTGCAATATGTAAGCCTGTACGCATTCTCAACTGAAAATTGGGATAGACCTGTGGCTGAAGTTGATAGTTTACTGCAGATTCTGTCTGATTCTATTGCAAATGAAACAGCGGAAATGCATGAAGAAGGTGTCCGAATAAGGCATTTAGGTAGAATTGACAGACTTCCAAACAGATTGCAAAAAGCTATCGAGAATAGCGTCAATTTAACAAGGAAGAATACGGTCATCAATTTAAATGTTGCTTTCGATTATGGCGGAAGGGACGAGATAGTTCAGGCTGTTCGACGTCTTGTAGAATCTGAGGTCAAGCCTGACCAAATCACGGAAGAAACTTTGACAGAGCACCTTTATACTGGAGGGATGCCTGATCCGGATTTGATAATACGAACTGCAGGTGAAATGAGGATAAGTAACTTCATGATTTGGCAGGCCAGCTATAGCGAATATTATTCCAGTCCAGCTTGTTGGCCTGATTTTGATGAAATTGAATTGAAAAACGCGCTTGCTGAGTATAGTCGTAGGAAACGGAAATTTGGTGCTCTCAACAAGGCTGTAACATAGCAAAACCCACTTTATTTCTATTGGCCATTGATTTAATAAAAAATTGAATTAAAAGGCAGGTTTGGTATTGAAAGAATTATGGAGACTTCTGATAAGTCCTCAAGAAAAAAGTTCTAAGGTCCGAAATTTTTTTATAAGGACTGTGGTTACCGCTTTTCTTATCCCAATAACCTTTGTTGTTATTTGGGCTGGAGGCTGGTGGTTGACTGCACTAATTACTGTTTGCGCAGTTTTAGGTGGCTGGGAGTTAGCTAACTTAGTTACTACTAATAAACAAAAACCAATTCAATATATTTGCTCTATTTGGACAGGAGCTCTAGTTGTTTCAGTAGGCTTATACCTTGAAGACATCGGTTTTATAATTACAATCTTACCAGTTTTGGCTTCTATCCCTTTCGTTTTAATTCCCTTTGCCTTTTGGGATAAGTGGGCAATAAAAGCGAACTTAGCAAGAAAGTTATCACGTGCCTCTATCGGAATTACAAAGTATTCCGTTGTGACGTTAATCATCGGTGGATTGCTTTCTTTCGCATTATTATTGAATGATTTACAAGGTGGTAGAGACTGGATCTACTCTATAATTATTCTTGTAGCTGCCACAGACGTGGCTAGTTACATTTTTGGTTCATTGTTTGGGAGACGTAAGCTTGTTCCAAAGATCTCTCCGTCAAAAACGTGGGAAGGAGGCATAGCTGGTCTGACATTCGCAATCATTGCATCTGTCGCACTCTATTACTTATTCGATTTGCATGCTAATTTAGGTAAGTCTGTTGGATTCGGCGTGGTTATTTATTTTTCTGCGTTATTTGGAGATTTATTGGAATCAAGTTTAAAGCGGATAGTAGGTGTAAAAGATTCTGGATCCTTAATTCCGGGTCACGGAGGCATATTGGATAGAATGGATTCTATTTTACTTAGTTTGTTTGTGGGGTACTTTTTTGTTTTATGGACGATAGATTGATCGGTGTAGCTTTACTGGGATCTACTGGATCTATTGGTACCCAGACATTGGATATTGCCAGGAGATTTCCTGATCGAATTAAAATTGTGGCCCTTTCTGCACATAAATCTACAGAGCTTTTAAAATCTCAGATAGAAGAATTCAATCCAAAATTTTTTAATTGTTCTAGTTTAAGCGAGCAATTGAAAAATGAGTTGACAGGTCAAACGAAACACTGCTCCTATGAAGATATGGTTACTGACAAGGATGTTGATTTGGTCGTAACTGCCACTGTAGGAGACGTGGCATTAATTCCAACTATACATGCTCTTAAAGCGGGTAAGAATGTGGCCTTGGCAAATAAAGAATCCATTGTCATGGCAGGCGAAATGTTAATGAAAATAGCAAGTGATAATAACTGTATGATATTTCCTGTGGATAGCGAACCTAATGCAATTTGGCAATGCCTACGGGGTGAGGATAAGTCTGTGTCTAGGCTTTTTATAACTGCGTCAGGTGGAGCAATGAGAGGCATGACTGATTCTGAGAAAATGAAAATAACACCCGAACGAGCGTTAAAACATCCCACTTGGACTATGGGCCCTAAAATTACGATAGATTCAGCAACACTAATGAATAAAGCTTTTGAGGTTATCGAGGCAAAATGGTTGTTTGCGGTTGACTGGGATCAAATTGAAGTAGTCATTCATCCGGAGAGCATGATACATTCTATGGTCGAGTTTAACGATGGATCTGTGAAGGCCCAGATAAGCCCGCCGGATATGAAGCTACCTATACAATACGCATTATTGTATCCAGATAGAGTGTTTAATGAAGATTTGGCTCGATTTAATCCTGTGAGATTAGGATCGTTAAATTTTGAGTCTGTAGATTTTAATCAATACCCATGTTTTTCAGTAGGTCTAGAATATGGAAGTAAAGTTGGCACTTCTCCAGCAGTGTTGTGTGGTGCTGATGAGATGGCAGTGGAGAGTTTTCTAAACGGTACTATAAGTTTCTATGATATTCCAACAGTCATAAAAGAAGCATTGCAAGCGTCTAATAATGAGGATGCAAAAACCCCACAAGAATACTTAAACGCAGCTAACTGGGGCAGAAGTAAAGTGAAAGAAATAATCAACCATAAGTGAATGATGAATTCTAAAATCCTAAAGGACTGACATTGATAGATTTACCGAGTTGGTTACTGATATTTCCCGTGCTCGGGATATTAATATTCATTCACGAGTTAGGGCATTTTGTGACTGCTAAGTGGTTTGGGGTCACTGTAAAAGAATTTGGGTTTGGATTCCCTCCAAGGATATTCGGTATCAATTACAAGGGAACTATTTACTCGATCAATCTTATTCCTTTAGGTGGTTTCGTTAAACTACTAGGTGAGGAAGACCCTGACGGTCCTGATAGTTTTGCAACACAGGCTAGTTGGAAACGAGTGACAATATTAGTCGCCGGACCCGTAATGAATCTCATTTTGCCAGTGTTTATATTTTCCATACTTTTTATGTTGCCTCATGACAAACTAGTACATAGTGAGGTAATGGTTAATTCAGTCGCTCCTAATTCGCCTGCCCAAGAAGCCGGGTTGAAGTATGGAGACACTATATTAGCAATAAATGATGAACAGATAGGTGTGCCGGATGATCTCGTAAAATCAATTGGCGATAGCAAAGGTAACGCAATCAGATTGACGGTTAGGCGCAGCAATTTGATCACCGGTTTTGATGCAACTCCTGAGTTTGCAGTTACCGAAATCATTGAATTAGTGCCACGAGATGAGCCACCTGAATTAAAAGTTGTAGCAATTGTTGTTGATCCTAAAACCGAAATATCTGTAGACGAGGCTACTAAATATAATCCAGATTTAGAAATTGGTGATACTTTAATGCAAGGTGCTATAGGGGTAACTATTGGGATTGTAAATCCTATAATACGCAAAGAGTCAGAATCATTTTTCGCAAGTATACCCTTATCCCTTGATATGATTAAAAATATTTTTGTATCCACTAAAGACGGAGTTACTCAAGGAATTAAACAACGCAGTGACCCTGGGTTTGCAGGTCCGATTGGCATAGCACAAATAACAGGTCAAGTAGTGGATGAATTTGGGTTTGCTTCAGTATTTCAGATAGCCGGCTTACTTAGTGTGAGTCTTGGTATATTAAATCTTCTTCCAATACCTGCGTTAGATGGAGGCAGACTTTTATTCGTTCTAATTGAGGTAGCCCGTGGGGGTAAAAAGTTACCTGCTAGCTTAGAAGGTAAAACGCATCTAATTGGCTTTGTACTACTCTTAGCACTTATATTAGTAATAAGTTATAGAGATGTATTAAAAATATTGAGTGGAGACAGTATACTGAATTAACCCCTGCTCAGATAAAATGATTAAACCGTATAACTGGGATTAAAAAAGTTTTGCATATGAAAAGAAGAATTACTAAATCTATTAATGTTGGTGATGTCAAAATTGGCGGTGATGCACCAATAAGTGTTCAGTCGATGACTAAAACTGACACTCGGGATGTAAAGGCTACAGTTTTACAGATTAAAGGCTTGGAAGAAGCAGGATGCCAAATTGTTCGGTGTGCAGTGCCGGATATGGAGGCAGCAGAAGCTTTAGCGGAAATAAAGAAACAAGTAAAAATACCGATAGTCGCTGATATTCACTTTCATCATCAATTAGCACTTAAGTCATTGGAGAGTGGCGTTGATTGCCTCAGATTAAACCCGGGTAATATCAGAGATAAAACCAAAGTTGAGGAAATTGTAAAGGCTTCAAAAGAAAGGGCTGTACCAATTAGGATAGGAGTCAATTTTGGCAGCCTGCCCCCAGTCGGGAAAATAGGTTTAACAGGAGGCATCTCTAGGCACACAGATGGAGTTAACAAACTTCCTAAATCTGGAGATGTTGGAGAGGGACAATTCACTATTGTTGATCACATGGTGGAAACTGGTTTATGGGAGATAGGTATTTTAGAGAATTTAGATTTTGATTTAATAAAAATATCTCTAAAGGCATTTGATATTGACACAACTGTAGAAGCATATCAACGGATGTCCAAGCTAGTGCCTTACCCATTACATCTAGGAATCACTGAGGCTGGAACGGCTAAAGGTGGCAGTATACGTACTTCCATTGGATTAGGCATACTTTTATTTGAAGGTATTGGAGACACGATAAGAGTTTCCTTGTCTGATGAACCTAATGAGGAAATCATAACCGGTTTAGAAATATTGAAGTCGTTGGGATTACGTAAAGAAGGAGCGACATTAGTTGCATGTCCGAGTTGTGGCCGAGCCGATGTCGATATAAGAAAGCTAGCAAACACAGTGGAGGACCTTTTAAGGAAAACAAAGACTCCAGTAAAGGTTGCCGTAATGGGTTGCGAGGTGAATGGACCAGGTGAGGCGAAAGACGCAGATGTCGGTATAGCTGCAGGAGTTGGGAGAGCTATCATTTTCCGTAAAGGTAAAAAGTCTAAGATTGTTCAAGAGGAAGACATGTTAAAAGCACTAATGGAAGAGATTAGTGAAGTTGAGAAAGAGCTTGTCAAAGCTTAGGTTTTTAAATCCTATCAACTCAACAAATATATAATTTCAGATTTGTGCATCCGGTTTCCAGCCAGATAAGTTGCTAAGATTTGATGGTTAGACTTAATCACGTATCTAGACAGAAAATTAATTAAAAAGTGTGTTGTTTTGAAAATAAGTGAACTATTAGGAAAAACGCATCGCGATAATCCTGCTGAAGTGGAATTAGATAGCCACAAGTTGATGTTGCGGTCAGCCATGATTTATCAGGTGGGTGCTGGAATTTATGGATATCTTCCCTTGGCTTGGAAGTCGCTTAGGAAGATAGAGGAAATAATTAGGCAGGAGATGGATTCTGCTGGTTCTCAAGAATTAAGATTATCAATTCTTCAGCCTAAGGAATTGTGGGATAAAACTGGTAGAACCGATGCATTTGGGGATGATCTTTTCACTTTAACTGACCGTAAAGGCAGGACTCTTGTAGTCGCGCCAACTCATGAAGAAGAACTCACAGCAATCGTAAAAGCACACGTATCCTCATATCGCGATTTACCTAAAATCCTGTATCAGATACATACTAAATTTAGGGATGAACCTAGATCTCGGGGCGGCTTGATGAGAGTCCGTGAATTCGACATGAAAGATGCTTATTCACTTGATGTTTCAAATGATGGCTTGGATTCTAGTTACAAGAAGATGGTACAGGCATATAAGGCAATTTATAAAAGATGTGGCTTAGAAGTGATCCAGGTTGAGGCTGATAGCGGAGCAATCGGAGGCAAGGATTCACATGAGTTTGTACTATTAGCGGATTCTGGGGAAGATGCAATTGTAATCTGTGAAGGTTGTGGCTATGCAGCAAACATCGAGAAAGCACGATTTAGTAGGGTGGATTATTCCACAAATGGTCAATCCGAGCTTAAAGAAGTTAACACGCCACAGATAACAACTATAAATGGATTGACATCTTTCTTAGATATTCCTACGCATAAAACTATAAAGACTTTATGTTATGTTGCTAGAGAAGAACTCATATTGGTTGTCATACGGGGAGATCTAGAGGTTAACGAAGTTAAATTAAAATCTGTTTTGGGTGCATCTGAAATAAGGTTGGCTTCCCCCAAAGATATTGAAAAACATGGTTTGAGTAAAGGTTATATATCGCCGGTCGGTATCAACGGTTTCAGGGTGATAGCCGATGAATCTTTATTGCTCGGAAACGATTTTGCCGCGGGCGGCAATAAGAATGAAGTCCATTTAATTAATGTCAATTACCCACGAGATTTTAAGGCGGACGACGTCTCAGATCTGGCTCAAGCAACCGAAGGTCAAGGTTGTATAAAGTGTACTGATGAAAAACTTAAGATAAAGAAGGGTATTGAAGTGGGACATGTGTTTAAATTAGGAGATAGTTTCAGTAAAAGTATTGGAGCTACATTTGCTGATGAATCAGGTAGCTTGAAGCCGATAATTATGGGATGTTATGGAATTGGATTAGGCCGACTTCTTGCTGCAGCTATTGAACAACATAACGATGAAGATGGAATCAAATTCCCCGTTGCAATAGCGCCTTATCAGGTTCACTTAATTGCAATTGATGCAGGGAAACCTGAGATCTCTGAAATGGCTAAGCAAGTACAATTGGACCTTGAACAAGCCGGATTGGAAGTTTTATATGATGATAGAAATGAATCTGTGGGGGTTAAGTTTAAGGACGCTGATCTGATGGGTATGCCAATTCGTATTGTTGTTAGCTTAAGAAACCTTAAAGATAATGTCCTAGAGGTCAAAGCAAGGGATTCGGATCAACCTGAGAAGGTGCCATGTGAATCATTCGTTGAAAAGGTCAAATCGTTACTTACTGAGCGTGGTTTTTACGATCTGAAGGGCTAGTATATTTGCTGTTGGAAATGAGTTCTACCCTATGCTAGAATTCTCGCAATAATTAAAAATAGAGGAGTTCCAAATGGCACTGCCACCTAGGTTAAAGTTCGGTATATTTATGGCTCCATTTCATGCGCTGGGTGAAAATCCAAACTTATCGTATCATCGTGACTTGGAACTGATGGAATGGTTAGATCATCTTGGCTATGATGAAGCGTGGATAGGAGAACATCATAGTGCCGGCTGGGAAACTATTTCCTCTCCAGAATTATTCATCGCTGCTGCTGTTGAGAGAACAAAGACAATAAAGTTTGGGAGTGGTGTTAGTAGTTTGCCTTATCATCATCCATTGATGGTGGCAAATAGGTACATACAACTTGACCATCATAGTAGAGGTCGAGTTATGCTAGGGGTTGGCCCAGGAGCGTTAACGGGCGATGCTCACATGATGGGTATTGTGCCAACTGAACAAAGACCAATGATGCAAGAAGCAGCCTCTCTTATAAAGCGTTTGTGGACGGAAACTGAACCAATTACGCATAAGTCAAAATGGTTCACACTTGAGGAGGCACATGTTCATCTAAGGCCGTACACTCATCCACATCCACATATTGCAATAGCAGCGGTTCAGTCGCCCTCGGGCATGTTGACTGCCGGCAGGTTAGGCGCAGGTGTTTTGTCATTAAATGCGGTAGCTGATCGTGGTAAAGGCGTAGACGCTGCGAAGGTGACTCTAAAAGACTTTTGGAAGATTGCGGAAGAGGAGGCTGAAAAACATGGCAACACAATGAATCGAGAGGATTGGAGGATAGTTCTACACACTCATGTCGCTGACAGTAAAAAAGAAGCAATGAGGCAGATTAAAGAGAGAGCTTTATGGTATCAGCGCGATTACTTTGAGGATATATTAGGCACTCCTTCGCCGTATCCAAATGCATCCCGAGACCAATTAGTAGAAATGATGGTTGAAGGTGGCAATTGGGTGGTAGGAACACCTGACGATGTTGTTGAAGCCATACATAGGATCGATGAGATCTCGGGTGGTTTTGGTGGATATATGATTCAGGCGACAGAATGGGGCACAAGAGAAGAAGTACTCCGTAGCTATGAACTTATCGCTAGACACGTCATGCCTAAGTTCAAGGGTCAATTAGATAGTCTTGAATTTTCGGCGAAATGGTATTCCGACAAAAAGAAATTCTTTATGGATGAACGATCCCGGTCCATGGATATTTCACAAGCGGAGTATGATAAAAAAAAATAAATGGGTCTAATGGTCAGTAAAAATTAGATAGTTTATAAGAGAGCTGGAATAATTATTTTCTGGCTCTCTTAATATTAAGGAGAAAAGCATGTCAGGAAGGATGGAAAACAGGGTTGCAATTGTTACTGGTGGAGGATCTGGTATTGGTGGTGAAACCGCGGTTAGATTTGCCCAAGAAGGAGCTGCTGTTTTGATTGCAGACCTTGATCCTGATCGATCTACAAATATCATAGAAAAGATTAGAAGTTTTGGTGGCAGAGCTGAGTATAGCAAGTTAGACGTTCGTGTTCCTGATGATGCCAACAAGATGGTTTCTAAAGCAATAGAATGTTTTGGCAGCTTAGACACACTCGTTAACAATGTTGGTGGTGGCAAGGGCGATGATCTAATAAATGAACTTGATGAGGAAACATGGAATTTCAACTTTGATTTTGCTCTGAAGCCGACTTATTATTGTTGCCGTGCTGCGATGCCCAAATTGCTTGAGAGTGCCGAGGTGAGACCTGGTGCATCTATAGTAAACCTATCGTCAGTTAATGGCATGACCGGAATGGGCTTGCCGGCATATGCTGCAGCCAAGGCTGGCGTAGAAATGTTTACCAAGAACATAGCTATACAATATGGTAAAAAGGGTGTTCGGTCTAATATAGTTGCGCCTTACACAACCAGGACAGATTTTTGGAAACCTACGTTTGATGCAGATCCAGATTTGGCCCCTCGTCTTGCTGATATTAATCCAATGAGGCGTATTGGCAATCCTATTGACTTAGCGAATGCCATTTTATTTTTAGCATCTGATGAAGCTTCATTTATTAACGGCGCTCTCCTTCCAGTTGATGGTGGTTTTACAGCTGGCACAGATATATTTAGTCGTAGTGGTGGTGGAGATGAGGATGGGGCTGCTTTTTGGAGATCTCAAGCAGAGAGTGGTAATTTTCCAAAGTCATAACTCTTTCTTACTACGTGACTGTCTACAGTATTTCTAGTAAACAGATCTGTTAATGCCCTCTATACACTACTGGTTTCTATTTCCATAATATTGGTATTGTGCATATTTTCACTAAATACTTAATATTTCGCCATATAAGGGTTGCAAAATCGATTTAGTATTGCTTAACATAGTAAGTAACTAAGTGCATACTTACTAAATTGCTGTGGATGAATTTATATTAGGTGGAATATACAAAAATGAAGAGATTGTTTACATCGATAACTTTACTTGTCGCGTTAGGCTTGATCTTCTCAGTCGCATGTTCTTCGGAAGCCGAAGTAATCGTTGAGGAGAAGATAGTTGAGGTAGAGAAGGAAGTAATAAAAGAAGTAGAAGTGGCGTCATCCCCAGGAAAGCTTGTAATTTACTCAGGCAGAAAGGAATCCTTGGTTGGACCGATAATCGAACAGTTTAAGGCAGCAAGTGGGATCGAGGTAGAGGTTAAATATGGTAGCACTGGTGAAATAGCAGCTACACTGTTGGAAGAAGGCAAAAATTCACCAGCGGATGTATTTTTTGCTCAGGATCCAGGAGGTTTGGGTGCTATAGCCAATGCTGGCATGTTTACTAAGCTTTCTGCTGAAATCTTAGGATTAGCTCCTGATTGGGCTCAATCACCAGACGGCTTATGGGTAGGAATATCCGGTCGAGCTCGTACACTCGTATACAGTACAGCAGATTTAGATGCAGCTGATATGCCAGAAACATTACAAGGTTTGACTGACCCAAAATGGAAAGGCAAGATTGGATGGGCTCCTACAAATGGATCCTTCCAGGCGATGGTCACAGCAATGAGAGTGATTTGGGGAGAGGAAGAGACAAAGACTTGGCTTCAGGCAATAAAGGATAATGAAGCTCAGGTATATCCAAAGAATACTCCTCAAGTTGCGGCAGCAGCAGAAGGTGAAATACTTGTTGGTCTCGTAAATCACTACTACTTGCACAGATTTTTAAGCGAAGAGGGAGATGAGTTTGGCGCAAGAAACCATCACCTTGCAGGTGGTGGTCCTGGTTCTCTTGTGATGGTTGCGGGCGGAGGAATTTTATCTACTGGAAAAAACCAAGATAATGCAGAAAAATTCTTCCATTTCATGCTTTCAACTGTTGCTCAGCAGTATTTTGCTGGACAAACATACGAGTATCCGTTGGTGGAAGGCGTGAAAACTAACCGAATTCTTACACCGATGGAAGAGATTAATAAACCTGACATTGATATGGCTCAGCTAGAAGATTTAGCTGGAACTCAAACAATGTTGCGAGATTTAGGAATACTCGAATAATTTCTGGAGGGATACCCAGTACAAAATAAAAACCGTTCCTCCATTTTCTATGGGGCCTATACTTTATTATCCACAGCCAGCAAAGGTATAGGCCCTTTACCTATTTCTATACTAATTCCTTGTATTTTGATAGGAGCTGCGATGATGCTTCCTTTTGTATATCTGATAGTAAGGGCTTTTGATGCATCTGATTTGGCTTGGCAATTGCTATTTAGATTCAAAACTCTACATACTTTATTTAACACGCTCGTGTTAACAATAGGTGTCGTGTTTGTATCGATTTTAATTTCATTGCCAATGGCGTGGCTAACAGTGCGCACTGATTTGCCTTTAAAAAGATTATGGTCGGTGCTGGCTGCATTACCAATTGTAATTCCAAGTTATGTCGGAGCTTTCTTGTATATAACGATATTTGGTCCAAAGGCTTTATTCCAACAATTCCTAGAAGTCATTTTTGGAATCGAAAGAATCCCAAGTTTTTACGGGCTGTCTGGAGCCGTAATCGTTCTTTCGCTTTTAAGCTATCCATATATTTATTTAATAGTTCGGTCTTCAATATCTAATATTGATTCTTCAATAGAAGACTCAGCACGCTCTTTGGGAAGAAGCAGTTTTAAGACCTTTATGACAGTCACGCTCCCAATGCTTAGACCTGCGTTAGCAGCTGGAGCGTTACTAGTAGCTCTGTATGTAATTAGTGATTTTGGAGCAGTATCATTAATGAGGTATCCGACGTTCACATGGTCGATATATCAACAATATCAGGGTGCTATTGATCGCTCAGCTGCAGCTTTGCTATCAATCTTGCTTCTATTGTTTTCTGTCGTTATTTTGTATCTGGAGCAGAAAAGCAGGGGAAGGATTAAATACCATAGATCTGGAGCTGGCATATCGAAAAGACTTTCGTTGATCAGGCTGGGTAAATGGAAATGGCCTGCAGTAATTTTTTGTGCGTTGGTTATAAGTTTTTCACTATTATTGCCTGGTTCAGTCTTGTTATATTGGCTGGTTAGAGGCGTAAGTTATGGAGAGACAATAGCGTCAGCCTGGTCTAGTGCTTTAAATTCGATATACGCTTCAGGTCTCACAGCAATAATTGCAGGCCTAATAGCTATACCGGTGGCAGCCTTTATTGTGCGTTTTCCGGGTAGGATTGCTCGATTGTTCGAATCGATAAGTTATGTTGGTTATGCCTTGCCTGGGATAGTTATCGGATTGTCTCTTGTATTTTTTGGAGTGAGGTATGGAGGATTCCTTTACCAGACTATTTTGATTCTTGTATTTGCATACATCGTTTTATTCTTCCCGGTTGCAATGGGGTCTGTGAGATCATCGTTTGCACAAATTAGGCCATCTTATGAGGAGGCAGCTAAAGGTTTGGGTCGATCAAACATAGGGGTTATGTATTCTGTAACTTTGCCATTAGTCAGATCTGGGGTAATTGTAGCTATGGCTTTAGTATTTTTAATAACTATGAAGGAATTAACAGCAACACTAATTTTGGGACCACTTGGATTTAAAACGTTAGCCACTCAGGTATGGTCTTTTACATCAGAAGCATTCTTTGCAAAAGCTGCATTCCCTGCTTTATTGATAATATTACTATCATCTATTCCAACAGCATTCATTATGTATAAAAATCGAGATCTTAGATTATGAACAATATAGTTCTTTTATGCGATAAATTAATCAAATCTTTTGGGGAAACTGTTGCTCTAAATCAAACCAAAATTGAACTTTTTAATGGAGAAATATTAGCTATTCTTGGACCAAGTGGCTGCGGAAAAAGCACCCTATTACGGGCTATTGCTGGATTTGAGAATATCGATAGTGGAGATATCACTATAAATGGAAAAACGGTTTCTAGTAGAGATAAATTTACTCCAGCAGAAAAGCGTAGAGTTGGAATGGTTTTTCAGGATTATGCATTGTTTCCACATTTAACTGTAGAAGATAACGTAGGCTTCGGCACCAAATCCAGCTCTAAAAGCGACAAAGCTTCTTTAGTGAAACAAATGCTTAAATTGGTCGAGTTAGATGGAATGGAGGGAAGATATCCTCATGAATTGTCCGGTGGGCAACAACAACGAGTAGCCGTTGCCAGAACTTTGGCTGCCAATCCAGTAACAATTTTACTTGATGAACCATTTAGCAATCTTGACGCCACAATGAGAACTGAGATACGCAATACTGTTAGACAAGCTTTGCAGGGTAGGGGTGTGGCTACCATCATTGTCACTCATGATCGTGAGGAAGCCTTTACAATTGCTGATAGGGTGGCAGTTATGAATTCAGGTCAAATTGAACAGGTCGACACTCCTGAAAATATGTATAGGTCTCCAGTTTCAAAATTTGTTGCTAGTATGACAGGCACAGCAAACTTTATGCCTGCAATAATTACTTCAAATAGAGCGGTAACCGAATTAGGCAAGTTTCAATGGGTCAGTCCTACTAATGGAATTGTGGACGGTGATGAAGTTGAATTGTTAGTTCGGCCGGATGACTTTCTTGTTTTGCCGAACCCAAATGCCTCAGTTACCGTGACCTCTAGAGAGTATAGAGGTGATGCTATGGTGTTATCAGTCGAGTTAGGTTCAGGTAATACAATCCAGTGTAGACAAGGCCCTTATTCAGATTTACCAGTAGGAACTTCGGTTGACTTGGTTCCATCTCGTAGCGCGCCATTTGTAGCTTTTTAACCTTCACAACCCGCTTTTTAAGAACGGCTCTATACTTTCTATAAAACCTATCGGATTGTCAGTGGTGACTAAATGTCCAGCTCCGTTAACTGTCACCTCGCTAGCATTTTGCATGCGTGAAACTAATTCAGTAGCTGTCTCTGCGGTCACCACATCACTTTCAGACCCTCGTACAAAAAGAGTCGGACAAGTTATTGATTCAAGCGATTCCCAAAGTTCCATACGATCTTTTTCGGTCTGTTCATATCTTGAGTTTTGACGCTTTAGGACAGGATCATATTTCCATGACCATCGACCATCTCCATGTTGCTTTGCGTTACGCATCACGCTGGCTACGAGCTGATCCTTGGTTCTGTCAGGTCTGAAAGCTTGCACCGCGGAAACCATTTCTTCAATTGAGTCAAAATAATCTTTGTTTTCCACAAATTTACGGACGCGTTGCACACCTGATTCTTGTAAACGCGGAGCAACATCTATAATTATGAGACCCCTCACAAGTTTTTGGTTAGCCGCCGTGTATTTATATCCGATTGTTCCACCTAAGGAGAGGCCAATAATTATTACAGGGGCAGAATTAGTTTTGATAACAAAATCTTCTAAGTCTTTCTGCATCGCCTCTCTCGTATAGTCTTCATCATCGGACCAATCAGATTCACCGTGTCCACGGAAGTCGAGAGCCAAAATATGAAATCGATCAGCAAGAGAAAGTGATACAAAATCGAAACTGTGGGCACTTTGAGCAAATCCATGTAGAAGTACAACAGTCGGTTTTGCAGGGTCACCCCATTCTAAGAAATGTAGCTTTAAGCCATTTACCTCTATGTGCCTGTCTATCGGGTTCCAGCATTTTGTAAATGGTATACCTATCTTCTGAGCGGATTGATGCAATGATGAATTTTTAGGATCAACTGACATGCTATTAAGTTTAGTTTATTTCTTTAGCTTTTTGTCCTATCTGAACAAACTCTTTATTTACAAAAATGAATATGATAGATAAAGCTGCAACAAGGATTCCTCCTAGCATAACAGTGAAAGGTGCACCTAGAGCCAGTCCTATTAAACCAGCTTGGACTCCTCCCAAAAGCATCAGGCTCCAATTTATTCCATATAGTGCCATGACTCTTCCTCGTAATTCAGAAGGAACCATTTGTTGCAAAGCCGCCATAGTAGAAATCATGTGGAGTGAGGTAAAAAACCCAGTCGTTAACATCAACACTATACCTAAAGTATATGAGCCAGTTAACTCAGCTAACAAACCGAAGATAGCAATGGATATTCCACTTAAACAGCATGCAGTTAAAATGAAAGTGCCCGACGGTAAGACTGTTTTTCTGGTTGCAATAAATAATGAAGCTAAGACACTACCGACACCAGAACAAGCTAAAAGCACTCCTTGGCCTTCTGCGCCAACCGAAAAAATATCTACCGCAAATATAGGCATTAACAAAATATAGCTACCACCGAAAAAGCTGGAAAACATTGCTAGTCCTATTAGGTATCTAAACTCTGGTTTTTTGAAAACATATTTCAAACTGTCTTTGACTTGATCAGTCAGTTTGGTTTGAGATTGATTGTCACCGTCTTCTTTGCTGATACCTGTTAATGGCAACAATAAAACTGCCATCATCGTAAAGCCTACTGCACTGAATATGAAAACTACCGACGTACTGGTTAAAGCTATTAAGAAACCGGCTACAGCAGGGGCAATAATTCTAACTGACTGCCATATCGAAGCATTCATTGCTACAGCACTGGTTAAAGACTTTTCATTTACGAGCTCTGGATAGAAAGCCTGTCGTGACGGTAGATCGAATGCACTCACTGAGCCAGCGATTACTGCGATAACTAGAATGTGCCAAATCTCAACGACTTCGAAAATAGTTAAGATAGCCATGATTATAACTAAGCTCGCCAAAATAATTTGTGAACCTATCATAATCAATTTTTTATTTACTCGATCTGCGTATGCCCCGCCGATTAACGTTAATATAAACGACGGTGCAGCATTTGCAGCTCCCACCAATCCTAAAAATAAAGTGGAATCATTGATTTGATGTATTAACCACAGCTGAGCAAAATAAGTGAGGTTATATCCAGATACCGAAGCAAACGCCCCTAACCAATATATTCGATATTGAGTTGATTGGAATGCGGTAGGTATGTTGAAAATGGTTTTCAAAATTTTGGAGTGTAGGTTTTATAGATGTTATTCCGCAGCAAACGATACTTTGGATCGTCGTAGTAATCTTTCTGCATATTAATAAATTAGTTTATTGTTCTTTCTTAAATTATGCCTAGCACAAAGTAATTGGATATTTTCTGCTGTTTTTGATGAACCACCTTTTGAATATGGAATCTTATGGTCAAAATGCAGATTATCTGTTGCAGTACAATCAGGACGAGTGCATCTGCCGCCGTCCCTTTCATAAACTTCTACCATAACCTCTCCTGGAATTGACCTATTATGAACTAAATCTGCTTTAGGTTCTATTTCATCAAAAAGTGGTTCTAACAAAAACTTAAATACTTTTCTATTACCGTCATGTTCTATAAAGCCATCTATTAAGTTATAAAAACCCATATCTACCCAAATGCCTCTTCTCAATTTCCTGTACGCTTTTATTATTGCTGGCTTTTCTATTATGCTTTCTTTAAAGTTTTTTGCAGCCTGAAAAAACAAACCGTTTTGAGTTAATGTTCCAGATTTGTTTGCCATTGGTTGATCAACAAACTTTTTTAGCTCAGGAGGTATTCCTCTTTTATCTTCACCTTCATACTTTATTATTCCTTCGTCGAGAATCTCATCGACATACGGGGCGTTTTTTTCAGTAGACATTAAAACTATTGAATAAGAACCACGAATCTCAAAGTTCATGCCACCTTGAACGTGAATTCCGCCCTCAATTGCTACAAGTTCGTTATATTTAATTAGATTTGTAGTCATGATTCCTTTAGTTGGACGACCGCACTATTCGACCGTAACCGACTTGGATAAATTTCTAGGCTTGTCTACATTTCTGCCTAATTTTATTGCAGTAAAGTATGAGAATAATTGCAAAGGAATGCACGTTAAAACAGGACTTATCAATTCAGATGTGTCAGGGATGTAGATTGTATCGTCGTCTTTATTTGAACCAGCCTCAGTTTGATTCGATGTTATTGAAATCACTTTGCCACCCTTGGATTTAATTTCTTTAACAATATTAAGGTTTTTAACAAACATCGAATCTTTGGGCATAATGACTGTAGTCGCCATTTGCGAATCGATTAATGCTAGGGGCCCATGTTTTAATTCGCCTGACGGATAGCCTTCTGCATGTATGTAACTTACCTCTTTTAGTTTTAAGGCTCCTTCTAGAGCAATCGGATAATTTAAATTTCTGCCTAGATATAAAAAATTCTTGTATGCATAGTATTGTTCGGCTAATTGTTCTATTTGACTTTCGATTTTTAATACTTCATCTATCAGTCTTGGTAAATCTTTAAGTTCATCTACCATCTTGTTTGATTCTTCCTGGTTGAGAGACTTACGAGCATTACCCATTTTTATGGCTAAGATGTAAAGCTGTAGCAGAGAACATGTGAAAGATTTTGTGGCTGCGATGCTACGCTCTTCACCGGCATTAATTGGCAGATTATAGTCAGCGAGCTTATTTGAAGTGCTATTTTCTGAGTTGCTTATATTGAGTACAGTTGCCCCCATTTCCTTTGCAGTTTTGATCGCTGACAAGGTATCTGCAGTCTCACCAGATTGAGATATTGAAATAGCCAAAGTATTTTTATTTATGATTGGGTTTCTGTCTTTGAATTCAGATGAATTGTCTGACTCACTTTTAACCTTGGCAATTCTTTCAAACCATAACTTTGCTACCATTCCCGCATGCAAACTAGTACCCATACCTAGTATTAGTACGTTTTCAAAACTATTAAGTCTTTCTGTTGAAAGTTCAGATTTAAGTAATTGTAATTGGGTGAGGGTAGAGCCCATATTATGATCAATTATTTCAGATAAAAGGCCAGGTTGTTCATGGATTTCGTTAATCATGAATGCAGAAGCATGTTCTTTTGACATCTTAACTTTCGCTTCCTTTTGGTGTCGGATACGCTCCTTGATAAGACTCTGGTAGCAGCATTGATATTCGGTTCATGATTGAATCTGCAAGTGACTGGGCGACTTCATTGCTGATTTTGCCTTCAATAGATGGCAGAGAGAATGGTTTACCAATTTTAAATCGTATGTTTCCTGTTGGGAAAAATGCTCCGCGGCTCCAATTACCAAAGTTTTCTGTTCCAGTGAGACCTACTGGCAGGATTGGAGCTCCTGACGCAAGTGCTATCTTAACGATTCCAATTTCGGCTTTTCGTAGTCCACTCGGGTTACGTGTTCCTTCGGGAAATAACGCTAATGTACCATCGGTTTTTAGTAAACTCATAGCAAATTTATATGCAGCCACGTCAACACCGCCACGGTTTAAAGGGTATGCTCCATACCAATACAACAATGGTCCGGCAATAGGGTTATCGAATAGCTCACGCTTTGCTAAAAACCTTATCCATCGATTAATACCTATCGTAAGATACGATGGATCACACTGGGACAGATGATTTGAAGCGACTATCAGTGGTCCTCCGGGAGGCACGTTTTCTTTACCAGAAACCTTCCAGTTAGCTGTAACATTAACCTGTAACCTCTGTACTGTTACACAGGTTTTGTAAAGTATTGACATATAGAAACTAGCTCTTTTGTATTGATTCCAATATTAAATTTACGACCTGATCAATCCTAAGCCTATCAGTGTTTATGATAACAGCATCTTTTGCAGACATTAGAGGGGAGTCCTTTCGGTTGGAATCCATATTATCTCGAGTTTTAATTTCTTCAACCAAGTTTTCAAGATCGATTCGATGTCCTTTGCGACGCATTTCGTCATGTCTGCGTTTGGCTCTGATTTGTATTGAAGCATCTAGGTATATTTTTAAGTCGGCTTCCGGTATCACTACTGTACCTATGTCTCGCCCAACCATAACAATATCTCCTGTAGATGCTATAGCTCTTTGTTGACTTACCAATTCATGTCTAACTGATCCAACTTGACTTATCTTTGAAACGTTTAACTCCACATCTGGATCCCTGAGTTCGTCTGTTATGTCTGTTCCGTCTACTTTTAAAATCTGTTCTCCATCTTCCAAGATGACTTCAATATTCAGTGTTTTCGTCAATTCAGCTAAAGCATCTTGATTATCAAAGTTAATTTGTTGTTGGATACTTGCCCAAGTTATAGCTCTATACATCATGCCAGTATCTAAGAATCTAGCTGGTATTCTTCTAGCTAAAGCGCGACCTACGGCAGTTTTCCCAGATGCTACAGGTCCGTCAATTGTTATTTTCATGATTTAGTCAACGTTAGATATCGATTTTGTTTAAAATTTAAACATGTAAGAATAGTATATGCGGTAAATTAAAAATTATGGATGATTATATATCGACAAATTCAAATATTAGTTTATTAAACGGTGAAGAAGTTGTGTATGAGGATGATGCTGTTATTCTAACTAACCAAAGACTGTTTACTGATTTCAAAAATGGAACACCTAAAAATTCGATAGAAATCGGCCTCGTGGATGGTGTTCGGCAAATTGACGGAGGACAAGAAAATAGGATTTGGTTAGGGATGAAAGCACTTGGCATAGGGATCGGGCTATCTTTGATACAGTTTTTATTGGATTATTTTTTCATTACTGATAGCAATACCACACAACTAGTTCGGATTTTCAACACAATTTTGTTTATCATTGGTGCTATTGCTATGGGTGCCGGCCTATATTTAATAATAAATAGCTTGCTTAGAGTGCGCCCTCATACCACTTTAATATTTGTCAGATTCAAAGGTAAAGATCTTAGAGTAACCTTTCGAGAACGCAACGCACCTAAAGCTTTACGGTTAAAAGAAGTTTTTATGAAACAACAGCGGTTGTTAAAGCTATAACCTCTAAAAATTCCTCGTTAATATGCTGGGGTATAATGTTTGCTGACTTTTTATTATGCTAAATAAATTCATACAATTGCTTATCTTAACTTCAGGTTTGACGTTGCTTTTGGCATGTGGAGTTAGTACAACAAATATTGATGCTACTGACGAAGTAAGTGAGGTTAAAGAGGTAACTGAGATTGTAAATACTGCTACACCTTTACCAGCAACATCAACAGTCGTGCCGACCGTAACTGTGACTGATACATTAACAGAGGATCCTACACCTGAACCTATTGAACCTACAGTTGAATCTACAGTCATTGATGATAAAGCTAATATTGAATTTGGACTAGGTGGATTGGCCAAAGACTTAGAATCATGGGCAGCCGTTAAACTTCCTAAATTCATCACAGCTTCACACGTAAATATTAGCGATATTGCCTACGTGTCTAAGTTCCGTTCATCCGCCGGTCACGATTTCTCGGATTCCTTTGAGGTGTGCTGTTCAATGAAGCATTACTTCATTCCAATCGACTACTTTGGTACTCGGTTCACACAGCCTATTTATTCACCTGTTGATGGCGTTGTTCTTTACTTATCGGAACCTACAGGTGGTTATTCAGATGACTGGAAAATTGAGTATCGAGAACAAACTGGGAAAGAGCCTCCCGCTGATTATCGCGACTGGAACATATATATACGCCCGGATAATGCTCCAAACATATGGATCACTCATATGCATGTTAATCCACTTGATGAAATCATCAAGAAAGTTCCTCCAACTAGCGGTCAGCAGATGATGATGGGAACCTCTAGGCCCGCCATCGAAGGATATCGCGTTAAAGCTGGTGATCTCATTGGGTATGGGCTAGCTGAAATTATAGTTAAGAGACATTTAGATGGGGCTGGCATTCCTTCTGGTTGCAACTCTGCCGATTCGCGGCAAGGTCGAGGAGCCAGGTCTCCAGGATGTAAGGCTACAGTCCAGCTACACTCAATTTTTGAGTTTATGACCGATGAGTTATTTGGCGAATACCAGAAAATTGCCGATGTATCAAAGTCAGATTTTGTAATAACTGCGGATGATCGTGCTAGAAATCCGCTAGTTTGCGAGGGTGAAAACTTTGCTGATCGTGGAAATAGTGATGACCCTGAAGTTTATGTAAAACTCCAAGACCCCACTCCAACTAATGGATCTTCTTCGAACTCAGAAGTATCAGGTACACTTCCAGGATTCACAGAACTTTCTTCTGGTCGAGATATTATCGCTTCATTTGAGTCTTCAGGCAGCCAGACGATTTCAACGTTTGATGCTGACCAATCGTATATCTTAGTTGTAGCCTCCTCTGGCGGACCACTCGATGTTTTTATAACGGACAATGATGGAAAACGAGGCATCTTCTCCAGGCCTTTATCGAATGGGGTTTACACGTACGAAACCGTTAAAATGGATCCAGGACAAATTGGAGTTTCTGTGGAGGCCAATGACGATATTACCTGGCAAATTGTAGCCGTAAAAGCCGAATAAACATTACCCTCTGCCAACGTATTTTTGCTCCACTGGAAGCACGATAGCTTCAAGCATGTTTGCGTTTGGTGGTAAAGCAGCCATAGTTAAAGCAGCAGATGCGATTTCGTTTACGGACATCATAGGTTCTTTGTTTTGTCCAATACCTGATAAAAGAAGCTCGGATTCAGTATTGCCTGGATGGAGGCATCCAGCTGAGATACCGTATTCACGACCTTCAAGAGCTGTTGATTTTGTTAAACCAACCAATCCGTGTTTGGAGGAAGTGTAAGGTGCTGAATTCATACGAGGCATTTGAGCAGAAATACTACCTATATTTATTATGCGACCTTGTTTCTGTTTTTTCATAATTCTCATTGCTTCTCTTGTGCAAAGGAATACACCAGTTAAATTAACGTTTATAACATTGAGCCATGTTTCTAACTCGATATCTTCTACCGGTCCTCCTGCAGCGACACCGGAATTATTAACCAATATATCTAGCTGTCCAAATTCAGTTAAAGTTTTAGAAAATAAGTTTTTAACATCTTGTTCTTTAGTAACATCTGTCGAAACAAAATCTATTTTTGTTCCATATTGCCTTAATTCACTAGCAGCCTCTTCCAATAGGTTTTCTCTGCGTGCTGCTAGTACTAAGTTGGCGCCGTTTTTCGCATACATAGTAGCGATTCCTTTACCGATTCCCGTAGCACCTCCTGTGATGATACATACTTTGTTTTCCAACATTGACATATTCCCTCTCCAATTTTTGTTGACTTTATACTGACATAGCTTTTATTCCAGTTAAATATTTATATGCCGAATTGTCAACTTGATTTCACTCTAATAGCTTGATTAATATCGATTTCGGGAATTAGTCAAGTTATAATCAAAACACCACTTTTTTTTAGGAGTTAAGAACTCGAATGACATATATCATCGGAGAGCCTTGTGTAGACGTCTTGGATAGAGCCTGTGTGGATGTGTGCCCGGTAGACTGTATATACGAAGCTGAAGAACACAAAATGCTTTTAATAAATCCCGAAGAATGTATTGACTGCGCAGCATGCGAGCCAGTATGTCCAGTAATGGCGATATTTGCTGAGGAAGATGTTCCAGAAGGAGATAATTGGGAGAAATTTACTGAACTTAATTACACATATTTCGGTCAAAGCAGAGACTCTTAATAACACATAGATCTCTGTTTTTTTGTAATTTCAATTACGGAATTGCAAGCTATAAATTTTAAGAAACTGAAAGGTAATTCATGGTTCAGACAGATTCAACACCTCAATTTGTAGAGTCCTGCTACTCAAAAATGCGGGCTAATCTCACCGAAGTCAGAAGAAAACATAATAAACCACTAACTTTAGCCGACAAAATTCTGTTTTCTCACTTAGACGATCCAAGCACATCTGATTTAAAGGCTGGAGACAGTTATCTGCTCTTGCGTCCTGATCGCGTAGCTTTACAAGATGTTTTGGGTCAAACTGTAATGCTCAATTTTATGCAAACGCTCAAAGAAAGCGTTGCTGTTCCTACAACTGTTCATTGCGATCATTTAATTCAAGCTCGTGTTGAAGGTGGGTCTGATTTACTACAATCCAAACAGGAAAATGAAGAAGTATATGATTTTCTAAAGAATGCGTCAGCAAAATTTGGAGTTGGATTTTGGGGTCCGGGTGCAGGAATAATTCACCAAGTAGTGTTGGAGAATTACGCTTTTCCTGGAGCTTTGATGATAGGAACTGACTCACATACACCCAATGCTGGTGGTTTGGGAGCATGTGCTGTAGGAGTTGGGGGGGCAGATGCCGTTGAAGTTATGGCGGGTCTACCATGGGAGTTGCTAGCGCCTAAACATATAGGCGTGAAGCTGACTGGAGAAATGAGTGGATGGACTGCTCCTAAAGACGTGATCGTATATTTAGCTGGTGCGTTGACCGTGTCTGGTGGAACTAATTCAATCATAGAATATTTTGGTGAAGGAACCAAATCTATTAGTTGTACAGGCAAAGCAACCATTACCAATATGGGAGCAGAATTAGGAGCTACGACTTCTGTATTTCCTTATGATGACCGAATGTCAAAATATCTTAAGTCCACTGGTCGCTCTGAATTGGCTAAACTTGCTGACTCTAATCAGGATTTACTCAGACCAGACAAGGAGACTGAAGAAAACCCCGAGGCGTTCTTTGATCATGTAGTAGAAATCGATTTGTCGAAATTAGAGCCACACGTCGCTGGGCCTCATTCTCCAGATCGAGTCAGACCAATATCTCAGTTGATTAATGAAGTTAATGACGATAAAAATGGATTTGTTGAGAAAATAGACACTGCTCTAATCGGAAGTTGCACCAATTCATCGTATGAAGATATGAGTCGGGTTGCTGATGTAGCTCAACAGGCCACAGAGCATGGACTTAAGTCAGCAGCGTCTTTGATGGTAACTCCTGGCTCAGAACAGGTTAGGGCTACAATTGAAAGAGATGGGCAGTTGGCAACTTTACAGGAGATCGATTCAGTAACATTGGCAAATGCATGTGGCCCTTGCATAGGACAGTGGAGAAGAGAAGAAGTACTGGATGGTGTGCCAAATACTATCGTAACTTCATATAATCGGAATTTCCCTCGCCGCAATGACGGTAGATCAGAAACTATGAATTTTATAGCTAGCCCGGAAATTGTTGTGGCATTGTCTATTGCTGGAAGATTAAGCTTTAACCCATTAACAGATACGCTTATAGGTACAGACGGTATTGAGTTTAAATTGCAGCCTCCAAAGCCTGCGCCCGAGGTTCCTCCATCTGATTTTACTGGTGGAAAGGAATACTATATTGCTCCACCTGAAAACGGAACAGAAATAGAAATTTCGGTAAACCCAGAAAGTGATAGATTGCAAGTGCTTACTCCTTGGGAAAAATGGGATGGCAATGATTATCAAGAAATTCCATTGTTAGTTAAAACCCAAGGTAAAACTACGACTGACCATATATCTCCTGCTGGAACATGGTTGAGATATCGAGGTCATTTGGAAAAATTTAGTGAAAATATGTTTATGGGTGCAATAAATGCATTCACTGGTGAGGCTGGTACGACAATGAATCAATTGACAGGTGAATCAGGAATAAGCATTTCAAAGGTTGCTCAATATTATAAGAATAAAGGAAGTCGTTGGGTTGTAGTAGGCGATTACAATTATGGCGAAGGTAGTAGTAGAGAACATGCTGCTTTGTCGCCCCGACTTCTTGGGGGAGCAGCAATCATAGCTAGAGGATTTGCGAGGATTCACGAATCTAATTTAAAAAAACAGGGTATATTACCTTTGGTTTTCTCGGATCCTCAACATTATGAACTGGTTCAGGAAACAGATAAGATTAGTTTACTCGATTTAGATAAATTAGAGGCTGGAGAGACTGTTAAATGCATACTTCATCATAAAGATGGGACAACCAATGTTTTGCAGTTAAACCACTCGCTTAGCTCGGGACAGATAGGTTGGATAAAAGCAGGCTCAGCTCTAAACGTTCTACACCAGTCGAATTAACGTAACAATTCTGTAACTAGACTATTTCTACCGGCAAATTACAAAGTTCTGAGCTTAGTTTCCAAAGTTCCTCTGCTTTTTGAACATCTAATGCATGGGGCAACAACTTTTCGGGCTTAGAAATAGAATAATATTTGCCGTTACTGTTATTGTTTCCCAATAGTCTTACATTATGCATAACGTGTCTTGCTCCATGTTTTGCGGAGCGGCCTACTAATTTATGTGCGTAGGTTAATATTGAACCTATTATGCCGTTTTTGCTTAGCAAGTTTGTTCCGATTAAGCCAGGATGTAAGCAGTTTACTGAAACAGAGGAACCCTCCAGTTCTTTTGCTAAAGTTTGGGTGAATAAAACCTGAGCCAACTTACTTCGTGTATATGACTCAGTGGCGGTTAAGTTGGTTGATCGAAGCTCGTTGAGATTTAGGCAACCTCTTTTGTAAGCTACCGATGACACGTTCACGATTACAGCTTCATCTGCGGCCATTAAATTTACCAATAACAATCTGGTTAGCAAATAATGACCTAGGTAATTTACAGAAAACGTTTTCTCAATTCCAATTTTATCTGGTTGGAATTTTAAGTATATCGCACCCGCATTGTTAATCAGACAATCAACTTTGGTGAACTGACTGTTGATTAACTTGACTAGATTACGGATTGATTTTTGATCTGAAAGATCACATTCAATGAATTTTATAGTTCCGTTTAAATTGGCCAGCTTTTTAGCTGCTTTGGCACAAGATTTTGCTGAAGAGCCTATTCCAATTACATTGGCCCCCTCAGATAACAGTAATCTAGCAGTCTCTATTCCAATTCCCGACGTGGCTCCTGTGAGCACGACATGTTTGAGTTTAAACATAATAAATTAAAAATTGCATATAAAAGTTGATATTGTCTCACAGAGATATCTACCAGTATTAATGGTGATTTGCCAAAGATGTTGGTGTTAAAGCTTAACTTAGTTAATACTTACTTTTGAATACTTAATTTTGTTTTTTGACTGGTGCGCATACATCTAGTACACAAATTAACTTGCGTCCTAGTGCCATTAACGTCAAGGGTAGCTTTCTGCACATTCAAAGACCAACGCCTTTTTGTGCGTCGCTTGGAATGGCTGACATTGTTGCCTGCCATTCGCGATCTACTGCAATTTTCACATCTAGCCATTATTTGCCTTTTTTAATAGGGGAGTAACATGGATTTAATTAGAAGTATTTGGTAAAAAATACATGATATTACATATTAACCATGTCTTACATAAATAACATATCATAGGGAAAGACAGTGATCAATGAGTAGTTCATCTTTAAAAACCTCTAATAGACCGCCACAGCATATAAGTGGTTCAACGATTGCGGGTATGTTCATTGCTGGCTATGAATTACTTGATACTCATATCGAGCTGGTAAATAGCCTTAATGTATTTCCGGTGCCAGATGGAGATACTGGTACTAATATGGCTATGACAATGAAAGCTGTGTCAAATGCCATAAAAAAATCGTTGAATTCTGGATCTGATGAATTAGAAGTTATATCTCGTGTAATGGCTAGGTCATCACTTATGGAGGCAAGAGGTAACAGTGGCGTAATATTGTCACAATTTTTCAAAGGCATATCAGAAGGAGTAGGAGACAAACAGTCATTAGGTGTTAAAGAATGGGCAATCTGTATGGAAAAAGCGAAAACGAGTGCATATTCAGCAGTTGGGAATCCAACTGAGGGTACCATGCTTACCGTTATTGCTGAGATTTCTAAACAAGCTAATGACTCATTGAAAAATGGCGACACATTGGAGTCTCTTTTTAATCAAACAAGCAATCAAATAAAAGAAACGGTGAAAAACACACCACAAATGTTACCTATACTGGCAGAAGCTGAAGTAGTTGATGCAGGTGCTTATGGGATAGACATAATTTTTGAAGGATTACGGCGAAGCATCAACGGCCTGCCCGTTACAGATGTTGAGATCCCCGTGCCTGGAATGAAAGATTATAAGACCTTTACATTACCAAGTAAGATTTTTTTGAATCAATCTATTGGCCAAGATTATGGTTTTTGTGCTCAGGTTTTAATATCTGATAACGTGACGCAAACTGACCAAATAAAAAAGTCAGTCGGTCAAATAGGGGAATCGGTGGTTGTTATAAATGAGTCCAGTATGCTTAAAATACATGCCCATGTTCAAGACGTGGAACCATTGCTTCAATATGCTAACACCCTGGGTAAAGTCGAATCACACAGTGTTGATGACATGGATGCACAGAAGGAAGAGTTTGCCGGAGGTCATTCCAAAAGTAATCATACTGAAATAACATCATTGATTACGGTGGTCGACGGCATCGGTATAAAACAGATTTTTAGTGAGTTGGGAGCAAGTCAGGTAATAAACGGCGGACCAAATAATAGCCCTAGTGTGAACGATATATTATTACAAATAGAGTCGGCTCCGGGTGAAAATGTTATAGTTTTGCCAAACGATAAGAATATTATCCTTGCAGCACAGCAAGCATCAAAATTGACTAACAAGTTTGTTGAAATTGTTCCTACTGAAACATTCCAACAGGGAATTAATTGTGCCCTATCATTCGATAATGAAAACGACATTTTCAAAAATAAAAAACTTATGCTGGATTCTATGACAGAAGTAATAAGCGCTGAGATATCTACGGCTTATAAAAACACCACGCTTCAAGGTGTTGAAGTGGTTGCTGGAGAGTTTGTTGGGATTAGAGATGGCCAGTTAATCACCTCGGGATCGACAATTGACGAAGTTCTTGGTAACTTACTGGATTTTGAGGAGAATAGAGATGTGGAGCTTGTAACTTTATATCATGGGAAGGAATTATCTCAAAAGGATTCAGAGGCACATTATCAATTAATATCATCAAAATTTGAAAACGTTGAGTTTGAATTAATTGATGGTGGGCAGTCCCATTGCATTTACATGATTTCTTTAGAATAGGAGAGTTTAGTGAATATTAAAATAGTAGTTGACAGTATTTCGGATATGCCGAGTGGTCTCATAGAAAAATATGGGATTAATGTTATGCCATTAATTGTTCGGTTTGGAAAAGACGAATATAAAGATGGGGTAGATCTAAAGGCAGATGATTTTTATGAGCGGGTTGCTGGTGGCGAATGGCCGGCTACATCCGTACCAGCGGTTGGTGAATTTGCTGAGTTGTACAAAGACTTGTCTAGTGACGCTGACGGAATCATTTCAATCCATGTATCTTCTAAATTAAGTGGCACTTATAATTCTGCAGTTCAAGGGGCTGCAACTTTAGAATCTGGCTGTCCAATTAAGGTAGTGGATTCTCAGCAAGCATCTATGGGTATTGGAATGTTGGCATTAGTTGCTGCTAAAGCGGTTGAAAATGGGGATAATCTGGAAACAATCCATGACAAAGTTAATGCTGCTATTCCTAAAGTACAATGTTTTGCTCTTTTAGATACGCTGGAATATTTACAACGAGGCGGAAGGTTAGGGAAAGGAGCTGCATTGATTGGCGGTTTATTGAATTTTAAGCCAATTTTAAGATTATCAGATGGAGAAGTTCACCCTTTTGCTAGGCCCAGAAGTCGTAGAAAAGGGATAAACAAGCTTGTTGAAACAGCAATGGAATTCGGCAACTTGGAAGAGGCCGCTGTGATGTACAGCACCGACCCTCAAGAGACATCTGGAATAATCGAAAGTCTCAGTAACTTAACTCCAGATGAAACGGATCCTATTTTAGTTCGTATGGGTCCAGGATTAGGCACTCATGCTGGACCCGGTGCACTAGGGATTGCTTTGTTAACAAATTAAGGTATTCAGATTATATTTAATTAAGTCAGGAGGCCTTAAAAATCTCAAAGCAAAATAACTCGAAAGCGACATCATCACCGTCTCAAAGACCTAATAAAAACACTTCTAAGACAGAAGTTTTAAAAAGAATAATTGAGCAAGAGATTGCCTCCGGGTATGAAGACAGAGCGGTGATTGGAGGGATTGATAACTTCATTAATAAGTGGTCCTCAGAACTCTCTCCGGTTATAGGCCAGAATTCGTCTTATTCGATTCTCTCGCATGAAGAGAGAAAGACTTGGATAAATGAAGTTATTCAGCGTCTTAAAACAAAGACCGGTAATAGAAAGACTATAAAACGCAGATCAACTCCTCCATCTACAAATGACTTGAAATTACTTTCCCCAATATCTCGAATGAAGATTGCTGGAGGGGTTCGAAAATACATACCACAATTGAAGAAACTGGGTATTTATAACATCGAAGATGCTCTTTATCACTTTCCACATAGACACAATGACTTTAGTCGTATCGTGAAAATATCAGAACTAAAGCATGGGTTGGAACAGAGTATTATTGCCACGGTGTGGGAGGCAACGGAAAGTAGATATGGGAATCGAGGTCGCAATACTTCCACACAGGCAATTTTAGGAGATGATACAGGAAATATTAAAGCCATTTGGCACAATCAAGGTTATCTTGCCCGTTCATTGAGTTCAGGAACAAATATTGTAATAAGTGGCGTTGTAAAAACTTTTAAAGGGCGTCATATATTTGAGTCTCCAGCATACGAAATATTGTCTGGGCAAGAGAACCTTATGCATGCAGGTAGGATGGTCCCCATATACCCTGCAACGGATAAATTGCCCGTTCGCACTTTGAGAAGACTGATTAAAGCAAGCCTTGATGTCGGCTTGGAGCAAATAATTGAATATATGCCCAAGGCCGTTTTACAAAGACAAGGTTTGATGGATTTAAACACAGCTATTTCTAAAATTCATTTTCCTGATTCAGATAGTGAACTTAATTCTGCCAGGAGAAGGCTAGCTTTTGACGAGCTTATGATGATACAACTTTCTGTTTTAAAGCGGAGAAATGAATGGCAGACTCAAAGTGAAGGTATACCTTTAAAAAGCAAATCTGATTTAGTTTCAAGATTTATTGAATCATTACCATTCAAATTAACTGATGCCCAGAATCGCGTACTTTCTGAACTTAATCGAGATCTCTCCGGGTCAAAACCGATGATTCGTTTGCTTCAAGGAGATGTAGGTAGCGGAAAAACTGTGATAGCAGCAGCAGCACTTTTAAAAGCGGTTGACTCAGGTTTTCAGGGCGCGTTAATGGCTCCAACCGAACTTTTAGCTGAACAACACTATTTGACTTTGACGAGTTTGCTTGAAAGCTCCGGTGATAATTTAATTAAACATAAAGACCATATTGAAATAAAATTTGATAATCAGACAGATATAAACATTGCTTTACTGACTGGGAGCCTTAGAAAAAGCTCTAAGGATAGATTGGCAAAATTAATCTCTAATCAAGAAATTAATATCGTAGTAGGCACACATGCTTTAATCCAATCATCAGTGGATATAACTAACTTAGCAGTCGGGGTTGTTGATGAACAACATCGCTTTGGAGTAATGCAGCGTTCATCGTTAGGCGACCGAGAAATAAAGCCCCATATTTTGTCTATGTCTGCTACTCCAATTCCACGTTCTTTAGCTCTTACCCTCTATGGTGATTCTGACGTATCAGTTCTTGATGAAATGCCAATAGGTCGTAAGAAAGTTAAAACTAGGTGGATTGCAGATGATCAAAGATCGGCTGCATACGATTTTGTGAAACAGGAATTAAATGAAGGACATCAAGCTTTCATTGTTTTTCCTTTGATTGAGGAGTCAGAAGCTGTTAATTCTAGATCAGCTATTGACGAGCACCACCGTTTGTCAGCCGACGTATTTCGAGACTATAAAGTTGGATTACTCCATGGCAGGATGAAAACCCTGCAGAAGGAAGCTGTAATGCAGCAATTCATTAATGGGGAACTTAACGTCTTAGTATCAACTTCGGTTATCGAAGTAGGGATAGATGTGCCAAATGCAACTGTTATGGTTATCGATGGTGCTGATAGGTTCGGCCTTGCTCAACTACATCAATTTAGAGGACGAGTAGGCAGAAGTGATGACCAAAGCTATTGCTTACTACTTTCCGATAGCTTGGGGTCTGAAAGTATTGAAAGATTAAGAGTGATCGAAAAAGTTACGGATGGCTTTGAACTTGCCGAGGAAGATCTCCGGATTAGGGGACCTGGAGATGCGATAGGAATACGACAAAGCGGCATTCCATTTTTAAAGGTTGCTCGGTTAAGCGATTTAGAGACTACTGGGCAAGCTCGCAAAGAAGCATCAATGATATTGGATAATGATCCAGAGCTGGAACTTGATGAAAATCTAAGACTTGCTAGTAGATTATCGGCAATATTAGATAAATCATTTGTTTTTTCTGATTGATTAAATATAAAACCACAACACATAATACAAAAACGTTTTGATCCTCGTATAATAGTGAAGTTGACACTAATTTCGTCACAAACTTACAACTTTCTTTAGTAATATCCAGTACCCAACAATTTTGAGGAGATTTCGTTTGGCACAATATTCCAAAAATGAAGCTATGGAGTGGGCCCTTGAGAATTTGCGCGGCCAGTGGTCAACTTTGATGACTTCATTTACACAAGATAACCATATAAATGAACCAGGTATACGTGCTGATATCAAGCACATAAAGAAATTAGGTACTAAGGGTATCGGATGCACTTGGGGGATGGGTGAGTTTTGGTCTTTAACGGAACAAGAAAGACTTAGGGTCTATGATGTGGTAGCAGATGAGGGAAGAGATGATTGGTTAATTGCTGCCCACATTACCGATACATCTCTAAAGAATGTTAATCATTTTGCGAGTTATGCTGAATCAATAGGATTTGATCTCTTGATTTTAGCTGCTCCATATTTTGTTACCCGCAAAGAAGAACAGGTTTTAGAGTTTGTTAAGTCTGTGGCAGACAATACAAACCTAGCAATCATGTTCTATAACTCGCCTCAGTTTGGCATAGTATTAGATGAAAATTGGCTTGGCAAGGTGTGTCAGATTAGTAATGTAGTGGGAGTGAAAGAGGCGAGCTTCAATAAGGATATATCAATCAACACTCACTTAAATGTAGGCAGTGATGCGATTATTTCAACTCCAGATGAATGGATTTTGTTTGCCGGTGATGAAATGGGTTTTCAGCAGCAAGTTATGTTTGCAAATACATCTGACTGGAGATTTGATAAACAAGGATCAAATCATTATGTCTCATTTGTTGAAAGAGCGATGTCTGGAGATTTGGACAAGGCATATTACGAAAAACATGTTAAGCCAATAAAAGCGATTTCTGATAATTGGTGGCAACGTGTAGTCGCAGAGCAAAAAGGAGCTATGCCAGTTCCTCTATGTAAGTATTGGGGAGAGTTAATGGGAATGACTGGTGGAAGTGTTCGAAGTCCTTTAGTGGACATGTCAAATAGTGATAAAAACGAACTTAAAAATCAATTAGATAATATTTTTCGCAAGTAATTGATAAAATTATAATTAAGGTTCAGTATTGGAGAGCAAAAACGATGATGTTAATGGTTAGTGTCCAGGATTTAAATGAGGCACATGAAGCAATGCAGGGTGGAGCGGACATAATAGATGTAAAAAATTTACAAGAAGCGCTGGTTGGGTCTGCCAAGCCAAACATTTTTAAATCTGTGAGAGAAGCCGTCCCTATGGAAATACATGCTTCACTAACGTTAGGAGTAGTTCCTAATCAAGAAGGCACAGTAGCAATGGCAGCTTGGGCAGCAGGAAGAATGAATGCGACTTCTGTAAAAGTAGGATTTATGCAGGCAGATTATGATAAATCAGTTGAGGTTTTGCGCGCATCAAAGGAAGCTTTGGAGGGTACTGAAACCAAGTTAATTGGTTCATTATTCGCAGACAACTTGCTTTATGATGATGGTTTAGACCCGCATCTAATGCCTAAACTCGCTCGCGACGGTCTTTGTGATGGCTGGCTGATTGATACATTGACAAAAGATGGTCGTAACCTATTTGATTTCATTCCTGAGGTTAAATTAAAAGATATGGTTATGGAAGGTAAGTCAGATGGCATGAGTACTGCTCTTTCTGGGCACCTCAAGATGTCTGATTTGGATGAATTGGCTAGAGTAAATCCAGATATTGTTGGAGTACGCGGAGCTGTCTGCTCTAAAGGAAATAGGGACTCGGGAGTCTATTCAGAATCCGTAGCAGAATTCAAGCGACAAGTTGAAATGCGTAAATTTGGTGAGATTGATGTTCTTGATGGAGCTCAATCACCAGTGGCAACAAATGGCAACAGTTCTAATGGTTGGAAGATTATAGATGGCAAAGGTAAAACTTGCGCAGGTATAATTGCTGCTTTAGAAGAACAGATTACTTTGGACAAAGAGTCTTTTGTAGAAGTAATAATTCCTGATGTCTTAAATTCGTATGATGTAATTGTATGGTCCGAAAAAGCCGGACACGAGATTTTGACCCAAAGACAGGATAATGACGGGTCTTTTAGAATGTTAATAAAACCTTAGTTTTATTTGATTGTGAGTAGATAAAATGGATTTTTCTAACGTTGTAGCGATAATACGAGATATATCAATAATCGTACTTTGTTTTATACTGGGAATTGTAGCAATAGTTGGATTTTTTAAGTTCACTGCATTGGTTGATTCATGCAGAAGAATTGTAGGCGGAGTTGAACAAGTTATGTCTACAATATCAGGAGCTCTAAATTCCACTGCAGCAAGTTCAGGTTTATTGGCGGGTATAGCTAAAGCCACATCATTTTTGTTTAATGGAACAGAAAATAATAAAGATTAACTCTCGTAGATTACAGGAGGATTAATATGTCAGACAAAGATTCGGGTTCACAGTTTATGATGGGGTTTATTATTGGTGGAATAATAGGTGTGGTTGCCGGAATTTTATTGGCTCCCAAGCCTGGTTCTGAAACCAGAGCAGATCTTTTTGATTACGGAGAAGTGGTTCGAGAAAGAGCAGAGGAGATGGCAGCTCGAGTTAAAGATGAAGTTGGGCCTGCTGTGGAAAATGTGCGTAATAAAGTCGCCCCGGTGATTGAACAGATTGCTGGATTTCAGGAGTCTGCTAACGACCGTGAATCATAACTAATTGACTCTTTAAATTTCTTAGCTGCGTTGAGGGTAAGACCCAAGAATTTTCAATTGGCTTACCTCACCTTTTATTGCTGCCAAGGTTGAAGCTAGTTTCTTATCGGTTCTATGTCCTTCTAGATCTAGTAAGAAGAAATACCGTCCCAATTGGAGTTTGTTTGGTCTCGATTCTACTTTTGCTAAGTTGATGCCTTCTTTGGATACAAAGCCCATCACTTTATAAAGTAATCCCGGAGAATCATCATTGAATGTGAAGCAGATCGATGTTTTGTCATTTCCAGTAGCCTCGCTGTCAGTTTCTGATAGTGCAACGAATCTGGTCACATTATTAGCATTATCTTCAATTTCCGAGTCTATTACTTCAGCATCGTATATTTCTGCAGCTCGTAAATTTCCAATCGCTGCAGCGTTTTTGTCCTCGGCGAGCCCCTTTACTGCTGCGGAAGTGCTGAGTGAAGCTATTAGTTCAACTTCTGGCAGTTGATTTTCAAGATATTTACGACATTGTGCAAAAGCTTGAGGGTGCGAATAAACTGTCTTAATATCTTTTTTGTGAGTGCCTTTTGAACATAACAGATTGTGATGTATCGGTAAAACAATTTCATCATTGATTAAAAGTTTAGAGTCATGAATCAGAAGATCGAGCGTGTAAGTTACTGATCCCTCAATACTATTTTCTATGGGAACTAGTCCTTTTGTAACTTCAAACTTTTCTACTGCCTTTACAACTCCAGGAATGGATGGATAAGGCACTTTATCTGCATCTTTATCGTATAGAATTGCAGCCTGTTCAGCATAGCTGCCCTCAGGACCTAGGTACCCCAAATTTTGGGTCATTGAAATAATTCCTTTAATTGATCTAAGTTTATTGAGTCGGTGATTACCAATAACTGGTCTTCGTCCCTGAGAATAGTATCTTCAACGGAGTCCTCTATTATCGCCCCCGATCTAATGATCATTTTAACGGAAACTCCGTTAGGTAAGCTTAAATTTGATAACGTTTCTCCAATTGTTTCTGAACCTTCAGAAATTCTAATAGATATTAAATTAGCAGGTGTTGAGCCAGGAATATCCATTAAGGACAAGATTACATCAACATTTAGGTTTTCTTGAACAGTTCGTAAAGAGACTGCGGTGAGATCAATCACAGAATCTATCCCTAATAGCTGAAACAGAGATTGATTTTCTTCAGAATAAATCAAACATATTGTGTTGTCGACTTCGAAAACTTCTTTTGCCATTTGGCAACTAACCATGTTTTCAGCTTCTGAGTCAGAAGCTGCAATAAAAATATCAGCTCTAGAAGTACCGGAAAGTCGTAAAATTTCTTCAGATGTAGCATCGCCTTGTATGACAACACTACCTAGTTCATCTTCTGTATCCTGTAATTTCGAATGATCATTGTCAATTATCGATACTTCATGCCAGTCGCTTAGTAACCACTCAGCGATTGATCTACCGACTTTATTTGCTCCAAAAATTACCACGTTCAATTTTTAATTCTCCAGAGACGAATTGATTAATGACTCAATTGTGATTTCGGTATGATTAACAATTTTGATCCCGAGTTTTTCGTATAACTTTTGTTTAGATACATCTGACATAAGGCAAATCGCTTTATCTACTCCAAATATCAGTCGCGCCTTTTGTGCTGCTAAGGCATTTATTGAATCTGAGCTGGTTGCAGCAATGAATAAATCAGAGTTACCGATGTCAATCTCAAGCAAATCTGCAGCTATAGTGCCATCACCTAAAAATCCAACTAAGAGATCGCTATTTATAGATAATTGGGATAGCGCCTCCAGTTTTGCACGGCTTTTGTCAATGATTACTACCTCTTTACCAGATTCAGTAAGGGTAATTGCCAACCTGCGTCCGTAGTTGCCGCATCCAACTATTACTACTTTTTTGTCACTAGAATTATTTTTTTGTTTTGAAGTCATTTTCTAAAACTATAATCTATATGGTTACTTTGTTGTGATTTCATCTCGCCATAGTACTACGTTGCAACCAGCATTTTTTAATACATATGTCGAAGTCTTTCCTAAATCGAATTTTCCAAACCTTTTTAACTCAGGCATATTCATGACGATACCATCGACTTTCCTTTGGGCCGCTTCTTGAACTATAGCGTATCCTGCTTCTCTTGCTTGTATTAGTTCTGCTTTTACTTGATGCTTAGAATTCTCAGCTAAAGATTCCATCAATTTTAGGACATTATCACCTTTTATTACTTCGTTTGGTAATGCAGCGTCGATTGGCAAGGAACGGTTTATTTCGATGATGTAGATAATGAATAGGCGACCATCTGAAGGTTTTAGTAACTCACATGCAAGTTTTATGACTTGTTTATCGGATGCATGTCCGTAAACAGGAACTAATATAGATGAAAGATTCATTACTAATGTTAAGATTCAAGTTTTTCTAGCAGCTCATCGCGGCCAGCTAGTACTAACACATCTCCCGTTCTAAGCCTGTCTTCTGGGTCAGGGTTTAAAGTTATGTCCTTTCCTCTTCTTAGCGCTAACACAGCTAATCCATATTTATCTCGCGAGTTTGATAATCCCAATTCATTGAGAGTTAAATTATCAAATCGTGGTGGAACTTTTAACCTGCTTAACCCAAAGCTTGGAGCCAACTCGAGATACTCTTGGACATTTGGATTGAATAGACTATGAGCTAGCCTCATTCCCATTTCCTCTTCCGCATGTATGATTTTGTCGACGCCAAGTCGCTCTAATGTGTTGCCATGAATATCATCCCTTGCTCTTGAAACAATATATGGTATGCCCATTGTTTTCAGCAAAACCGAAGTCATAATGCTAGCAACAATATCGGAACCTATGGCAATCACTGCAACATCATAATCGGTTATTCCTAATTCTCGGAGTACGGTTTCATTTGTAGCATTGCCTGTTACAGGGAAAGTTACTCTGCCCATCATACTTTGAACGCGATCTTCATTAGTGTCTATAGCTAAAACGTCATGCCCAATATTGTATAGTGATGTTGCTAAGCTAGATCCGAATCTTCCTAGGCCTATTACTACTACCTGTTTTTTCATTTAAGTTAATCTTGTATGCCTTATACCAAAATACGTGACGTATTTGGACTAATAAATAGTGCTAACCTATTGTAACCCTTTCTTGTGTGTATCGGTAATTTTCACGTTGCGTTCTTTGGGTCATAGCTAAACCTAGTGCAAGTGGACCGACTCTACCAATAAACATCGCCACAATTAGAATTAAATGCCCCCATCTTGACATCTCTGAGGTTAATCCTGTGGATAACCCTACTGTGCCAAATGCAGATACTATTTCAAATAAAAGATCAATGAAATCATATTGAGATTCGACTGCAGTAAGTATGAAAGAGAATATAAAAACTATAGCTGTTCCTATAGCACCTATAACCATTGCTCTTTTCACTATTATGGAAGATATCTCTCGTCCGAAAATGGCCGTTCTATTTCTGCCTTGCAACGTGGATATTACTGCAACGACTATAACAGCAAAAGTGTTAATCTTTATGCCCCCTGCAACTGAGCCTGATGCGCCGCCTATAAACATTAATCCGGTAATCAAGAAGTTCGTATGCTGCTCAGTGCTATCATATGCCACTGTAGTAAATCCAGCAGTTCTACCAGAAACCGACTCGAATATTGAAATCATTATCTTATTCGGTAACGATAGATCCGAGATAGTATCAGCGTTATTATATTCAAAACCAAAGAATGCTATCGCACCAATAATAGTTAGTATGATGGTGCCGGTAAGTACTAATTTCGTATTAAGGCTGTATAACTTAATTTTATTTCTAAAGGCTAGAACATCAGCAACTACCCATACGCTTACAGCTCCAACAAAAATTAATATTGTTGAGGCAATGATAATAGTAACGTCATTTTGGTACATGCTGATACTTTCGCTATTGACGAATGCTGTAAACCCAGCATTGTTAAATGCAGATACTGATAAGAAAACGGCATGCGGTATGGCGTTTTGCGCATCCATCTCAGTCAGTAGTCTTACCAGGTAAATTACGAACCCGATTACTTGAACCGAAACTGATATCAGAACAATTCGTACTACTAATTTTACTATGCCGCCTACCTCATTTACTGGCATTATGCTAATGCTTTCTTTGACAAGTTGCCTTTGAAATATAGATACTCTTCGGCCGATAAGAACTAGCAGGAAGGCGCCAGTTGTCATTATGCCAAGTCCGCCAATAAACATGAGTAGCAGTATTATTATCTTTCCAAACCCCGACCAATAAGTCGCAGTTGTCTCAACCGTCAGTCCGGTTACTGTTATTGCTGAAGTAGCAGTAAATAGAGCATCCATGAATGGAGTCATTGTTCCTGCTGCATTTGATTGAGGTAGACATAAGAGTCCAGTACCAATCAAGATAAGGACTGTGAAAACGTAAAAAAGTACCGCTGGAGACCCAAAAGCCTTGGATTTCATTCTGTTTTTGGAAGGCACTGAGATTTGGATTGGGCGAATGTCATCAAGCCTAGGGTGTCGTATAGTGCGATCCCCTGGTTTAGGACTCCATCTTTCAGATGAATTGTCTATTGGATTATCTTTATCTTCTTCAAAAATTGTGGCACCGCCTAATTTAAGGCACACCGTATGCTAATTGTTCTTAGTTGAGTTGTAATTTTGATTCTAGGTTTTCCGGTTTTGTTGTGTCAATTATCAATTAATCATTAGACTATGCCTAAATCTTATAAAATATATGATTAAGTGTAGAGTGTAAAAAATTGTAATTTATATTCATTAATATACTTACGGTAATAATAATTTTATATGGACTCAGAATTAAATAAGTTTATAACTAGTTTGCATGCAAGCGAATATCGTTGTGTATTAGCTTTGACTGGCGCAGGGTCAACAGCACTGTCGTGGTTATTGGCAGTTCCTGGATCATCGCGCACTTTAATCGAAGCTACAGTTCCTTACTCATTAGAGTCCTTAACAGACTTACTCGGAGAGCATCCTCAAACTGCTGTATCGATGAGGACAGCACAGTATATGGCTCATAAAGCTTTTTGTAAAGCAAAATTTCTTACCTCGAACCCTTCAATGCTTATAGGCGTAGGCTGTACAGCAACCATTGCTACAGACAGAGAGAAAAAGGGTGACCACAGTGCTTACATCTCAATTATGTCTGACCAGGGTTTAACCAATTGGCATTTAGAATTTAAGAAAGGCTTGTTGTCCCGATCTCAAGAGGAAGAATCTACGAGCTTGGCGATTTTACATGCTATTTCTAATACAATTAATTTACAGCCAAAATTGGTAATAGAATTAGGTCAAGGGGCAAAGTTAGAAAATATTGGTCTTGATTATGGGGTATCAGGTTTTGTTAGTAATTCAGATTATCTTTATTTTGATGTAGACAGGCCTATTGATCAGAGAAATGAAGTAATGCCTGGAGCGATTTTGTCAGGATCATTTGATCCAATACATGCGGGTCACGTATCTTTATTACAGGCTTCAGAGAGTTTTTTGAAAACAGAAGTGGTTTTTGAATTATCAATGGCTAACGTGGATAAACCAGATCTAAGCATTGAAGAAACTAACATTAGAATAAATCAAATGTTTGGTAAGTGGTCACTATTAGTTACTAGAGCGGATACATTTAATAAAAAAGCTAAACTTTTCCCAGGTGCTATATTTGTAGTGGGTTACGATACCGGGCTAAGGATTATTGACCCTAAATATTATGATAATGACGTTGATAAAATGATTAACAAGTTAACGGAAATCAAACAATTGAAATGTAGTTTTGTTATTGCGGCAAGGTATATCGATGGAAGTTTATTAACGTTAAAGGAGTTACAGGTGCCAAAACTATTTGCTGATATGTTTCATGAGCTACCTGTTGAGTTGTTTAGGGAAGATATTTCTTCGACAGAAATACGAGCAAATTCTCTGGATAAGGAGTATTAATTTGGAGAATATAAGAGATTTTCTGGCTCTTCTAGAAGAGCGGGGTGATTTAGCGACTATCGACGCGGAAGTAAGTTCCGAATTGGAAATAACAGAAATTACAGAGCGTACAATACGTTCGAGTGGGCCGGCTTTGCTTTTCAAAAATGTTTCCGGTTCAAATATGCCTGTAGTGATTAATCTTTTTGGTAGTCATCAAAGGATGGCTTGGGCTCTTGGGGTAGATGATGTCCAAGAAATAGCTGATCGAGTTACAAAGATTTTAAAAATACCACAAAATCCTCCTGGTGGAATAATGGATAAAATAAACACTCTGGGGGATTTGGCTGGAATTGCAAAAAGTCAGCCAAAGTTAGTTAAGTCAGCTCCATGTCAAGAAGTAATTATGATTGGGGAAGACGCCAATCTGAATGAATTGCCAATATTAAAGTGTTGGCCACAGGATTCTGGTAAATTTATAACGCTACCCTTAGTAATAAGTAAGGACCCTCAAACTAGCAGACGCAATGTTGGTACTTATCGAATGCAAGTATATGATGAGCGAACTGTTGGTATGCACTGGCAGACACACAAAGTTGGAGCTAAGCATTTCAGGGAAGGGGAAAGAAGAAAGGATGAGCGTCTTGAAGTGGCAGTTGCGCTGGGAGCAGATCCAACAACTATGTGGACGGGCTCTATGCCATTGCCTCCTGACATGGATGAATTCGCTGTTTCAGGAGTCATTAGGCAGAAGGCGGTCAAGCTGGTAAAAGCTAAGACAGTAGATTTAGAGGTGCCAGCAGAGGCTGAAATAATAATTGAAGGATATGTCGTTCCAGGCGAATATCGAACAGAAGGCCCATTTGGTGATCATACTGGGTTTTACTCGTCAGCCGATCAGTACCCAGTAATGCATGTGACTGCTATTACAAGGCGGGTGGATGCAATTTATCCCACAACTGTTGTAGGACGCCCTCCAATGGAAGATTTCTATATGGGCAAAGCTACTGAACGTATTATGTTGCCTGCTTTAAAGATGGTGATTCCAGAAATTGTCGACGTTACTATGCCGGCTGAAGGTATTTTTCATAATTTATTAATCGTATCAATTCGCAAAGAATATCCCGGTCATGCCAGAAAAGTTATGCATGCTTTATGGGGTGTCGGATTGTTGATGTTAGCCAAAGTGATAATAGTAGTAGATCATGACGTAGACATTCATAACCCTTCAGAGGTTGCTTGGAGAGTAGCTGGTAATTTGAATCCTGAAAGTGATGTGGTTTTCACAGAGGGTCCATTAGATGATCTAGATTACTCGAGTCCTGTTAGCAAGTATGGTAGTAAAATGGGCATAGATGCTACATCAAAATCACAATTAGATGGATTTCCTAGGGAATGGCCTGAAGAAATTGTTATGACACAAGAGATAGTTGAACGCGTTAATGAACGCTGGCAGGAATTTAACCTTTGAAGGTTGGTTCTGTGGAAACAATACGAGATCGAGTCTTATTTCGACTAAGAGAGATTCCCGCAGCAATAAAATTTGAGGAAAGTATTTTTGCTTTGCCATTTGCTTATACCGGGATGATTTTGGCTTCTGAGGCCTGGCCCAGTTGGATCATTTTTATATGGATTTCCTTAGCGATGGTAGGAGGGAGAACACTTGGTATGGCTGCTAATCGCTTAATTGACGTAAAAATAGATGCATCTAACCCACGATCAAATGATAGACATCTTCCAAGAGGCGTTTTGAAGAGAATCGATATGGTGGTTTTGATTATTTTGGGGTTTGCTCTTTTGATGGTATCTGCTGCCCAATTGAATCGACTTGCTTTAATACTCGCACCGGTTGCTGCCATCTATTTAATTTGTCAGCCGTACTTTAAGAGATTTACATGGATGGCTAACCCCTTACTTGGCTGGGCATTAGCAATAGCGCCTTCTGCAGCATGGATTGGTGTTGTAGGTGAACTAAGCTGGGAGCCTGTAATACTTTCCCTATCTGTTGCTATGTGGGCTGGTAGCTTCGACATTATTTACCATGCCCAGGATTTGGATTTCCATCTAAAAGAGAAACTTCATTCAGTAGTATCCGCGATTGGAATAAGTAAGGCATTTGTTGTGGCCAGGCTGATGGACGTAATAGCTATAGTATGCTTGTTAGTATTAGGATTAATTATGTCTTTAAACTGGCCTTATTTTGTAGGAGTTTTGTTTGCAGGGCTTATACTATTGTATAAATACAAAATAGTTTCTCCTAAGGATGTTTCCAAATTAGGAATAGCTTTTTATAGAATAAATGCATATGTTTCTTCGATTGTGTTTATTGGAACTTTGATTGCAGTGTTAATTTAGATGAATGATTTGAAAGCAAAAGCCCCAGTAATTGTTGGTATAACTGGAGCGAGTGGTATCGAGCTCGCAACAGCTACAATTGATTTAATTTTGTCATTAAATCTTAATGTTGTCCTTACAATTTCTTCTGCAGGCCGAATGGTTTGGAAAGAGGAGATAGATGAATCTTATGGAGAAGCGATAGAACGATGGGCTGAATCAGGTAGATTCAACGTGAACCAAATAGGTGATTTGGGCGCCCAAATTGCGTCTGGAACATACCCTACTCTTGGTATGGCAGTAGTGCCTTGCAGCATGGCAACAGTCGGTGCCCTTGCTAGTGGTCTTGCAGATAATTTGATAAGGAGGGCAGCTGATGTCACACTTAAAGAAAAAAGACCTTTAGTGATTGTTCCCAGAGAAACTCCCCTGAATGCAATCCATTTAAAAAATTTGACTGAGTTAGCGATAGCAGGTGCAACAATTCTTCCGCCTCAGCCGGCATTTTATTTACGCCAAAAAACCACAGCCGAGGTAGTTGATTACATAGCTAATAGAACTGTTAATGCTTTAGGCTTAACCGACCAACTGCCATCTAGAATGCGTTATGGTAATGAATCTGAAGAAAATGGATATTAGGTGTTTAAATCATACTGGAGATGATAAATGAAATTTGGAGTTACAGTAACTAATGCAATAAATCCTAATATCACTGCGGCGGGACAAGCAGATTATGTAAATAAACTGACTTTAGCAGTGGAACAGTGTGGGCTCGATTCCGTATGGGTGGCCGACAGGACGTTTTTCCCGATAGACATCATGGAACGGCATCCAGAGATGTTTTCGCCTCATCATTCAAAACCTGATTCCCAGAATCTCTTAGAATCAGTAACTACGTTGAGTTATACAGCAGCATTAACTAAGCGAGTCCTCATTGGCTTTAGTGTTTTATGTTTACCATTTCGGCACCCTTTATTGAATAGCAAAATGTTAAATACAATTGATGTTTTATCAAATGGAAGACTGCAGCTAGGAGTTGGAACCGGTTGGATGCCAGAAGAGTTTGATGCAATGGGAGTAGATTATAAATTACGGGGTAAACTCACGGATGAATACTTGGAATTATATAAAGCAACGTGTGATGATTCAACTCCTGAGTTCCAAGGTGAACATGCATCGATTTCTGGGAAAATATTTTTCCCCAACTCAATCCAAAAACCTCACCCTCCTATATGGATAGGTGGAATTACGGATGCCGCACTAAAAAGAACAGCAAAATTTGGTGACTATTGGAATGCATTTAAGGTTACCCCAGATGATGTATCTGAACGATTGGATAAATTAGCTAATATATGTGATTCAATGGGCCGAGATGCTTCAACTATAAAAGCATCAACGACTATAAATATGGATTTGACTGAGCGACAATATGAAGATGGAAATAGAGTAATGATGACAGGCACAAATCAAGAAGTTATAGGCGATATAAAGAGATTTGAAGACTCAGGATTGGACTACATGATTGTGTCTGTTACCGCTCCTGACACTAAAGACACGACTAGGTACATTTATGAATTTGCAGATAAAATTGCAGCATTAGTATAAACATGCCTCAAACAGACAAACTTTTCGGCTATTTAGATAAATATTTAAGACACCTTATTATTGAAGTGCCTAAACTTGATTCGTCTGATGTTGGCCGAAATACGATAGGTGCAGTTGCTGGCCGGAAAGAAACAGAAGATGTTGAGATTGGATTAGATAAATATTCAGAAGATATCTTAGAGACGTTTATTGAAAAATCTCAATGTAATGTTAAGTTGTATTCTGAACATTCAACTCGCACTTTAGGAGATACCAATCAAACCGATTACTTGATTACATGCGATCCTTTCGATGGATCAGGGCATTATATGAGAGGGATTCCCGCAGAGTGGTGGTCAGTATTGACGGTATGGGATCCGGTGTCAATGAAACCAATTTGGGCTGGAGCAGCTGATATTAACCGTAAAGAGTTGTATTTTGCTGATAGCCAGGGAGTTAAATTAGAGACATTATCCGATGACCATGCAAGGTTTATCAGAGCTTCTAATCAGACTAAAATATCTGGAGATTCAATTATCGCAGCCTATCTAATGAGCCCAGAGTATATTCGATACTGGACTTCGAAATCATCTAAATTACTGAAGTCTCTAGAAGAGAATCACCCCACGCTTCGCATTTGGACTGATGGGGGAGCTTGTAGTTACCCTTGGCTTTCTAGGGGAATAACCAATGCTTATATGATGTTTAATGAACCACGGACTGAAATAGATCCTGGTTTGGGTTTTGCATGGGCATCTGGAGTGAAAGTTTACAGTGTGTCGAATGTAGGTGATCTGGAAGAATATGAGTTTGATCCAAGCAAGTCAACAGATAGGGTCCCTTGGTTGATTGCTGCTTGTAATGAGGATTTTGCAGCAGATCTAGTTCACTTAACATTAAATGGCTAACAATGCATAATTCATGTATATATCTAATTGACTGTAGGGCTTTGTAAACATATAATTATGGGTCTGGAAAAGATAGTGAGGTAAGTTTACTTTTAACATGCCAAGCTAGATTTTTCAGCAGGACGGCTGGGATGGCCCGGGCGTCTTTTTTATGCACTTTAACAACTTAATCCTGTCTGTAATGAATTAACAAATTTATTACACCTCAATAAATTAAACATAAATGTTATCTCATGTTTAATTTATTAAAAATTGTAAGTTAGAAAAATTTAATGTTCTGAATGTCGTTAGAGCATTAAAAATTAATACATGGGCCCCAATGTGGGTCAAGTTATTAAGAGTCCATGGTGAATGCCTTGGGGTCAAGGACTGAAGAAGGGCGTGGCAAGACTGCGAAAAGCCTCGGTCAGCCGTCTAGCGGGCTTAGCCGGGGATTCCCGAATTGGGAAACCAGTTCCGGGTCATACCGGAACATTCTGATTTTTATCAGAAAGGTAAGTGGGCGAACTGAAACATCTAAGTAGCCCGAGGAAAATAAATCAACCGAGATTCCCCTAGTAGTGGTGAACGAACGGGGAATAGCCTAAACCAAACAGGCTTAACGGTCTGAGGACCTATGTCTGATTGGTGTTGTAACACCTACCTGCTTTAACCTCAGAAAGAAGCAAAAAGTTACAAAACCGTCTTCTAGATGAAAGCGTCTGGAAAGAACTGCCAAAGAGGGTGATAGCCCCGTAGTTGAAAGGAGACGGACTTTTGGTAGGCTGTTGAGTACCACGGGACACGTGGAATCCTGTGGGAATCTGGGGGGACCACCCTCCAAGGCTAAATATCCTTGACCACCGATAGTGAACCAGTACCGTGAGGGAAAGGTGAAAAGAACCCCGGGAGGGGAGTGAAATAGACCTGAAACCGTGGACTTACAAGCCGTAGAAGGCCTTTACGAAGGCTAACTGCGTGCCTATTGAAGAATGAGCCGGCGAGTTAATCTAGTTAGCTTGGTTAAGGAACAGAAATTCTGGAGCCGCAGCGAAAGCGAGTCCTAATAGGGCGTTAGTTAGGCGGCGAGGAATTCATTCTCTGAGTTCTTATTTTGGCCGTTGATCACCTTCGGGTGAGATGCAGCTGAAATTAGAATGAAGTTAATGACTGAATTGCCAATATGCTTAACGTGTTGTCTGGATTAGACCCGAAACCGAGTGAGCTACCCATGGCCAGGTTGAAACCCGGATAATATCCGGGCGGAGGACCGAACCCGTGTCTGGTGCAAAAGGCTGGGATGAGCTGTGGGTAGAGGTGAAATGCCAAACGAACTCGGAGATAGCTGGTTCTCCCCGAAATGTATTTAGGTACAGCCTTCAGATAATTACTGGGAGGTAGGGCACTGGTTGAGCTAGGGGCTGTAAAGTTACCGAACTCATCCAAACCACGAATGCTCAGTAATGGTTCTGGGGAGTGAGACAGTGGGGGATAAGCTCCATTGTCGAGAGGGAAACAGCCCAGATCGCAGGCTAAGGTCCCTAAGTATGTGCTAAGTGTGAAAGGAAGTGGGAATACTAAAACAGCTAGTAGGTTGGCTTAGAAGCAGCCATCCTTTAAAGAGTGCGTAACAGCTCACTAGTCGAGGGTTCTCGCGCCGAAAATGTAACGGGGCTAAAGCACATCACCGAAGCCGCGGGACTTCCGTTTTAACGGGAGTCGGTAGGGGAGCGTTGCTAGCGCGTTGAAGTCAGACTGTGAGGTCTGGTGGAGTGCTGGGAAGTGAGAATGCCGGCATGAGTAGCGACAATCCTGGTGAGAATCCAGGACACCGAAAGCACAAGGTTTCCTACGCAACGCTGATCGACGTAGGGTAAGTCGGGCCTAAGCTGTAGCGCAATAGCGAAAGCGATGGACAACGGGTCAAAATTCCCGTACCACCGTTATTTCGTTTTAAAGTAAAGGGGGGACACGGACAGGTAGGCGGAGCGTGCCCATCGGACATGGCACGTTTTCTGTTGTAGGCCAAGCTAAGATAGGCAAATCCGTTTTAGCGTTATGAGCTGAGGGCAGAGAAAACTTCAGGGCTTATGCCCAGGGGAATTCCGTTGATCCTATGCCGTCAAGAAAAGCCTCGTTACTAGAAATAATGGTGCCCGTACCGCAAACCGACACAGGTGTGCAGGGGTAAATGTCCCCAGGTGAACGAGATAACCCTCGTTAAGGAATTCGACAACTTGACCGCGTAACTTCGGGATAAGCGGTGCCCGTAGGGTGAAATCTGCTTGCCAGATGGAGCCTTGGCGGGCCTCAGTGAACAGGCTCAAGCGACTGTTTATCAAAAACATAGGTCTCTGCTAAGCTGAAAGGCGATGTATAGGGGCTGACGCCTGCCCAGTGCCGGAAGGTTAAGGGGATTGGTTATTTTGGTTTCGACCAAAAGAAGCTGAGAACCGAAGCCCCGGTGAACGGCGGCCGTAACTATAACGGTCCTAAGGTAGCGAAATCCCTTGTCGGGTAAGTTCCGACCCGCACGAATGGCGTAACGACTTGAGCGTTGTCTCAACGAGGGGCTCGGTGAAATTGCATGGCCGGTAAAGATGCCGGCTACCCGTGACAGGACAAAAAGACCCCGTGGAGCTTTACTGTAGTTTGGCAGTGGTTCGGGGTTGCGGATGTGTAGGATAGGCGGGAGACTTTGAAACTCTAGCGTCAGCTGGAGTGGAGTCGCCCTTGAAATACCGCCCTTCTGTGATCGTGATCCTAACCCCATTAAAATTGGGGGACCCTGCCTGATGGGCAGTTTGACTGGGGCGGTCGCCTCCTAAAGAGTAACGGAGGCGCACAAAGGTTCGCTCAAGGTGGATGGAAATCACCTTTAAGAGTGTATTGGCATAAGCGAGCTTGACTGCGAGACCTACAAGTCGAGCAGAGACGAAAGTCGGTCAAAGTGATCCCACGTTTCCGAGTGGAAGGGACGTGGCTTAACGGATAAAAGCTACCCCGGGGATAACAGGCTAATCTCGCCCAAGAGTTCACATCGACGGCGAGGTTTGGCACCTCGATGTCGGCTCGTCGCATCCTGGGGCTGAAGAAGGTCCCAAGGGTCCGTCTGTTCGCCGGTGAAAGCGGCACGCGAGCTGGGTTCAGAACGTCGTGAGACAGTTCGGTCTCTATCCGTCATGGGCGCAGGAGATTTGAGGAGAGCTTTCCCTAGTACGAGAGGACCGGGAAGGACAGACCTCTGGTGTACCGGTGGTTCCGCCAGGAGCACCGCCGGGTAGCTATGTCTGGATGAGATAAGCGCTGAAAGCATCTAAGCACGAAGCCAACTCCAAGATTAGATCTCCCATCCAAATTTATTTGGAGTAAGGCCTCCGGTAGACTACCGGGTTGCTAGGCCGCACGTGTAAGGCCCGTGAGGGCTTAAGCGGAGCGGTACTAATTG
>JAKUTS010000010.1:0-19974 GCA_022447925.1 SAR202 cluster bacterium | reverse complement strand
CCCATATTAGGGCCCATGTATTCATATTTAACTTAAACAAATGACAGGATTAGTTGTAATCGTCGCGGGGTGGAGCAGCGGCAGCTCGTTGGGCTCATAACCCAAAGGTCGCAGGTTCGAGTCCTGCCCCCGCAACCAATCAAACTTCCCCAATCAATAAACTTTTCTTTGGGATAATCAATCTAATGAAATATTTGTTTGTATTTTTGACCGTAGTATTCATGGCCTGTAGCACTGGGGAACAAGATTACCTTTCTGAGAGATCCAATAATGCAGATGTTGTTGACACTGTATCGGTTGAATCAGAGGTGGCTGAGATTGTGACAGAGGGAATCGTAGAAGATAAAAACACTGAGCTTGAAGATTCAATTGTGGAAAATCAATCCTCCATTGAATCAAATGAATTAGTTGAAGAGCAACAAAAATCAGATCCAGTTGAAGATATAGAACTTGAATCTAAGCCAGTCAATACTGGGACAGGGGGTATTGTAGAAGATCAAAATTTTGACCTTGAAGATTCAGTTAAGAATAATCAATCTTCTCAAGAATCCAATCCTGTAGATGAGGAGCAACAAGGCGCTGATAAACCACAATCATTGCCAGATATAAGCTATTTTGCTACAAATAAAAGTGACAGGTTTTTTGTTGACTTTGAAGATATTGTCGCGGGCCATCCATTTGTAGGTGCTCGCAGTCCTCGACCGCACAACGATGCGCAGGTATATTTTTCAAGTAGCGACCCCAGATGGAGAGATGCTCAAGATCCTAGCGATTTCCCTGCTATTTATGCAGTTGCAGATGGTTACATAAACATGTCTGCTCTATGGTTTTACAATGTAGTTGACCATTCAAATTCCGAATCTCCATGGTGGCATGTTGCATATGGATTTACTTTGAGAGTCGCTACAGACAACGGCAATTTTATTGAGTTTATGTACCAGATGGAGCCATATATGATTCCTGAGCTTGTTGGTAAACCAAAAGACTTTTACAAGCAATTTATCGTTGTTGATGATGGTCAATTTGTCAAAAAAGGGGATATTTTGGGTTACATGTATGTTCCATCGTTTGATGAAATGGTCGGCAGCAAATATGGTTCTTCGCACATTGCATTTTCGTTTATTAAACAGCCTTCCACTGTATATGCCCCAGCTATTTTTACAGAGGAAGTGGTTCGGGAATTTGGAAATATTTATCGTAATCCCGTAGAAGGTTGGGAAAGTAAGAGTTTTGGATACGATTGGAACCGAGCACGTGGTTTGCCCGATGCCATGGGTTGGATGATCAGCGGCGAAGAAAATCCATTTAATGATAATGAAGTGGACGTATTTTTATATGATGGAATTAAAGATCAACAATTAGATGCTGTGGCAATGGTTTACCCAACTGATTTAGGTTTCGAAGCTGATAAGATTCTATACAGCGAATTCGGATGGGGCGATGCGATTTTGGATGACGTAATTATTGAAGAAGATTGGCAATTACTGTTTGCTGGTATAGGTGGTCCAATTACCGTTTCATTTCAAATGTTTGAGAATGGTAGTGTTAGAGAAAGTCAGGTGTTTGAATTGAGACCGGGGCAAAACTTTAGCTTAAAACATGATTACAACTTTTTGGGAGACACATCTGAATTCTCTATATCCATATCTGATCCAGAAGGATGGGGATGGAGTATTGCATTTGCAAACAAGGACGCCAAATTCGTTGCTCCTGGAACTACCAGAGATGTAGACCCATTATGTCCACCAGATTGCCCTCCGAGTCCCAATCCCTACAAACTTAAAAATTAGTTCAGTCCAATCATGTTAGAAGTTGGTTGCTTATCTGCAATAACAAACTGGCCGGACCTATAATTTTTGTTAAGCTACTATTTTTATATATACTACTTATTTAATGAAGACCATCAAGGAAACATCTAATCTCATAAAGGCAGGAAAACTCTCCCCTGTAGAAGCAACACGAGAACTACTTGGACGCATAGATATCTATGATATTGAGTTAAATAGTTTTGTCACAGTTTGCGGTGATTATGCTTTGGAAAGAGCGGCTGAATGTGAAAAAGAAATTCAGTCAGGCAACTATATCGGTCCACTTCATGGGATACCGATAGCTGTAAAAGACATATGTGAAACACAAGGTGTTAGAACTTCAGTTGGATCAAAAGTTTTGCATGATTGGGTACCGAAACGTGATGCAGAAATCGTAAAAAACTTGAAACGGTCTGGAGCGATTCTTTTAGGTAAATTAAACATGACTGAATTTGCTATGGGGCTCTATCATCCGGAGTTGCATCGCCCAAAAAACCCTTGGGGCAAGGATGTCTGGGTAGGAGCATCATCTTCGGGGTCAGGTGTCGCTGTATCAGCGGGGCTGTGCATGGGTGCGATAGGCACAGATACTGGTGGATCTATCCGATATCCATCCGCTACATGTTCACTTGTTGGTATCAAACCAACTTATGAACTTGTATCACGAGATGGCGTATTCCCGCTATCTCGGCGACTCGACCATGTTGGCCCTATATGTAGATCAGTCGATGATGCAGAGATATTTTTGAATTCTTTAATAGACACAGATATACCCAAAGTCAACACCCCATTAAATAACATAAGAATTGGCGTGGATGAGGAGTACATTAAGAATGGAGTAAACCCGGAAGTTAGCGATTTAGTTTTCCAAGCTATTAATGTGTTTGAAGAATTAGGAGCTAAATTAATTGAAGTTAAAGTTCCCACCTTAGTGGGAGGCGATGATACATGGGTGACAGTTACATTAGTAGATGCTTTAAAAGATCACGAAGAATTTTTCCCGAGAAACAGATCTCTATATGGGCCTTTTGGTGATCAGTTAGAAGGTGCTGCAGATATAGAACCAGCTGTTTTTGAGCAGTGTATAACCTATGGAGATAATTTCCGTCAGGACTTCAATAAACTATTTGATGACGTTGATGTCATTATGTGCCCAACAATGGTGACTATACCTCCAGCCCTTAAGGCAAGAAATTCTATGAGGGTAGGCGATGATGTAATGTCAGACATTTCTGATGCAGACTGGGGTGAATATTCTGATCGGATTGGTAAATTTACCGCCCCATTTAACTTCTCAGGCAACCCCACTATATCTCTTCCTTGTGGATTTTCATCGAGCAGACTTCCGGTAAGTTTGCAAATAATTGGCAAACAATTAGATGAGAGCACAATAATTTCCTTAGGCAAACAATACCAATCTGCAACTAATTGGCATAGTATAAACCCCCCAGGATTTGGATTTTAATTATGAAATTAAACTTAGTTGGTAACACAAAACTACAGGTGTCTGAATTAGGCGTAGGGACTGCACCTCATGGAGGGTTATATTCTGTCGTAACTCAAGACATGGCAACCGAATCAATAAAAGCTGCCATTGATTCCGGTTGTAATTATATTGATACAGCGCCGCTGTATGGGTTTGGGCAGGCTGAAATATATCTCAAAGAGACTTTAAAGGCTATACCTAGAAATGAATATGTAATCTCTACTAAGGTTGGCAGGGTATTAAGGAAGTTATCAGAAGATGCGAGTGATTCTAGATCAGAGTTTCCTGGATTCTTTTTGAATGCAGCTCCTTATGATACGCATTGGGATTTTAGCTATGATGGTGTACGGCAATCTTTTGAAGGCAGTTTAGAAAGGATGGGATTAGACAAAATAAACATTTTGTATATTCACATGTTGCCCGAACATTATGATGAAGTTTTGAATAGTGCTTATCCGGCGGTACAGCAGTTAAAAAGTGAAGGCTTAGTTGATGCAATTGGGATTGGAATTGATTTTGTCGAACCTTTGGTGGATTTTCTAAAAACTGAAGCGGAATTTGACATATTCATGTTGGCTGGTAGATATACCTTACTTGATAACACTGCTTTAAATGAGCTTATGCCTTTATGTAGGTCACGTAATGTAAGTCTGTCTCTTGCTGGTCCTTATAACAGCGGTATATTGGCCGCAGGTTTGAAAGACGAATTAACTAAGGAATCCAAGTTCTTTTATGAAAATGCCTCCTCGGAAGTTCTCAAACATGCGCAATCAATTAAATCAGTTTGTGATGATTATCAAGTGCCACTGAAGGCCGTAGCTTTACAGTTTGGAACTGCTTCAGATGTGGTAGCTTCGACGGTCCCAGGTGCCAGAAAAGCCATAGAAGCTGTTGATAATGCACAAATGATTGATTTAAAAATTCCTAATCAACTCTGGGATGAACTTAAATCAAAAAATTTAATTCCTGAAAATTGCCAAACACCTTAAACATAAAATAGGCTCCATTTTTAAATCCGATTGTAATCATGTTTATGCTATACTTCAAAGTGTCGTACGTCTGGTATTAGACTGGTAAATAACAAATCTGAGGCAGTAGATTAAAACAATGATTGAGTTAATTCAAAATGGCAATGTGACATCTCCTTCAGGGTTTTTGGCCGGAGGCACATATGCTGGATTAAAAGCTCCCGGTGAGGAAGTGTTGGACTTGGGGGTTCTTATTTCAGAGAGCCAAGCCTCTATTGCCGCTACATTTACAACGAATAATGTGCCATCTCCATCTGTGGTCCTGAGTAAAGAAAGAGCAGTTAATGATACCGCTATTGGCGTCATTGCAAATAGTGGGAGTGCGAATTGTTGTGTAGGGTCACAGGGTTATGAAGATGCCAAAGAGATGTCTGCATTAGCTGGTGCTCATTTGAGTGTGAAACCGGAAGACATATTGGTTTGCAGTACAGGTGTAATCGGAGTGGAATTACCGATGGCTCTTATTAGGCAGAATATAGGTAATATCAAGGCTACTTCAGATGGCGGTCATGATTTTGCTAAAGCAATTATGACAACTGATACACGCAGTAAAGAGTTAGCAATTTCATTCGATGTTGGCGGCAAAAAAGTGACTATTGGTGGAGCTTCAAAAGGCGCTGGCATGATACATCCAAACATGGCAACTATGCTTGCTTTTATCACTACCGATGCTTTAGTAGGCAAGGCATTTTTGCAAAAATCATTAAGTGAGTCCGTTGGACAATCGTTTAATATGATTGATATTGATAATGATCAAAGTACAAATGATACTGTTTTAGCTTTAGCTAATGGACAATCTGGAGCTGATGAAATTGATGAAAATTCACCCCATGCCAATGCTTTCAAAGAGGGACTTACATATGTATGTGTTGAATTGGCAAAGGAAATAGTAAGGGATGCCGAAGGTGCTCAAAGGTTAATGGAGGTAGCTGTGGAAGGGGCATTATCAGTTGAGGACGCTGCCAAAGCTGCGAGAGAAATATCCAGTTCAATGCTCGTTAAAACTATGCTTCATGGCGGAGACCCAAACTGGGGCAGATTAATGATGGCCATAGGTAAAAGTGGCATAGAAATTAATGAGTCAAAAATAGATATATACATTAATGAAATACAGATAGTTAATGAAGGACAAACCATTTCATTTTTTAAGGATGCTGTAGTCAGTGCAATGAATGCGCCAGAAGTTAAATTCGGCATATCGCTCAATGTGGGAGATGCCTCAGCTACTGCTTGGGGTTGTGATTTAACAGAGGAATATGTGGTTTTTAATTCTGCATATAGTACCTGAAAATATATTAGTTGAGCTTTAGATCATGCAGTATCAAGAAGATTCCGTAAATTTACATTCATCTAAGTCAGATGCCAATACTGATATGTCAGTTAAAAACAAACAAGACGCAACGAATAATTCTCAGAGAAAAAACGATTCAAGCCGTTCATTAATAGTAGTTAAGATCGGTGGTAGCACGTTTGGCTCAGATGATACGACAGTTGCTGATCTTGTTAAGTTGCAAAAACAAGGGTTTCAGCCTGTTGTGGTTCATGGTGGAGGCAAGGTAGTCAGTGATTGGTTAAAAAAACAGGGTATACGACCGAAATTTATACGAGGTTTACGAGTAACTGATCAAAATACACTCGATGTTGTAGTAGGGGTTTTAACTGGAGTTGTTAATAAAACCCTTGTAGGGGAAATTGTATTGCGTGGAGGAAAAGCTGTTGGACTTTCAGGAGTTGACGGAGGAATATTACAGGCCGATGCGGAAAACCCAGAATTAGGGTTTGTAGGTACTATCAAGAAAGTTGATGTTAGCGCCCTTTTAGATATATTAGATGGTGGCAATATACCTGTGTTAGCCCCAGTCGCAATAAAGCAGGGCCGCGGGGATGATCCTATTCAACTATTGAACATTAACGCTGACATTGCAGCTGGTGAGGTAGCAGCAGCTCTTAAAGCCGACAGGTTAATCATGTTAACTGATGTACCTGGAGTTCTTGACTCCTCGAGAAGGGTTATTAAAAGACTTACTCAAAAACAAGCTAAAGGATTAGTTGAATCAAATATTGTAGCTGGTGGAATGGTTCCGAAAATAGAATCTTGTATTAAGGCACTCGAAGAAGTAAAGGAAACCTTCATTGTTGATGGCCGTAAGCCACATATTCTTCTTGAATGCTTCGAAAAAGAGGCTGGAAATTCCTTCAATAATGGAACCAGAGTTGGTTAAATCAGAAATTAAAATTTTCTTTGAATGTTACATTTTTAACTAAGTTCATCATATACTTGGCAGTTAAGTTTGATTTTATAGGAGAATAAAATGGCTGATTGGAGATCCAAAGAGGCTAAATACTACATGAAAGTGGTTAATCGCCAATCCATTGTAATTGTGAAAGGTGAAGGTACTCGGGTGTGGGATGATGAAGGTAAAGATTATCTAGATTTCACCGCTGGATGGGCAGTAAACAATATTGGCCATGCGAACCCTGCAATTACAGCAGCTATACAGGCGCAAGCCGGTCAACTTTTACAAACATCTAATCAGTTTTTTACTATACCGCAGTTGGAATTAGCAGAACTGTTAGTAGAAAACAGTTGTATGGAGAAAGTATTTTTCTGTAATAGCGGAGCAGAAGCTAACGAAGGTGCTATAAAGCTAATCCGCAAATGGGGAAAAATAAATAAAAATGGGCCAGGCGAAATTATCACAGCTTACAAATCGTTTCATGGCCGGACCATGAATATGGTGGCAGCAACCGCTCAGCCAAAATATCAAGAAGCATGGGCTCCGATTCCTACAGGTTTTACACACGTGGATTTCGATGATATTACTCAGATAAAGAATGCAACTAATGAAAACACCGTTGCAGTGATGCTTGAGCCGGTGCAAAGCGAAGGGGGAGTTAATATCCCGTCATCTGACTATCTCTCAAATGTACGGTCTTGGTGTGATGAAAACAACTTACTTTTAATATTTGATGAAGTATCTACAGGATTAGGTAGGCTTGGAGAATTGTTTGGATATCAATTATTTGATGTGGAGCCAGATGTTTTAACTCTTGCTAAAGGCTTGGGAGGCGGAGTTCCAATAGGCGCATTTCTATGTAATCAAAGAGCAAACGTACTTGAACCTGGTGACCATGGATCTACATTTGGAGGCAATGCGTTAACGTGCGCAGCTTCTGAAGCTTCAACAAGATTCATTATTGAAGAAGATGTGCCGGGTAATTCTAGAAATGTTGGTAAGTATATGAAAGACCAATTAGAAAACCTCAGAATGAAACATGAGATCATATCTGATGTGCGAGGCATTGGCTGTTTAGTTGGTGTTGAGTTTTCAGCCGATATAGCAGGCAAGTTATTATCTGCCTGTAACGATAATGGATTGCTGTTAAATGTTACTGCGACCAATATCGTACGCTGGATGCCTCCTTTGACTGTCACTAAAGAAGAAGTAGACGAAGCTATAGAAAAGTTCGACAAAGCTTTGGATATTGCGAAGGTGTAATACATTGAATTGGAAAGATTTACAAAAATCTGACTCTTCTGTTTTTGCTGGTGCTCTATCCGGTGGCTTAGATAGTTGCACTATTACCCACTGGCTTGCTGAGAAAGGTATTAAAGTGCATGCTTTTACAGTTGATATCGGCCAGCCTGATGAAGAGGATATCAACTCAATAGCAGAACGAATGAAAGGATGCGGGGCGTATAAAGTTGATATTTTGGATGCTAAAGATATCTTGGCACAGTCAGCTTTAAAGCTTTTGCAAAGTCAGGCTAGATATGAGGGTGGATATTGGAATACAACTGGTATCGCTAGACCCGTTATTGTTTCAACAATTCTCAATGCTATGGCTGAAAGTAAAATAAAAGTTTTTTTCCATGGCGCTACTGGCAGGGGCAATGACCAGGTTAGGTTTGAACTGGCAGCAAACATGCTTGATCCGTCTGTTTCTGTTTATGCTCCTTGGAGGGATCCTGAATTTCTGGATAGTTTTCCTGGCAGACAAAGTATGATTGATTATTGTGAATCAAACGGTTTGCCAATAAAAACCAGATCCGAATCCAGATACTCAACAGATGCCAACTTTGTAGGCCTATCTCATGAGGCAGGCGATTTAGAGGATGTTTCTATCCCTTCAGATTTTGTGACTCCTGTAATGGGAGTTACTCCTGAGGAAGCGCCAATCACCGCTGAAACAGTAAGCATTGAATGGGCTCAAGGCATACCAATCAAAATTGATTCTAAGCCTTTAAATTTGACCGAAATGTTTGTTGAGTGTAACAAAATTGGTGGCCGGAATGGAATTGGAATTAACACACATGCAGTAGAGAACAGATTTGTTGGTATTAAGTCTCGGGGTATCTACGAGGCACCAGGCATCGAAGTCTTGGGTCAGTCGTTAGAATATTTATTACAGTTTATTTTGGATAGACGAGCCAGAGAATTCTATGAACAAGTTTCTGCTGTAGTAAGCAGGCAGCTTTATCAGGGATATTGGTTAGATTTAGCTACAACTGCGGCGTTATCTTCTCTTGATCCAATAATGCGGTTAGTTAATGGGACAATAAAAGTAAGCTTATATAAAGGCAACGTTTTGTTTGACTCTGCGGCTACAGGTGTATCTGAAATGCCTCATTCGCTTTATACCGATGATTCTTCAATGGAAGCAATTGGAAATTATGATCACTTAGATGCTGAAGGATTATTAAAGATATATGGGCTATCTGCCAAGAACTTTGGTAACAGCCAATATAAATCCACCGGGAGATAAATTTGCCTGAGGTAAATAAAGAGACGCAAGCGCAAATAATCTCTCTTGTTAGTGACTTTGTTCGTCGAGATGTTTTGCCAGTCGTTAAAGACCTTGAAGCCAAAGATATTTATCCGGAAGATTTAATTGACCAGATGGCAGAATTGGGATTATTTGGAATTACAATTCCTCAGCAATATGGCGGCATGGGACTAGACCACACGACGTTCGCAATGATTTTTGAGGAACTTTCTAAAGGATGGATGAGCCTGACAGGACCCATCGGGACACATCATGTTATGGCTTCTATTATCTCTAATTTTGGCACGCCAACTCAGAAAGAGACATGGCTTCCTAAGATGGCTTCGGGTGAAATTAGAGGAGGTTTGGGATTAACTGAACCAAGTGGCGGAAGCGACATACAAGCTATACAAACCAAAGCTGTCAAAAACGGCAATTATTACGAAATAACTGGATCTAAAATGTTTATTACTAATGGCGACCATGGCCATGCATTTGCCGTTTTAGCCAAGACTAATGAAAATGCTAATCCTGCATATAGGGGGATGAGTTGCTTTATTGTAAGTAAAGACAGTCCTGGATTTTCGGTTGGCAAGAAACTGGATAAACTGGGATACAAAGGTGTCAGTACTTGTGAACTTATATTTCAAGACGCTAAAGTTCCAGAAAATGAATTGGTGGGTCAAGTTGAAGGTAAGGGTTTTGCTCAAGTGCTATCTGCATTAGAATCCGGCAGAATCAATGTTGCAGCAAGAGCTGTTGGTGTTGCTCAAGCAGCTTTTGAGGATGCAATAAGATACAGTCAAAATCGTGAATCTTTCGGAAAGCCGATATCGTCTCATCAGGCCATCCAATTAAAGCTTGCAGATATGGCTACAAAGATTCAGGCTGCACGGCTATTAACTTATGAAGCAGCTAAAGATAAAGATAACGGGAAACGGGTAGATTTACAGTCTGGAATGGCAAAATTGTTTGCTAGTGAGATGTGCGCTTACGTTGCAATGGAATCGATGCGCATACATGGTGGCTACGGATATATAAAAGATCTTCCTGTTGAAAGATATTATAGAGATGCACCGTTGATGATTATAGGTGAAGGTACAAATGAGATACTTAGTTTGTTAATAGCCAAGCGACTATTAGATGAATATAAGCTATGATTCACCGTGAAAACTAAATTAATTATGGGAAAAACAATCTACGATAGCAAAGACACATTTGGCGGGTATTTTGAAGATTTTTCTGTTGGAAGCGTTTATAAACACTGGCCCGGGAAAACTATTACTGAATCGGACAATCATCTGTTTTCTCTTATAACAATGAACACTAGTCCATTGCATATCGATGAAAACCATATGCTAAATCACAAACATGGAAAGATATTAGTCTGTGGTCCATTAGTGATGAGTTTAATAGTAGGGATGAGTGTTTCAGACACGTCAGGCAAAGCTGTTGCAAATTTGGAATACGAGTCAGTAAAACATTTGGGTCCGGTTTTTATTGGAGATACCATATATTCTCAGAGCGAGATTCTGGACTGTACTCTAACAAGTGATAAAAAACGTGGAATTATATACATGGAAACGGTTGGTATTAATCAAAACGATGAGAAAATATTAAGTCTCAGGCGAAAGTTTTTAGTCCCTTGCAAGCCGGATGGAGTCTAATCTCATGATGAAAAAAGGTAAATCCAACTTTACAGTTTCAATTCGTTACGATAAACGATTATATGATTATGATATTAGAGGTTCACTAGCCCACGTACATATGTTGTCTAAGGCTGGAATCATCAATGAATCGGATGCTAACGAAATAAAGAAAGGTCTCGACTTAATCCGCAAAGAAATTGAAAGTGACAAATTTCCATGGAATGCAGATTTTGAAGACGTCCACATGAACATAGAAAAGCGCCTTACAGAGATTATTGGTGACATTGCTGGACAAATGCATACAGCTAGATCTAGAAATGACCAGGTTGCACTCGATATGCGTTTATTTGTTAAAGATTATACGACGGAGATTTTAGGTGAAGTATATAGTCTGATAAATGCTTTAATTAATATAGCTGAAACCAAAGGTAAGATAGCTATGCCAGGTTACACTCATTTGCAGAGAGGACAGCCTGTTTTACTTTCTCATCACCTATTAGCATATGTTGAAATGTTGAATCGGGACGCAGAGCGATTTTGGCAGGTGTTGCATTCTTCAGATGTAATGCCTCTAGGAAGCGGAGCAATGGCCGGCTCACCATATCCTTTGGATAGAGAATTAGTAGCAAAACAACTTGGCTTTAATCGGATATCTAGAAATAGTATGGATGCGGTGTCTGACAGAGATTTCCTTCTTGATTTGCTGTCTGCATCTTCTATAGCAATGATGCATTTATCTAGGTTATGTGAAGAATTAATCTTGTGGTCATCTGATGAATTTGCTTTTATTAAGATGTCAGATGAATATACTACTGGGAGCAGCATGATGCCCCAGAAGCGCAATCCAGATTACGCTGAGTTAACTAGAGGCAGGACTGGGAGAGTATATGGGAATTTAATTTCACTGCTCACTACAATGAAAGGTTTGCCATTAACTTATAATCGTGATTTACAAGAGGATAAAGAAGCCGTTTTCGATACGGTTGACACGCTAATTGGATGTTTGGATGCGTGCGCAGGTATGGTTTCCAATATGGAAATAAACGAAACTGCAATGCAGGGTGCTGCTGCTAAAGGTGCTTTATTGGCGACCGACTATGCTGATTATTTGGTATCAAAAGGATTGCCGTTTAGGAAAGCACATCAAGTTATTTCGTCAATCTCAGAGAGAGCTTTATCTGAGAATGTTGATTTGAAAGATTTTAAATTAGCTGACTTGAAAAAATTCTCAGAACTCTTTGATGAAGATATATTTTCAATCACGGCTGAATCATCGATTGAGGCCAGAGATGTTTTCGGAGGTACTGCCAAAAATAGAGTTAATGACGCCATAGAGTACAATAAATTGCGCATAACTCAACAGCTTGATCAAGCTGAAAAGTTGTATGGCCCAGAACTCGTTTCCAGGATTAATAAAATCCAATCCTCAACGAGTCGCTGATTAAACAAAAAGGGGTAAAACGAGATTACTCAAAAGATAAAAATTGCTCCATCTATGCTTGCTGCTGACTTTAGTAACTTCGGATCTGAAATTACAAATGTGACAGAAGCAGGCGCAGATTGGATTCACTTAGACGTGATGGATGGCCAGTTTGTTCCAAATCTAACGTTTGGTCCTCCAGTTATTGCTTCTCTGCGAGAATACAGTCGATTACACTTTGATATTCATTTGATGGCCAATAATCCACATGAATTAATTGAGCCTTTGATAGATGCTGGAGCCGATTCTATTACTTTGCATGTGGAAGCATTAACGGACCTTGAAAAAGGCATTAATCAAATTAAGTCGCATGGTTGTAAAGTAGGTGTAGCTGTAAATCCAGCCACAGATGAACAAGAGATATTGCCATTTTTGCAGTCAGTGGATTTAATATTGGTAATGAGTGTAGTGCCAGGATACGGAGGGCAATCATTCATTCCAGCTTCTATCGATAAAGTGAAGCGTGTCAGAAGTATAATAGAAGATGCAAATCAAGATATTGAGCTTCAAGTTGATGGAGGAGTTTCGACAGAGAACTCACAGGCTTTAATAAACGCGGGAGCCACAATTTTGGTTGCTGGATCATTTCTGTTTTCAAGCAATAATCAAATGTCAAATTCGATATTGAGTTTAAGAGGAAATGTAAATCAGGATTAACTTCTTTTATAAATTTACATAAATGGATAAAAAAATAATACTCGGAATAGAAACATCTTGCGATGAGACCGCTGCAGCAGTTGTAGATTCCGGAACAAAAATCATTTCTAATATTGTTGCTTCACAAGCAAGCTTGCATGCTACTTTTGGTGGAATAGTTCCAGAAGTCGCTTCCAGACAGCACATCCTCGCGATATCTACAGTGATAAATGCTGCAATGTCTGAGTCTGGGATGGAAATTAATGACCTGGATGGCATCGCAGTAACTTATGGACCTGGTTTGGCAGGGTCTTTATTGGTTGGTTTGAATGCTGCGAAAGGGTTGTCATTTGGTTCATCGGTGCCTTTATTACCAGTAAATCATCTTGAAGGACATGTCTACGCGACTTGGTTAAACGAATCTAACAAGTTAGAAGAAATAGACTTTCCGTTACTATGTCTGATCGTTTCAGGTGGACATACGGACCTTGCGTTAATGTCCGCTCATGGGCAATTTAAATTAATCAATAGAACTAGAGATGATGCCGCGGGAGAAGCTTTTGATAAGGCTGCTAGAGTTTTAGGTTTAGGGTATCCAGGAGGTCCTGAAATTCAAAAGGCCGCCGAGAAAGCAAAAGGAACAGAAAAGCCTTTCCCTAGACCAAAAGTAAAAAATTCTAACGATTTTTCATTTAGTGGTTTAAAAACATCTTTAATTCAACGAGCCGTGGATAAAAGAATATATCCGAGAGAGGATGATACTTGTGTTGATTCAGAGTTAGTTAATGAGATCTCTTTTGCTTTCCAAGAAGCCGTTGTCGACACTTTAGTTGACCGTACACTTAAAGTTGCCTCAGAGCTTTCTGTGAAAGGAATTATTGTTTCTGGGGGAGTTGCAGCTAATTCTTGTCTTAGGTCACGTATTGAAGAAAAATCACCTCTGCCAGTTGTAATGCCTAAGCCGGCTTTATGTACTGATAATGGTGCGATGATAGCTTCTGCGGGGTATTTTAAATTTAAGGAACTACCCTTAACAAAATGGGATTTAGATATTTTACCGGGATTAAGGATAGGCGAACAAGGATTTTAGTTAAGGGATAAACAGTTCACTTTTTTCAATAACTCCATCCTCACCTACTCCGCCTGATATAAGTACTCTTCCGTCTGGTAACGTTATCACCGCATGCCGATATCGAGATTTAATCATCTCAGATACATTGATCCACGAAGAATCCTCTGGGTTATAAATTTCAGCTGTGTTCTTAGCTCCTTGTCCCCCGGTAACAAGTACTCGACCGTCATTAAGAAGACTCGCAGCATGTTCAGATCTAGGAATTTCGGTATTTCCTGCAGATGACCAAGATAATGATTCTGGATTCCAAATCTCTGCGGACGTCACCTTACCGGTTCCTCCGACTATTTTGCCTTGTCCCCCTACCACGAGTACTCTACCATCACTTAGTAGTGTAGTTGTATGGAGTACTCTGCCAAGCAACATATTGCCTGCATCAGACCAAGTATTAGACTCAGGGTCATAGATTTCAGCTAAGTCGATATGGGGGCCATCTAACTTTCCACCTCCTACAACAAGTACTCGACCATCTTTCAATGTTATAGCTGTATGTAGCGTTCTTTCTGTGGTCATAGGAGCTAGTTCTGACCATTCCCCAGTTTCTGGATCGTATGCTTCAACTGTGTCGAGCCTTTTCACCTTCTTCGTATCAAACCCGCCAATAACGATAACTCGTCCATCTAGCAGTTGTGTCCACGCACTTCTTTCGCGTGCTTTTATCATGTCGCCAGTCTGACTCCATGTTCCCTGAGATGAGTCCCAACGCTCAGCAGATTTAATTCCTTCAGTTGTTGACCTCTCTCCACCTGCAGCTAAAACTGAGCCATCTGGAAGTAATGCAAGTAAGTTTTTTGTCCTGCCTTCAGATTGCTCTCCAGTGTATTCCCATTTATCAGTAGCTGGGTCATATATTTCTGCTGAAGGGTGAACTAAAAGCCTTTGTCCTCCAACACCTTTGCCTGTTCCACCAGCGGTCAAGATTCGACCGTCACTGAGTAACACCATCAGATGATGTTTCCTATCGTTACCCATTGACCCGGTTGCAATGAATTGACCAATCGGTTCTATTACCTCAGTTTTTTCATCAATTTCAGTAGATTCATCTACATTAGCTTGAGTTTCGATTGAAGCAGGTTCATTAGAACAGGATATTAATGTTGTTCCAATTAAACCAATTAAAAGTAAACTGATTGTTTTGAGGAATGCTGGCTTGCAATTCACAGCTAATCTCCTATTGTGTATACCTGGTTTGAATACCTGTTTTTATGTTTAATTGCATTTCCCCGTTCATTGGTTGATGTTTTACCTGAAACGCGAGATTTTCTTCTGTGTATGGCTTCTACGAATGATAATGTATCATTTTTTGATTGCTTACCGGTGAGCGTAACTTGACAATCTTTACCGTCCGTTAAATTAAAGACAAGTAAAATATTTCTATTCAGAACTAGTTTGTCAATAAAGAAGTATATTCCTAATACCCAGATTAATCCGCCAGATAACCAGGCCCATACCTCATTATCAATCAATCTCCAGGCAATCAACCCAACTAATATAGAAATTAGCAACCAAAATATATTTGAATAATTACTGCCGCCTGAGATAACAGAGGTAGATTTAACATCATCGACGTTGAACATAACAGATTCGTCATGATCAGAGTTTAGTTTTAATTCAACCCTATTAGAGTCGTGTAATACTACCCTGTTTGAATCTGAATTTTCTTCTTCAATGAACCCTTTTTTTAAGTCAAGTATCAGTGCCATGATTTGTTCTTGTTTGAAAGGTTATCAGATAAGTAATATTTACTATTTTTTTTCAACACGTTTCAATTATAATCACAAAAACAAATTTTGTGATCATAATGGCACATTTAAGGAGTTTCGAATGGAACGACCTATATTTAAGTCTTTAGGTAGTAAAGTAGAAGAGCTAGATACTCCTGCATTGTTAGTTGACCTAGATGTCTTTGAATCAAATGTAAAGTCTGTGCATTCTTTCTTTCAAAATCAAGACGCTAAAATTCGACCTTTTGTTGGTGTGCATAGATGCCCCGCTCTAGCAAACATACAGATGCAATATAGTGGACATAATGGTGGCGTTGCCGTTGGGACCGTTAGCCAGGCTGAGACATTTATAGCTAATGGTTTTCAGGACACATTGATTACCGGTAAATTAGTTACAGCTGACAAAATACAATTGGCTTGCTCGCTTGCACAGAGATCAAGCATAACCGTTACAGTCGATAGTCAAGAAAACTTAAAGGATATTTCTGCTATAGCCAGTTCAAGAGGAGTCACTTTATCAGTTCTTATTGAAATAAGTTCACCGAATGGATTTACTGGTGTGTCTGATTCAAAATCTGCGCTTGATTTAGCTAAACAAGTTGTTGGTGCTGAAGGCACAGACTTTCAGGGTTTGATCTTGGCATACAGTCCCACCATGAGTGGAATCAAATCTGATGAAGTCATTGATTCGCTTAAGCCGTTATTAGACGTGAAATCTTTAATAGAATCAAACGGTATGCCTGTGAACACAGTCTCAGCTGGCTCTACTAGCAATTATGATTTGATAGCCAAAGTTGATGGTATTAATCAAGTTACGGCAGGGGCTTACGCGTTGATGGATGTATTAAATAGTGAGTATCAATCGTCGCTTAAGCCTGCTGCGATGGTTGTCGGTACGGTAGGCAGTTTGCCGCGCGATGGTTTAATAATTGGTGATGCTGGAATGAAAACTAATGGTAATGATATTGGCTTGCCAAGAATAATGAATTATCCAGATGCAGAAATCATGTATCTTAGCGCGGAGCATTGCAACATCATTACTACTAAAGTTAAAAAGCCTATATTAAGAGGAGATAAATTATTTTTCCAACCTTATGATGTAGGTGTTACTGCGAATTTGTTTGATTTCATAATGCTTATTAAAAATGGCGAATTACAAAGCATTCTAGAAGTAACTGCAAGAGGAAGGTATAGGTAATAGTCTTTAAGGAGACGAAATGGATCATTATAGACCCACTGTTGGCACAAAGATTAGTGAATTAGATACCCCATGTTTGATTTTGGATCTGGATGCATTAGATCATAATTTTGACAGAATGTCCGAGACATTTAAAGATACCAAAGTCAAGCTAAGAGAACATACAAAAAATATTAAAAGCCCAGCGCTCGCACATATGCAAATACGTAAGGGCGGGACAGTTGGAGGAGTATGCTCTGCCAAAGTAGCTGAAGCTGAAGTTATGGTTGAAGGTGGCATTGCGAGTGTATTAATCCCTAATCAAGTTGTAACTGAAGACAAAATAAAAAGATTGTGTGTTTTGGCAGGCCGAGCTGACGTCACTGTTTGCGTCGACTCAGAGGAAAATGTACGTGATATATCCAGGATTGCCTCTAATTTGAATGTGAAAGTTGGTGTTGCAATTGAGGTGGATACAAATATGGATAGGGCGGGCGTTCGTAGTGTTGAGCAAGGTGTTCATATAGCGAGCGTTGCTAATAAACTAAGTGGATTAAACTTTAGAGGTGTGATGAGTCACTCTGCAATGTTTGGTGTGCCCAAAGATGATGAATTCAAAAATGATGAAGCTATAAAGTATTATAAAAAAACAGTCGAACTTGCAGATGCTATACGAGCAAAGGGTATAGAATTTGACATGGTTTCCTCAGGAGAGACTTTTTCTTATGATATGGCACCATTTGTTGATGGCATCACTGAGGTTGAAGGTGGTATGTATGCACTTATGAGCACAATGCTGTCATATATGGACGGTCATTTTAAATACGCCGCCAAAATTTTAGGAACAGTTGTTAGTCAACCTAAATCTAATCTAGCAGTGGGTGATATAGGATATCGTTCAATTGCATCATCGCTCAATACAGAGCTTCCTGTTTTGGAAGGATATGATGAGGTTGAATTCACATCGATGCATGATGAAGCATGTTTATTAACTTCTAAAGGCGAAATGCCATTAACTGTTGGTGATAAATTTATGCTTAGATGCCCTCAACAAGATTTAACTGTTAATAGATATGATAACTATATTGCCGTTAGAAATGGGCTTGTCGAGCAGGTAATTTCAATACCAGGTCGTGGGTGCCACAATTAAATTTTTATAAATTAGAGACGTGCTCGTAGGCGGTTGTAGCAGCCATTGAACCCTGTGCAGCCGCAGTAATCGTTTGTTTTAGGTCTCCAGACGCGTCTGTTAAATCTCCTGCTGCAATAAGCCCAGGTATATTTGTGTTCATATATTTGTCTACAATCACCTCGCCCAGTTCATTTACCTTTGCACCTAGATGCATGGGAAGCTCTTTGCGTGGGTCTGCACCAATTTCAATGAACAGGCCATCAACATCCAATGACTCTAGGGTTTGATAGGGATTATCTAATTTTATTCCGGTCAAACCTTTTTGATCGTCTCCAAGTAGCTCCACGACATTCGTATTGAAAATACGTTCAACATTTGTTGCAGAATCTAACTGGCGAAGATTCGCCGCTTCTGGTCGGGTTAATTCGGATTTACGGTAGATTAAATATACTTTATCTGCGTATTTACTGATTAATACAGAGCCTTTAACAGCTGAGTCACCACCACCTACTACCGCTACTGTGTTGCCTTTATGCATAGGAGCGTCACATGTAGAACAGTATGAAACTCCTCTTCCTGTCCAATCCTCTTCGTGATCAAGCCATAGTGAGCGTCGTTCCCGTCCAATTGCAAGTATCACAGATCGGCCCCTATAGATTTGATCTGATTCTCCAGCAATTTCAAAGATATCTGATTCTTTTCTCGAGTTACCATTTGCGTTGGATATAACCAACTTATCGTCGATTACAGGCACATCATACTTTTCTGCGTGTTCTTTGAATTTCATCATCAGTTCAAAGCCATCAATATCTGGGTATCCTGGGTAATTTTCTATTAATCCACCTGTGGCAGTTTCGCCCCCAAATGTTGTTCCCACAACTATAGCTGACATTTGATATCGGGCAGCATACATCCCTGCTGCGAAAGCAGCAGCTCCTTGCCCGCCGATAACTACATCATAAATTTTATTTTCAGAGTTCATATCTATTATTGTATTAAATTAACTTATCAATTTATACAGTGTAATTGATACAAATAACAATTAGGAATATCATGGTATTTTGTGACAATATCTCAAAAACTATTCGCCAATTCCTATGACTTACTTAATACGTTAGTTGAGTGGCGCATATCTTCTTATCGTCGATCTACCGCAGGCCAAGCTAATGGCCATGTATTAGAGATTGGTTTTGGAACAGGTTCAAACCTTAAGTATTACCCAGATTCGGTGAATATTACTGCTTTGGAACCAAACCCTTTTATGTTTAAAAAAATTCGTGACAGGACATTAAAATCTAAAAAAGACGTTACTATTTTTCAGGGATATGGAGAGAATATGCCTTTTGAAAATGAGGTTTTCGATACCGTTGTTGTGACCTTGGTTTTGTGTATGGTTGATGACGTAGAAAGCGTCATTTCCGAAATAACTCGGGTTTTAAAACCCGGAGGCAGGTTTTATTTTTATGAGCATGTGTCCTCAAGTAGTTACATTGGCAGCAAGTTTCAAGACTTATTAAATCCTTTTTGGAAATTTATAACCACCGGTTGTAATTTGAACAGAGATACGGAGAGAATCATTAATAACGCTGGTTTTTCCAAGGTAGATACTAGCAAATTCACTATAAGGTTCGGGACTCCGATTTCACTTCCGAATTTGGTTGGTGTTGCAATAAAGAAATCCTAGTTATAGGATTTGCTGAATTCATCTCTCAAATGAATTGATTGGCCATCTATTGAATGTTATTGCCTTCGCAAGGAGCTGACATGATAATTAAAACGATTTTAACGCTTCTAATATTTTCCTTAACTTTTTTAATAAGTTGTTCTAGTTCCGGAATTAATGAATCGGAAATTAGCGATTCAGATGGAGAATTTGCTGTGCCTACTCCAAGTGAGTTAATTGGGGTTGATTGTGAACCGTACGGCACATGGACACTTTTAGAAGAAAAGATGAT
>JAKUTS010000001.1 GCA_022447925.1 SAR202 cluster bacterium | reverse complement strand
CCTGGTATCCAGGGCCGGCCATGGGTACATTCGTACCCCAATCCTCGAGCACAGAGTTACAAGGCATTATCAAATCAGCCATTGCGGACGTTTCATTAATGGTGTTAGCAAACGAAAATATCAATGGAACGTTGTAAGAAGCTTCTTTAAACCCTATGGCTTCAGGCAGACCATATACTGGATCTACACCATCGATAAGCAAAGCCTGTACTTTGCCGTCTTCCATGTCCCGCACAAGATCACGCCAATCTGACATAGATCCAATGTTTAAGTTGTTTTCTACTTCTTGAAGATCAGCAGTTGGGGGAGCAGGGTTAAAGATTAAACCACCTGGACTGTTCACTGAACCAACTAAATAATTAAGAGAATATATTGCAGTCATGTTCGCTTTGCCATTCGTATGTGCGCCAGCAAGACCTCCACCAAAAGCTACCGGATGATCTTTTGATGCAAATTCTCTAGCCACATGTTTAATTGTGTCTGCTTCCACTCCTACAATTTCAGCAACCTTATCTGGGGCCCATTGATTGATATCTATTTCACCGTCTCCGGTTAAGCTTTTAGCCGCGTCAGAGTCTCCCAGTCCCTCATCAATAATTACCTGTGCAATGCTAAGTGCTAATAAGCCCTCTCTGCCTGGCTCAATATAAATTAATTCATCAGCATTAGCTCCAGTCATAGAAAAACGAGAATCTACGTGTACAAGCTTTCCCCTGTGATGTCCTCCTTGCCTGAATTCACCATAACCTCGCATATAACGTACTGGCGATATCCAAGTGTCCAAAAAGTCTGCGCCAAACGAAAGCACATAATCGCTATTATCGATATCTATGTCAGGCAACCTGTCTTGATCAAACAAATCTTTTACAACACTTCTCAGGTTAGTGTTTTCCAAAGTTTCATATGCAATTTTTGTACCTCTGTAACCAGAAGTAAATCTTTCGGCAACTAAACCGGCATGGGAAATTGATGGATTAGTAACCATAACTACTTCTCGGTTTTTTCGCGCTGCTTTAATCTGTTCAAGCTGATGAGCCACCCGAGACATTGCGTCACTCCAACCTATTTCTTCCCAATTACCTTCTCCGCGCTCGCCAACTCGAGCCATAGGGGCTTTAAGCCGGTCAGGATGATACAAATCTTGCAATAAAGCTTCGCTTCGAGCACTATGTTTGCCACGATTAATAGGGTAATCCACATTACCCTCTATTTTTTTTGCCCGACCTTCCATCACTCTAACCACCAAGCCTTCTCCAGTGGCATAAGAATTTCCAATGGTTGCATACCAATTGTCTAAACCAGTTACAACATCTTCAGGCATTCCCACTTTCGATTGCATCAATAATTCGTCTTCAGGAACTCCGCATGCAGCGGCTAGAACGGCACCTAAAGCGCCACCGCCTATCCCTGTAATAAATTGTCTTCTAGTTAATTTCATTAAAACTTTTTATTTTCCTCAAATTATCCTTAGCTTCTTACATCCTAATAGTGGCATGTACTACAATCTGTTGGGGCATTATTATCCCTATGACAATCCACACAATTCCCCATTTTTAATGGCTCAACTTGCCTAACTTTTTTCATATTTCCAACATCTCCATGACAAGTAGCACAAACCGCTGCAGGTAAAATGTTGTTTTTCTCAGAAAAATATTGAATGTGCGCTTGATGATTGAATCTAACATGATCTGGCAAACGGTGTACTCTTACCCAATCAATCGGCTCGCCTTGGGAATGATAATCTCTTAGTTTTTCAATTTCTGCTGATTCATCTCCCACAACGGTATGACAAGTCATGCAAAGACCCACTGACGGGACTGTTGCTGAAGCTCCTTTTGTTACATTCCGATGGCAAAATGTGCAATCTAGACCAACCTCTTGCACATGTGTAGTGTGCGGAAATACTATTGGCTGGTCAGGGCCTTCATCGTAGCCGAACATACTTATAGGACGGCCCAACCATGCAGATATAACGAATAGCAATATAATTACAACTAAAGCTAAACCGGCTAGTCCAGTAATTCCTAAAACACCAAACCTAACCATATCTTTACGGTCAGGTTTTGTTGGTATTATTGATGGAAAATCGCCTGGTAGCACTTAATTAATCCCGTAATTTAGATCCAGTAATTTGGCCAAAAGTCCCTAAGAACTCCTGCATGATCGACCACTCTCGACAAAAAGTACATAGCGCAACCAAAAGACGCAATCGAGACAAGGTAAAATCCCGGACGCAGTTTTGCTAATGTTGGCGGTATATGCCTTGTTGCAGTAAGGGATGGTAGCCAATTATTTGCAATCAACATATTCAATGCAAAGAAAATAATAAATACAACTACTATCCATATGTTGGTGAGCAGGTCTCCTAACTCACTCCATTGAGCGTTTAACAAAGGTTCCGGATCCACAGCACGCCTTTCAAAAAAAGTCTTATTGAAGATACCTAACGGACCAGTCCATAGCCGCACGTATCCGTCAAAATGAGATTAGTGAAAGTTATCACGCTTTGCAGATGAGCGTCAAGGTGCTTTTACCTAATCCTTAGAGGTACTTTTAGGTAAATTAATTACTAATATCCTATGACGAATTTATCGACTATATTCATTTGTTTATTTTTGGCATTAAAACTGGATTTAAAAGGGCGTGTTCGATTAAAAACTCCTCATTTAATCCACGATTCATATAAACCGATGACAAGTATTATTTAAATTACGCAGTTGCATAGTTATTCATGTCACTTATATGATGTGTGTTATAGATACTCCCGTTTTATGCCAACAGTTTTACAAAAGTGTTAATAATTACGGGGCTGAATATAATCAAAAAAACGAGTGGAGAGGATTAAATGGCTAATACAAAAATTGAGCAAAGATATATTGACGAACATCCAGAATCAATGTCTCGCTACCACACCTCAAAAAATCTTTTCCCAAATGGTGTAACTCATGACGCAAGGCGTCTTTCACCGTTTCCTATGTATGTCACTCATGCAAAAGGGTCTCACAAATGGGACGTGGAAGGAAATAAAATAATTGATTATAAAACTGGTCACGGTGCAATGATATTAGGTCATTCCCATCCGAGTATTGTGAAGGCAGTCCAAGATGCTGTGGCTGAAGGAACCCAAATGGGTTGCTCTACAGACAAAGAAATAAGGTGGGGCCAATTGGTCAACGAACTGGTTCCATGTGCTGAAAAAGTTCGTTTCCAAAGCTCTGGTACTGAAGCAGTAATGATGGCCATGAGATTAGCTCGGGCATACACTGGAAAAACAAAAGTTATTAAGTTCGATGACCATTTTCATGGTTGGAGTGACTATGCCACGGCTGGAGGTTCTGGATTGGGTGGTATCCCAAAGGAAACTCTTGAAACAATGATTGTTTTACCGCCGAATGACATCGGGCTGGTTGAGAAAGCTATCAAAGAAACCAATGATGTAGCCTCAGTTATGATTGAACCTACTGGATCCCATATGGGTCTCCATCCGATCCCAACTAGTTTCCTGCATGAGCTTCGAGAACTCACCGAAAGAACTGGTACTCTATTTCACATGGACGAAGTTGTAACTGGTTTTAGACTGTCGAAAGGTGGAGCTTCTCGAAAATTTGAGGTGACGCCTGATATTACAACATTAGCAAAAATTCTAGGAGGAGGGCTACCTGGTGGTGCAGTAGCTGGTAAAGCCGATATCATTAATTTAATTGAATTTAAAGATGATGCATCTTACAACCATAATGAACGGGTAGGCCATCCAGGCACGTTCAATGCAAATCCAATTTCGGCTGCCGCTGGTACAGCGGCCTTAGAGCTGGTAAGAGATACCGACGTAAACGCAAAAACTGAGGCTGCAGGCGGAAAGCTTAAAGCAGGATTAAATGAATTACTAGGGAAAATGGAAATCCCAGGGCAAGTCACAGGTCATGGCCCGCTATTGTTTGTCAGGTTAGGAGTCGATTTTGACGTTGAGGATGACGGTGCTACTTTCGAGTTAACAGACTCAGAATGGTCCAAAGTAAATGATGGCCATAGAAATTCACAATTACACCTTGCCCTAATCAATGAAGGTATAGATCCAATGAGCAACGGCACAAGACTAATTATCGGACAAGATCATTCCGATCAGGATATTGAAAACACAGTTTCTGCATATGAGAAAGCTCTGAGCTCAGTTAGAGAATCAGGATTAATATAAAATAACTTTTAATATCTATTGATTTTCTAATCGCCCTGCATGCTGACCTGCTAATTTTCCAAATACAGATCCGTGCATTAAGCCTGCGGCTCTTAGGCTGTTATGGTAGAAAATTCCGCCGACTATCTCTCCAGCGGCATATAATCCAGTAATTGGATTATCTTCCATATCTAACACCCTAGCATTTTCATCGATTTTCAGGCCTCCATATGTGTAGGTGATACTTCCAGTAACCGAATATGCTATGAAGGGTGGCTTGTCAATTTTAATTGCCCAATTACTTTTAGCAGGGTATAAGCTTAAGGTTGATCTGCCGTCTAAAGTTCTAGAAAGATAATCTGCGTCTTCCGCTTCTAAGTTAAATTTATCCACAGTAGATTTTAAAACCGTGGGGTTAATTCCTAACAAGTCTGCTAATTGTTCTATCGACTGAGCGCTTACAGGGTTAGAACCTCCATATCGATCCTCAAGGTGATTTACTGCACGCTGATCAAATATTTGGAACGCCATATTGCGTTTCTGTGACAATATATCTGAACCAATTTGAACGAAAGTTTGCTCTGCAAACCCTATCCCCTCGTCAGTAAACCTATTTCCATCCAAATTAACCATAATACCCAAGTTATATGATCTTCTGGGCATCGCATCGGTCAATGCTAAATCACCCGTTGTAGGTGCATCTAGGTCTATCGGAGTGCCATGACAGCCGGTCCATTGACCGTTGGTTGCCGCGCCGATATCTAAAGCTACTCGATGCCCATCACCAGTGTTATATTTAGATCCTCTAACCTTTGCAGTTTCCCACTTTGTTCCTAAATACTTTATTCGCATTTCAGGGTTTGCTTCAAAGCCACCGCAAGCTAAAACAACAGCCTTACAATGTATGATATTTATTCCATCTCGATCCTGGATTTTAATGGATTTAATTTGTCCTAGATCTCCTTTATCAATTGAAACCATTTTGGTTTCATAAAGTATGGTTATTGATTTAGATTCCACAGCTTTTGTTAGCATTCGAACTAAACCTGGGCCCGATTCATGTGCTGATAATCCAACTTGATTTGGAATAACAGAAGGCGCATTTTCAAGATTAATGTTTATAGGCAATTCCCACCTCACTCCATTTGAATGCATCCAGTTAATAGTTTCCCGCGATTTTGATATGACCACGTCAGCAAGTTCTTGGTCTGTATCTCCGTGCGTTGCTTCTATAAAGTGATCTAGAAAATCTTGCTCAGTATATGGAGCCATTTGAAAGTCACCTGTATCAGTGTTTTCTGGCAATAAAGCTTTTAGGTCATTAATACCATTATGTGTGAACCTAAAACCAGCTCCCGTATAAGGACAATTCCCTCCCTGGAAATGTTTTGGTGCTTTCTCCAAAATAATCACGCTCGCTCCAGCTTCTGAAGCGGACAAAGCCGCACACAAAGCCGCGTTACCAGCCCCAACAATCACTACATCAAAATCAATATTTTTACCCATATATAGCCTCTTTTGTTAGCCAGTATAAATCAATTTTGAATTAAATAACGAATCTTAAAAAATTTAATCTGGACAATTTATTGAATGCAATGTGAACATTAGACTATAGTAATCGAATGATGATGGGTTTATGATAACCATCTGATAAGTTAAATTAAGGTTTTGAGTCTGCGACATAGGAGGAGGTGGCTACTATGTCCTATAAAAATAAGATTCGAACTGGGATAATTCTGTTTACAATGGCGACCTTAGCTTATTCGGTTGCCACAAAAAAACGTCATGGGCGTTTTTTAGGAATTCCTTATGATTGGAGAATTCCATCTCTAAACAATATAAAAAGGATTCTCTGGAATAAAGATGACCCTAAGCTTTTCAACGAAACGGTATTTGGAGTGGGTTGGGCCCCCAACGCTTATCAATTTTTAAAAAGGTTACAATCATCTGAACCAAACTCTTCAGAAAAATTGAGTAAAGACAAGGATTCATAGAATCTTTCCAATGCCCGGTGGTGTAGTGGTAGCACAAAGGCCTTTGGAGCCTTTGACCCAGGTTCGAATCCTGGCCGGGCAGCACATTTGAAAACATGCTAACCGGACAAGTCAAACTAGACCAATTATTAAAATCAACATCAAGGGCATTCTATTTATCTCTTAGAATATTGCCAAAACACGTGCGTAAACCTATAAGCCTAGCTTACCTACTAGCTAGAGCAGCTGACACTATTACCGATGCTCCTAACATTTCAGAGGCAGTGAAAATCCAATCACTTAATTCTCTCAAATATTCTTTAAATAATGATAGCTCCGATATGAATATATCTCATTTCACTGAAATCGATTTCAAGGATAATTTATCAAAAGCAGAAAATCAGCTTATCTGTAAAATCCCATTCATCCTGACTTATATCCTATCCTTGAAACCTGAAAACTACACTCAAGTTAAGCGTGTTGTATTGACTCTAATAGAGGGTATGGAAATGGATCTAAAATATTTCGGCAAAACACTAAACAGCCCTAGATTGGTGAGCCTTAAAAATAATGATGAATTGGATAAGTATACATATTTAGTAGCTGGTTGCGTCGGGTCGTTTTGGACTGAAATAACCTTAGCAAGCGAATCTAAAATTTGTAATATTAACGTCACCTTGATGTCAGCCTTAGGTGTGGAATTTGGCAAGGCTTTGCAAATGACTAACATATTGCGTGATTTTTCTTCAGATATCCGTCTGGGAAAGTGTTATATACCAGATGAAGAATTAAATAAACTAAATTTAAATTTAGATGACCTATTAACTAATAATAGTGAAAAGCAAATCCGGCAATTAATATCTAAACAAATTCATAAAACTTTGGATTTATACGACTCAGCAGAAAAATACTTTTTATCTATTCCACCAAGAAAGGTGCGACTAAGATTGGCAGTATTATGGCCGCTAATCCTTGGTTTAGGAACTTTAAACGCTATAGTTACGAGAAAAAACTGGCATCAATCAGAATCTGTAACCAAAGTTTCCAGATTATGGGTATACAAGATGATGCTGAAATCACTTTTTTTGGTTTCATTAGACTATGTAATTAAAAGCTGGTTCAGGCAATTACGCTCTTCTATTACTCAGCATTTACATACATAAACTTTGCAAGGCTTGGATTTTACTAAATAATTAAACACCTTCGTTCTATAAAACAACTTTTTGGGGGCAAGCAAAATTTGTCGAAATCAGAAGTTTCGGGAAAAATACAAACGGTACTTGGTCTTATTCATCCTACGGACCTGGGCGTAACGTTAATGCATGAGCATTTGCTTATTGATACGACTTGTTATTACAACGAATCAGATTACGCTAGCAATCGATCATATAAGAACATCCCATTCACGCCAGAACTGACATCTAAATCACATGATTTATATGTCCACCATCTTGATGGCGCTCGAATGTATGATGAGTCTGAAGCAATTCAAGAAGTATCTGCTTACAAATATTCTGGGGGTAATTCTCTGGTTGATACCACAAGCGTGGGTATTGGTAGAGACCCTTTAGCATTAGCCAGAATATCTAGAGCCTCAAAATTAAACGTAATTATGGGATCATCTTATTACGTTACCCATTCACACCCAGCAGATATGAATCAAAAGACTCAGGCAGAAATCACTCACGAAATTGTACGTGACATAACTATAGGCGTAAAAGATACTAATATCCGGTCAGGCATAATCGGAGAAGTGGGCAACTTTTGGCCATTGACGAGAAACGAGATCAAAGTTTTGCTTGCTTCAGGAGAAGCCCAAAAGGAAACCGGTGCCCCAATAACCATACATTCGGGACTCGGAGATGAAGCTCCAATAGGAATACTTAATCACTTAATAGCTGGAGGCGCAAATCCTACCAACTGCATATTCGGGCATTTAGACACTGCTATTCAATCAGAGTCACATTTTATTGAATTAGCAAAAACCGGATGTTATTTAGAGTTTGATATTTTTGGATGGGAAAATACAGGCATGTTTATGGATGAAGGAATTAATATGCCGAACGACATCGGTAGATTGGATAGGATAAAGTTTTTGATTGAAAATGGTTTCGAAGATCAAATAGTTATATCTCAGGACGTATGCCGAAAATGGCATTTGTCGAAAAATGGTGGACAAGGTTATGATCACATTTTGAGCAATATAGTTCCGAGAATGAAAAATTGGGGTATTACGGAGAGTCAGGTTCACAAGATACTTGTCGAAAACCCTGCAAAAGCTTTAGTTTTTGAATAAAATGCACAATGAGCGAATCAAAGGAGATTATTGATGGCTAAAAGCACCAAAACAATTGCTGATCTTGTTAGAGCCTGGAAAGCAGAAAATATTGCTCATGTTCAGTTTGAATTACCTGACATGCATGGAGTTAGCAGATCTAAGCTAGTACCAATTTCCCATGTAGAATCATATGCAACAAAAGGCTTAAATATGTATGGAGGAACCGTGGTGCTTGATTCAGCTTCCTCAGTAGTAGGCAACACTTTGTATAACGAAGAGGTTAATTACGCAGACCAATACCTTAAACCCGATCTCGATACTGCAATAATCGTTCCATGGCTTGACCGAACCGCCAGGCTTATATGCGAGGGCCATTGGGAAGATGGTACTCCTCAAAAAGCTGCTCCGAGATGGGTTTTGAGACAACTTCTTGATAAAGCTAACTCACTAGGGTTTGATGTTAAATTAGGTCTCGAATATGAATTCTATGTCCTGGCTCCTGAAACCTCAGAGCCATATTTCGGCGGACTGCATATTTTTAATACATTAAGAAATCGCTATATCCCTCTAATCGACCAAATAATGGATGAGATGCCAAAGGCTGGAATCGATTTAATTACAGCCAATAGTGAATATGCTCCTTCTCAGTTTGAAATTAACTTTGCTCCGTCTTTTGGAATAGAAGCTGCGGACCAGGCATTTACTTTCAAAAATGGTGTAAAAACGATTGCACATCAGATGGGCCAAAACGCAACTTTTATGACTAAACCATTTAGTGACACGGCTGCTTCAGGTTGCCACGTGCACATTGGTCTAATAGATAAAGAGACTGGACAAAATATATTTTTAGATAATTCTGACTCAGATGGATTGTCATCAACCGCTCGTCAATTCATACAAGGAATGATGGATCATACTCCAGCAAGTATGGCTTTACTAGCTCCTACAATAAATTGTTACAGTCGATTTAAACCACATACGTTTGCCCCTTCAAACGTTAGTTGGGGACCACAAGATCGGTCGGCCGCTGTACGTGCGAAAAACTCTAGAGATGACAATACTCATCTGGAAAACCGTCTCGGTACCGGCCTTTCGAATCCGTATCTAGCAGTAGCTGCAGTGCTGGCAACAGGTTTACTAGGACTGGAAAAAGGTGCAGAAGCGAAAACTCCAAAAGCTAAAAGCGGACCAGCTGAGGAAAACCCAAATTATAAAAGTTTGCCTACCACTATTGAAGAATCCTTAACTGCACTAAACAAAGATACGAGGTTTTCTGACATGTTAGGTGATGAATTTGTTGAAGCCTATACAACTATGCGATGGAATGAGATTGGGCGATTTCGCTCTCATATTACCGATTGGGAAAAACAAGAATATCTGGAGATATACTAGTTTAGCTTTCCCGACTTGTAAGAATGGTTCTATAAAAAATTATTACTAATGCTCCGTATATAAGCATTGCTGCAGCGCCAATCATCGTCGCAAAAGGTGCACCTTGGTACTCAGCAAGGGCTCCAGCCGCCAAACTACCGATAGTTACGGTACCCCAACTAGCCATAAATAAACCTGCTACACGACCTCTAAATTCTGCAGTTACAGCTTGCTGAAGCATAGCTCCAATTAAGGTTTGAAAACCAGTAAAACACAACCCTATTAGGAAGCAGCCTAAGGAAGCCATAACGATACCGGTTGACTGGGCCAATATCACTAATGAAACAACTCCGAGTAGTATTGATAATACTACCAATACCCCCGGTCTTTTTAAGTTCCCTAACGATGCAAGACAGATTGTACCCACAATTGAACCCACACCAATTAACGCTAACATTAATCCTAACTCTGTCGCGCCAAGATCAAAAACTTTCTTTATGTAAACCGGAAAAAGACCGCTTGTAAATGGTATTAGTATCATTGGTCCTAAAAATGATAATAGGATTAAGCCTTGAACGATTGGAGTTTTTATCACCATGCCTACTGAATCCGAAAATCCTGTCAAAGCCGATCTTAATGTCAAAGATTCTTGCAATGGAAACTCGATCTTAATTCGACTAGCCATCAATACTGCGAAAAGCTGAACGCCTGCTGCAGTAAAAATCGCGGTCGGGGTACCAAACATTTCTATTAATATCCCGCCTATTATAGGACCAGCCAGCCTAGTAATGCTAAATGCTAATTGTATTAAAGCCAGTCCATTTATTAACCTTTGTGGCACAAGAATATCAGCTGTTATAGCTGTTCTTGCCGGCTCAATTAGAATCCATGAACAACCCATAAGAGTGACGAAAGCAAGGATATGCCAAACGTCGATTTTGTCTAAATACACCCCAATACCAAATCCAATGTTAAGCATTAGTTGATAAATAGGACCGAAAATTAAAATCTTTCGTTTATTTAAACGATCAACTAAAACCCCTCCAAGAGGTGCTCCAATTAAATTAGGTAACGTATCCAAAGCTAGGGCCATCGCGGTTATAAAAGCAGATCCTGTTATGTCATATACAACCCATCCAATAAAAACCTGTTGGAAAAAATAGCCGCCACTTGTTCCCATGCTAGCCATCCAAACAAACCTGAAATCTGGTGTTGTTAATGACAAGAAGGTATTACTTGCAAACTTAAATTTCCACATTTATTACAAAACCTTCATATATATATTGCCGCACATAAAGATATTTAAAATAATTAGTCCCTGTTTCGCAAATAAATCCTTATCAGTGAATTTGATTCTAATGTATAAATTAAATAATACTTAGCTATTGACTGAACATATACTCGGTCATAGACTTCAATCTAGCAATAACAACGGAGTGATTAATGTGTGGCATAGCCGGTTTTTTCTATAAAAACGGTGAATCTAATATACCTTTAGGGAGTCGACTTTCCGCAATGGCATCTGTGTTAGGAAGCAGAGGACTGGACGGGACTGGAATGGCTCTTTATGGAGAATTACCAGATGGGCATCTTGCTTTGCGAATTCATCTTGAATCAAACAGATTTAATGAAAAAGCTGAAAGTGATTTAGCAATATCTGAAATTACATCCAGGCTGGAAAAATTGGTTTCAATTAATGATATTCAGTACACAGGTAATATATTAAGAATCGAATTGAAAGAAGTTGAAGACAATAATGATATTGAGTTCATGTCAAAAGTGACATCAGTAATAGAGCAATCTGGAACTGAACTGTTCAGTATTGGTAATTCTATGGAGATTATAAAAGATATAGGACCAGCGGTTGAATTAGAGGATTATAAAGTTGCAGATTTTCTAGGTTCTCATGGGCTTACTCATACTAGATTAGCAACTGAAAGCCGTGTAGATATATGCTATTCACACCCGTTCTGGGCCAGACCATTCCCAGATATAGCTGTAGTACATAATGGACAACTAACCAACCATAACAAACTGCGTCGATCTCTCCAGCGCAGGGGATACGAATTTTCTACAACAAATGACTCAGAAGTTATAGCTGTTTTTATTGCTGACCAATTACTGAATGGATTGAGTCTAGAGGAGTCATTAACTGAATCGATAGAACAACTAGATGGCACTTTCACGTATTTAATTTCAACTTCAGATGGTATTGGGTTTGCTAAAGACAGATTTTCAACCAAACCATTAATAGTCGCAGAAAATAAATCATTCGTTGCAATGGCATCCGAAGAAGTAGCTCTGCACTCTATGATTTCAGATGATACAGATTTATATGAACCTACTGCCAGGGCGGTGCAAACTTGGCTTCGATAGATTGTAATGGCCTTTCCATAAAAGAAATAAACCAAGCAATTAAAAAAGGTTTAGATGAAGATGGCGAGGTAAATGTTGAAAACCCTAATTCACGCCATAATCTTGGTGTCGGATTAGATCAGCCTGGAAAGGTTGTCTTTCAAGGTAGCGTAGGTTACTACTGTGGTGGAATGTTAAAGCAATGCACAATCGAAATTAATGGTAACGCTGGATGGTCGGTGGCCTCGGACATGCAATCAGGAACAGTAATAGTGCATGGTAACTCAAGTGCTGCTGCCGGAGCAGCTATGAGAGGCGGAACCTTAATTGTCCATGGAAACTCTGGGCCAAGAACAGGCATATCTCAAAAAGCAGGAACTATTGTGATTGGGAAAAATGTAGATTACATGTCCGGATTTGTGATGCAAAGAGGTCTAATGGTGGTTTGTGGAGATACTGGAGATGCATTTGCGGATTCAATATATGAAGGAAAACTATTTGTATTAGGCTCTGCAGATGACCTAGGAAATGACGCGATAGTTACAAACAGCACTGAGGATGACAAATTAACAATCAATGATCTGTTATCAAAATACAAAATTGAGGGCATACCACAAAACCCCGAATTTAAAAAAATTGTCTCGGGAAAGAAACTCTATAATTTTGATAAGAGTGACTTTAAATTATGGAGGGTCGCTCTATGAGTAAACAAGATTCAGAAAATATTCGTCCATTAATTAGAGAAAGCTTTTTCTATGCACCAGAAATCATTGAGGATATACAAGCTAAAAGTGAGTTAGGTCGATATCGTTTACGGGGTTTCGGTACCCTTCGAAAATTACCCACATTTGATGACCTGACATTTGTTACCTCTGGATTAAGCAGGGTTCCATTGGAAGGCTACAGAGAAAGCTGCAGTACTAAAACAACAATCGGGGCGAGAAACGCAAGCGAACCATTGGAACTAGATACGCCAGTTTATATCACTGGAATGAGTTATGGTGCGCTCTCCAAAACAGCCAAAGTAGCTCTTGGAAAAGCTGCTAGCACCATTGGCACAATGACTGTTACTGGAGATGGTGGGATGCTACATGAAGAACGAGCAGCATCAGATTTGCTAATGTATCAAGTATTGCCAAGTAGATACGGGTTTAATCCTGATCACTTAAAACAAGCTAATGCACTTGAAATTGTAATAGGACAGGGAGCAAAGCCTGGAACTGGCGGTTTGTTAATGGGGCTTAAAGTTTCAGAAACAATAGCTGATCAGCGAGAACTGCCAGCAGGAATTGACCAAAGGAGTCCAGTCAGACATCCTGACTGGATGGGGTCAGATGATTTGATGATTAAAATAGAGGAACTTCGTGAAGTAACTGAAGGTAAAGTTCCAATATTTATAAAATTGGGCGCAGGTCGTGTTACCGACGATGTAAAGTTGGCTGCTAAAGTTGGAGCCGATGCAATTGTTATAGATGGAATGGAAGCAGGCACGGGTGCGTCTCCAGAACTACAACTAGATCACACCGGTGTACCAACAATGCCGGCTACTGCTGAAGCAGTTCGGGCTCTTAATGAACTTGGTTTAGAAGACGAGGTCGACTTGATCATTTCAGGTGGAATAACCAGTGGAGCAGATATAGCAAAAGCTCTCGCCTTAGGAGCAAAAGGGGTAGCAATAGGTACAGCCGCTCTAATAGCTTTAAATTGCAATAAGTCTATTTACGTGGAAGATTATGAGCGACTAGGTACTAGGCCTGGAGCATGCCATCATTGTCATACAGGAATGTGCCCAGTCGGTATTACTACCCAAGATCCTGAGCTGGAATCCAGATTAGATTTAGAAAAGGCAGCAGAAAGAGTAGCAAACTATCTAAATGCTTTGACCCTAGAGGTTCAATTAATATCTAGAGCCTGTGGCAAGAGTAATATACACAATTTGGAACCAGAGGATCTGCGTGCATTAACGATGGATGCTTCAGCAATGACTGGTGTCCCATTAGTTGGCAATAATAAAATCTATTAATTGCTGTCCAATTACAAGAATGTCATTAATATAATTTGTGAATTAAGAGGTTTACCTTAAATGGATAAAATATTTGAAATGGAAATGGGTGGTGAAAAAATACGTGCTCGTTTACTAACCGAGGATGCTCCAATAACTTGTAAAGCATTTGAGGAGGCCATGCCAACAGAAACTTTTGCAGTTAATGCTAAATTTGCTGGCGATGAAACAATTGGCATGCTTTCTTTCTACGTACCTCCAGGGGAAAATGAAGTGCCTTCTGTCGAACCAGGAGACATTGGTTATTACCCAAGAAGCCAAACGCTTTGTCTGTTTTATGGTGAAATAATGCCGTTTGGATATATAAATCTATTTGCGAAGGTATTGCCTGAAGACTTAGAGAAATCTGTCACTGCAGGAAAAAAAATTCTAAATGCAGGTTCAATGCCATTAACAATAACTATGCCATTAACTGGTGACTCTAATCGAAAATCTAACCGACAGCATACAAACCCAACAATAAATAAAGTCATCGCGTCTATCAATAACATTTGGGAAACCGAACCGAAAGACGTGGCTTTTATGAGAACCCATAAACGACCACCAATGGGTAACTTTCCATGCGTTATATATTCGAACTTCGATCTTTTCTGGGGAACAGAAAACCTGCATGTGGCAAGCAATTTAGTAAATGAACTGGAATTAGAGGCGGCGAAAAAAGTTGCTCTAGCGTATTTAAAAAGAACACAAGAAAGATTGGGGAAATGGGGTTTTCCGGAAGCGACATCTTTAATTGAAGAATCGCTATCGTCAATTGCTAAAATTGACTCCAAAGAGGACTTAATGACTCTTCTCCACTGCTTAAATGTTTATTTAAATCGATTAGGCAGTTGGATAGATGCCATGATTCCTTGGAATAAGATGGATGACAATTTAAATCTTCTTCATATAGAAGATCCTAACTAATTGTTCTTTCTTTTATCTACTATTCTCCAACCTAAACCTACAACTGTAGCAGCGAGCATTGCCTTAACAAGGTCTCCAGGAATATATGGATACATGCCAGCGGAAAACAATTCTCCATCTGCTGGCCAGCCATAATCACCAAACTGGAGCCATAAAAGGCCGGGGACATAAACTACCAACATACCCAAAACCATTGTCCATAAAGACCTTCGGTTCCAACCTCTTTGGGAAAGATATCCAACAAGCCATGTAGATGCAATAAACCCAATAAGATATCCACCTGTAACACCAGCGCTCGTGTAGGCCCAGCCTCCACTTCCATCTTTAAAAACGGGAACACCAGACATACCTAGGAAGTAATAAATCAATATCGAAACGAGACCCCACCGCCATCCCAAAACTCCACCAGCCATTAACACACCAAATCCCTGTAAGGTTATTGGAACGGGATTATCTGGCAAATAAAAACTAGCCCGAGCTAGGCCGGTTAGAATACCGACTATAGCAAGCGCTGCAATTAACTTGTGTAAATAAGTCGCTGTAGGATACAACGCTTCTAACAATGATGGCCCAGGTTTCGACAACCATACCCATGGCTTCGAATCAACCACCCAAGTTCCTGATTTAGTTACCATCTGCATAACATTTATCTCCTGAAAATATTGTTAAATCACTATATCTTTTTCGTACATACAGTTTGCACAGCCGCATGATCCATACTTCTTATGATCTCGTGCCATAAAAAACTCGTCATTTAAAGCAATCTCTTGCTCGTTTTTATTAAACAATGTGCTGAATATATTTTGACCAAGTGTCGATACCGCAATGCCTCCAAAAAAGAAAAAGGGTATTTGCTTTAAAAAATTTCTTTTGGCGAGGTTAATTTGGGTTTTATTAGACTTGTCCATTATTTTCTCCGAATTTATTACCTGTTATAAGTAGTTATTTATTATATATCGGCTTCAATTATAAAAAGGAATTATAGAGCTACGTTGCAGGTTATTCAACGCGTATTTAAGTGTGATTATTGTAGTCGATTAAATTATGAAAATGATCAACAGGCCCTTTACCTGTACCGATAGGGTATGCCTTTCTAATCGATAGCTGAACAAAACGTTTAGCTTTACTAACTGATTCAAACAAATCAATTCCTTCTGCTAATAACACAGTTAAAGCAGATGCAAACGTACAACCAGTACCATGGGTGCTAGTAGTATTTATTCTAGTCCCAGTAAAAGCTTTAAATTCTGTGCCATCATATACTAAATCGGTAGCAGGACCGGATTCAAAACCTCCAGTAATTACTATTGCTTTTGGACCTAAATTCATAATTAGCTTGGCGGACTCCCTTAACTCTTCCATTGTTTGTATTTGGTTTCCAATCAAGGCTTCTGCTTCAGAAACATTAGGAGTAATTACATCTGCTATTGGTAATAATCTATTGCGCAAGCTTTCTATTGCGCTCTCTGCAATTAATCGGGCTCCTGTCGTTGAAACCATTACTGGATCAACAACTAATTTAGGCACATCATATTTACTTAACGTTTCAACCACAGCATTGACAATCTCGTGATTCGCTAACATCCCTGTTTTTATACCATCAGTTCCAATATCGCTCAAAACAGCCTCTATCTGACTTGATACATTAGACGAAGGAATAGGATGTAGATCAGTAACACCCAAAGTATTCTGTGCTGTGACGGCTGTAATCACGGAAGTACCATAAGCACCTAGTGCTGCAAACGTTTTCAAGTCGGCCTGTACACCTGCTCCCGCCCCGGAATCTGAGCCAGCTATACTTAATATCTTTTTTACTTTTTTCGATTCCATGATCAATTTTACTCTTGTTAAAAGGTTCGCTTTAAAGATTAAATGTGGTTTTCATTAACTAACAACTTAACTTAAAAATTATATGTTCCTGATATATTAATTTATTGTTAATACTAATATGAACATTTTAACTAACTATCTAAAACTTATTGGGATCAATTTGAGTGGGACTCAAATTGATCAGCTTTATCGTTATAGAAAAATATTAATCGAATGGAATAAAAACATAAATCTAACGGCAATAAAGGACCCTAATGAGATCTTATTTAAACATTTCTTAGATTCTATTTCTGTCCACCTAGTAGAACCTATATGTAATAATAAATCTTTCAGAATAATAGATGTTGGAAGCGGGGCAGGTTTTCCTGGTTTAGTTTTAAAAATAGTTTTCCCTAACAGCAATATAACACTATTGGAAGCAACAAATAAAAAAGTACAATTCTTGCAACATATTAAAAACGAACTTGAATTGAACGACTTAAACGTTGTCAGCAACAGAGCAGAAATAGCAGCACAAAATAGACTATATCGAGAAAGATTTGACTTAGTTGTTGCTCGTGGAGTAGCGAAATTGACTACATTAGTTGAATTAACTTTACCATTTTGCAAAATTAATGGAATTTGCGTGCTTCATAAGGGCCCTAAAGCTCACATTGAAGTTGCTGATTCATTAACTGCAATTGAAAAAATGGGTGGTGGCAAAACAGAACTTTTTCCAGTCAATCATGAAATCGATGTGCCAAAAATTGAAACTGTTTTTGTAAAACTTACTAAATCTATGGAAACACCTTTAAAATTCCCTCGGCCTGATGGAGTGCCTAAAAAACAACCTTTGCAGAATGTATAAATGATATGAACTTTCCTTGGAAATATTTCACCGAAAATTACAATACTTTGTTTGAAGATGTAGGAAACAAAACTGACTTAATCAACAAATTAAGGCAACGAGTTTTTTCATTACCAACAATTTTCTTTATAGCAATAACCTCCGCATTAATAATTTCTATATCAATAGGCCTTGATCTTGATTGGGATGAAATGTTTGTAAACATTAAGGGAATGAGTCCGATTGACTATGTGATCGGTTTATGCCTTTATTACGCTAGTTTTCTTGTGCGAGGTTTACGCTGGAAGATATTAGCTCACAATGCATCAAAAACGATGTCATCAGATCAATTGAAAACTAATCTGCCATCAACATTAGAATTTGCCAAATTTATTTTAATCGGCTGGTTCATTAATGGTATAGCCTGGCTTAGATTAGGTGATGCCTATCGTGCATGGAGTTTCTCTCGTCGTTTTAAAAGCACTTTTTCATGGAGCCTAGGAACGCTTCTGACCGAAAGGGTTCTAGATATGGCAACAATACTGGGCATCCTAATAGTTGCAATTCTATCTATAACGAGCATCGGTAATGAAGCCTCTAGTTACCTAATATATGCTGCTGCTGCTATGGCTGGTCTATTGAGCGCTTTTCTAATATTTATGCGCTTATTTGGAATGAAATTAGCAAAACTTTTGCCAAAACAGCTGTTTTCTATTTATGGAATGTTCCATAAAGGTACGCTCGATAGTTTGGATATTAAGCAAATGCCAATCTTAATTTTGCTAAGCACATTAGGTTGGTTGCTCGAAGCTGGTCGCCTCTTCTTTATCATTAAAGCTTTAAACCTTGAATTATCAATACCGATGATATTAGTTGTGGCTTTAGGTCACGCAATTTTAAGTACAGTACCTACTCCTGGCGGAATTGGAGCTGTAGAAACAGGAGTTACCGGTTTATTAGCTTTATCATTACCGAAAAATGATGCGGCTTCTATAGCAATTTTAGATCGATCAGTAACTCTGCTCAGTGTCATAGTTTTCGGCGGCTTAGTTTTCTTAGTGTTCGAGATCCTGCAAATCAAGATAACAAAAAAACTAAAATGGCCATATAACATGAAATAGCTAAAGGTTATAATTACCTCTAGCCTGATAAATCCTAAATTTATCAATGAATATAGTTTTAATAACGGAGAATTTCTAATGTCTAAATTAAACCTCAGAAAACATAGTTCTGTTCAAGTGGATGGCCCTGACAGAGCTGCAGCTAGAGCTATGTTAAGAGCTTCTGGATTGCTAGATGAGGACTTTGAGAAACCGTTTGTTGCAATCGCTAATTTAGCTAGCGATGTAACACCGTGCAATATGCATTTAGATCGAATTGCGAAGGCAGCTAAGTCCGGAGTTAAAGCTGCAAATCTCGTGCCTTTCGGATTTGGAACTATTACTATAAGCGATGGAATATCGATGGGAACCGAAGGAATGAAGGCCTCTTTAGTAAGCAGAGAAGTTATAGCGGATTCTATAGAAACGGTAGTATTCGGAGAAAGCATGGATGGTTTATTGGTCGTGGCGGCATGCGACAAAAATATGCCTGGTGCGCTAATGTCCATGGCCAGACTTAATGTTCCATCAATATTTGTTTATGGAGGAGCGATATTAGCTGGAAATTACAAGGGTAAAGATATAAATGTTCAAGACATGTTTGAGGCAGTAGGATCATATTCCCAGGGCGATTTAAGCTTAGACGAATTAATTGCGATGGAAAGAGTTGCTTGCCCCGGAGAGGGCGCATGTTCAGGAATGTTTACTGCTAACACGATGGCCTCAGCTATAGAAGCACTTGGGATGTGTCTACCGGGTACTGCCTCAATCCCAGCTGTGGATTCAAGAAACTTAGAGTTCGCAGAAAAAGCAGGGGCTGTTTTATATCAATTACTAGAAAATGATATAAAGCCTCGAGATATTATGACCAGAGAATCGTTCGAAAATGCAATTACCGTGGTTCTCGCAATGGGCGGATCAACGAACGCGGTTTTACACCTTCTTGCTATAGCAAATGAAGCTAATGTGGACTTGGAGATAGACGACTTTGACAGACTTAGTCGTAGAACACCTTATCTTACAGATTTGCGACCAGGCGGAAGATACGTTATGCCTGATATGGATAAATCAGGCGGAGTGCCTGCTTTGATGAACGAATTACTGAAAGGTGGTCTTTTACACGGGGATGTTCTAACTTGTACTGGAAAAACTATGGCTGAAAACCTGTCTGAATTCAAAACATCTCCCGACAAGAAAGTAATATATCCAGTAAGCGACCCTCGAAGCCCAACAGGTGGACTTGTAATATTAAAAGGCAACTTGGCACCTGAAGGCGCTGTGTTAAAGGTTTCCGGTACCAAGAATCGTACTCATACTGGTCCAGCAAAAGTATTTGACTCTGAGAGGGCGGCTTTTGAGGCTGTAACTAAAGGCCGAATCTCAGATGGCGATGTTGTAGTAGTTAGGTACGAAGGCCCTAAGGGTGGTCCAGGTATGCAAGAGATGCTTGCTCTTACTGGAGCGATTATGGGCGCAGGATTAGGTGACTCGACTCTACTACTAACTGACGGGCGCTTTTCTGGGGCAACAAGAGGACCAATGGTTGGGCATGTCGCACCGGAAGCTATGGTAGGCGGGCCAATTGCTCTAGTGCAAAATGGAGATATCATTAATTTGGATGTTGACTCAAGAGATTTATCCGTTGATGTGACTGAGGCAGAGTTGATGAAGAGGAAGAATAATTGGAGTCCTATTGAACCTAATTATACAAGGGGAGTATTAGGGAAATACGCTAAGTTGGTAGGGACGGCGTCTAAGGGAGCTGTCACTCATTAAGGGTTAAAAAGGTAGCCTACAATGAAACTAACAATGAAACTTTCTTGAGTTGGACTTAAGAAGCTATTTCAGATAGCTGATGTACAGGTGGTATCCTTAGCCTTTTTGATAGCTCCGGTGTAGCTGTGTAGAGTGGTCTGAATATCACTGTGACCGACAAGTCTAGCAACCGATGCTGGATTCACGCCGCTATCAATTAAGTATGAGACAAAGAATTTCCTTATGGACATCCATATTAATCTTGATTCTAAACTTAAATTAAAGTTATCTTTAATAACCATAATGGCACTAGGCGAAATCTGTGTTTTTTCATTATTTGTAATATTAGGCGAATTTGAACATGGAGTTACTTTAAGGCAATCATTCGTAAGAACTGCACTGCCCTTCTTAATATGTTGGTTTGTTATATCTCCATGGCTTGGCTCTTATAAAATGTCTACTCTTTATAGTCTTAAACAAACGATATGGAGAATCCCTTTAACATGGATTCTGTGTGGATTTATCGCAATCATTGCTAGATTCATATTAACCGACAGGCCATTAGTGATGAATTTTGTTATTGTTTCAATTGCAGTTCAAGGCTTGGCATTAATTGTATGGAGAGCCCTGTTCATCGCTTTAACTTTGCGGTTCAAAAACAATCATCTCTAATAAAATGGTAATATTTGGCACCAGTATGATTTAAAGACTTATTGAGAATAAAAAGGGAGGGGAAATGAGATTTCTAACAACATTCAAAAAAACTTGCAGCTTTGAAAGCTGGCTGAAACTAGTTGATGACTTAAAGCCTCATATGCAAAAACATGGACTAAAGATAGTAGTGGCAACGGAAACCGAAGATGGAACAAGCATTTATGATTTAGCTGAAGCGGAAACTATGGAAGGTGCTATGGCATTTTTGTCTGACCCAGAGGTAATTAGAATGAGACAAGAAGCTGGTGTAGATACTGATAGCCAAGAAATAGTCAGTCCCGTAAATAAATATCACATCTTTCAGAATTAATGAATGAACTGGTTGATAGGTTCGGGGTAGCTAGCAATCTTGTTGATAATTTTTTCATGGATTTAATCAATGGAACTAATCATGAATCTGTAGATGAAGCATTTAAAGGTTTGGGATTAAGCAGAAGCTCTATCGAGAATAAATTAATTCAGGTAAATGAAAAGGTTAATCCATTTGACCCTGACAAAATGGGACATAATGCTAGTAAGAAAATCATCTATAAAGCAATCCTAACTATGATGTGGGAAGAGAATATGAAGGACTAGGTAATAAATCAATAATTTTTATGGGTCGTTTAAAAATTCGGTTTACTGTATTACCTTTAAAATCCTTTCAGTTACCAATTTGGTTCGTTCTTCGTTTAGATTCAAAGGATGTATTGTAATAACGCCTTGCTCTAATCCTACCTCCTGCACAAAAATACCCGGACTTCCATTTTTAAGTTCATTTGATATATCAAATGCTGATTTTTTATGGAGATTCAAATTGATCGAAATTGTAAGAATGGGTGATCCTTCTATTGGTTCATGTATTTTCGTATTTATGGTTTCATCATCTATAGACGACGATATATATTCCAAAAATTGTCTCTGTTCACCATAGGTAGATACATAAGCATCTTCCACAAATAGCTTTAAAGCAGTCAATAGGCCAATCACATTTTCTTTTGACACTTTAAACCCTCTCCCAATACCGTGACGGGGTATTCCAGGAAGAGTGTCTTTAGGAATTAAATCGCTAGGAGGATTCCAGATTTCAAAAAATTCATCCATATCAAGATTTTGTAATGCAACTGAAGTGATAAGATGTTTTTTCCCACATAATATCCCGGTTGATTGCGGTCCTCTTAATGACTTGCCACCTGAGAAAGCGACAAGATCTGCTCCCATATCAATAAATCTTCGTAAATTTTCTTTCGGAGGCAATTCCCCGGCCGCGTCGACAATTATCGGTAGATTATTCTTCTTAGCTACGTTGATAACATCCTCTAATGGAGGATGGCTGTCCGGTCCCTGTGAATAGTAAATGCCGACTGTCGAGTCATTAATGGCGGCCTCATACTCCCATGCTTCCGTTCTTCTAACTCCAGCGTTAGCAGTTATTTCATTCATTCCGACTTCCACAAGAATTGCTCCCGCTAGTCGAGCGGCATGATCGTAGCCATTACGATGCTCTCTCGAAATAATAAGCTGATTTTTAAATCCATCAGTACGTGGAAGGCTTTCTATTTTCCCAAGGTCGCAACCGGCTATTATGGCCGCAGTTCCCAGAGTAAGACCAGCAGATGCACCTGATGTAACATATCCTGCTTCAGCACCGGTCACCTCTGATATGTACCTACTAGCTGCTCCTTGCAATTCAGACATAGATACAGATTCTGTCGCAGCTTCTCGCATCGATTCTATAACTTCTGCTGGCATCAAAGCACCACCCACACGAGTTGATGCTCCGGAAACGTTAATAATTGGCCTGACTCCAAATTTATCGTAAATTGTTGACATTGTTAAAGCTGACTTCCTTATTAGTTGTATTAAATTTCTTTCATAAAATTAAAACTGTAAATAAAGATATTACATCTTAATTATGAGATATAACAAAAAAAAACCCGGAATACTAATATTCCGGGTTTTGTGGTAGTTAAGTCGACTTAGACTATTTCCAGCCTAAAGCTCCCTTTGGATTCGGTAATAAAGAAACCCTATGACCTTGAACACATTTGTATCTTTCTTCCCTTATCTCCCTGCGTTTACCTGAAAGTGATGACTGCTCCATAATAGACTCACAGAATGGGCATGTGACTTCATATACAGCTCTATTCCTAAGTCTCACAACTTGGACATACAGTAGTGTCTCCTTCAAGTTATCGTACTCACCTGTATAACGTATTACGTAGCGAGTGCCCGTTGTGATCAGATTTGTTGGCCTAGTTCCGTTTTTGTTAGGAACATATCCATAATCTACATAACCACACTTTACACACTGTGGCTCATTATAAGACTGCATCAAACTATTCTGGCACCTTGGACATTCAAGCTTTCCAGAATCTCCATGTCTTGGTCTGGGTACTTGAACAGGGCTTGGAATAACCTTTGGTTTAGAAACCGCAGGAACTTCAGGTGCGTAAGAGCTTTTCATTCTGTTAGGTGTTACCTGAATAACCATTGTAACCTCCGTCTTGTTTTTTTAATCCAATAATCTTGAGTTTTGATTTGCAATAAATTGCATATCATCAAACATTTATGAATATTACTTTTTACATTTTTTAGAGTTTTTTCAGACACTAATTAAACAAAGTATAAGATTTTGTCAATGCTATTTCTTAAGTTTTGTTTGTTTTTTGTTCATGATTTAGATAATTTTGTTTTTCTTGTTGGCTAGAAAATATATATTAAAATCGCGTTTTTACGTGATGCCATAGGCGTTAATGCAACATAATTGTTATTTGAGACAATTAATTAATAAGACAGGTGTTCTAATAAATTTTCGTAAATTTTTCCAAATTTGAACTTGTAGATGAACACTAATAATTAATGATATTTACGTTTGACATAGGATATTTGTAAATGCTAAAGTCGAATTAGGCTAATTGTGAATATCATAGTATGCGCAAAACAAGTTTTAGACCCTGAAACTCCGGTTTCAGGTTTTGTTATAGATGAAGATTCTATTTCATTAGGATCCAGGCTAGGAAACCCTCCTGTTTTGAATGGATTCGACGAAAACGCAGTCGAGGCCGCACTTAGAATAAAAGACTCAAACAACGCTGAAGTAACAGTTATTTCGATTGGAAATAACTTTGTTATGGATGTAATGAAAAAACCTATCTCTATGGGAGCGGATAACCTTGTTTTAGTACAAGGATCAGAACTTGAAAATCTTGATGCATATAGCACTGCCCATGTGCTAGCCAGTGCTATAAAAAATATAGGATTACCTGATTTAATAATTTGCGGCAGACAAGCGTCTGACTGGGACAATAGTCAAGTACCTCTAATTCTTGCAGAACTGCTTGACTACGCTTGTCTTACCTTAGCTCAAGGTATTACTTTAGAATCAAACACCATAAAAGTTGAACGTGTGATTCCAGACGGATATCAGGTATTAGAATCCCAACTACCTGCGTTAGTAACTGTAAGCAATGAATTAGGAGAACCTCGTTATCCAACCTTGAGAGGCATAATGAACGCGGGGAAAAAAGATCCGCAAATACTCTCATATAGTGATTTAGATGTTAGATTGGATGAGTATAAAAATAACTTTATTACAACAAAACTTTCTATTCCAGAAAGTCAGCAGGATTGCGAATTTGTCCAAGGTTCCGATGATGAAGAATCAGGTCGATTACTTGCTATGAAATTAAGAGAGGCAGGATTAATTTAAATTGAGTCACACAGCTGTGATTGTTGAAGAGGGCAGACATAATGCAGATGATTCTATTGAGCAAGTTTTAAATTTAGCAAATTCGTTAGGCGATAAAACATCACTAGTAATTTTTATATGTGATAATTCTAATCTGAATGACGAGTTGAATAATTTAGATTGCGATCAAATATATGTAATTAAAATTGATCGTGATTATGGCACACCACTGCCAGATGAGGTTGTTATCTCATCTTTAGAATGGTTATGCAAAGTTAAAAACATTGATCTTGTTTTGATGAGTAAAACAGCTTGGTCATTAAATATCGCTCCTAGGCTGGCATTTAGAACTGAAGCTGCCTATGCTCATGATTGTATTGATATAAAACGTGAGGGCAAGGAGATATCATGCATCAGGCCAGTCTACGGAGGTAATGCTCTAGCCCATATATCCCTCACATCTGATACACCTAAAGTTGCAACTGTGAGAGCAGGCTCAGGACAAATACCACAAAAGGTTTCTGATACGATTGTGCCTATAATAGAAGTTGAGCCCGAAATAGATTCAAAAGATCTTCGAGTTAAAATCATAAAAACAGTAACCGAAATCCCAGATGGTCCAGATCTTAGTAAAGCTGAAATTGTAATAGCAGGTGGAAGAGGCCTGGGTGGTCCCGAACCTTTTGAAAAACTAAGGGAATTGGCTCAAATATTAGATGGAGCAGTAGGAGCTTCCCGGGCTGCGTGTGACGCAGGTTGGATCGACCATAACTTCCAAATAGGCCTCACTGGGAAAACGGTAACTCCTAACATATATTTGTCATTTGGCATTTCTGGAGCTAGTCAACACATGGCCGGATGTTCTGGATCAAGAAATATTGTCTCAGTTAACTCAGATAAAAATGCCAATATTTTTAAAGATTCTAAATATGGAGTTATTGGGGATTGGAATATTGTGCTTCCTGCTTTTACAGCCGCTGTAAGGGAATTAGTCAATGAAAACTGACGGATTTAAGTTGTATAAATATAAGAACGTATCGTTAAGATATGAATTCTTTAAAAGTTAATGTATATTATTATTTTGGAGAGTATCTAAATTGATAGATGGCGATTTTGAATTAGATGTAAATGAAATTTTGGCTGAACTTAGTGAAGCAGAAGTACTATCTATCTTCTTCCCCATATTCAGAAAGTCACTTGTTATAGATTTACGATCATTAGAACTAAGCGGGCCAATGATTCAGATAATGCAAATGGTGGCCTCTCCGCAAGAAAGAATAAGGTCCATTAGACGAGCACGACCCGGTTTCCCAAGAAGGCCGAATTTAGCTATCTTCCCATGGCCTAGAAACGTTAATAGCCTAGTGTCTGAGGGAATATGGCAACAACTAACAAAAATGCTGGCTGAAGCTGGTCACAAAAGCGCTCAACAGGCCACTGACAAAGCACTAGTTGATCTTAATCGACTTCAAAATGCCGAGTTGTCTAGGGTAATTGTAGGCGAAAACTACCATACTATATGGACTAGTCAGCCTACACGGGAATAAATTGAAAAGTTCACCAATATTTAATTTGATTATTCTCGGAATGAAATCATGCCTCCAGAATCATTGATTGGATTTATAGGAGGTACCGGACCTGAAGGTTTAGGCTTGGCTTTAAGATTTGCGCTAAGCAAATTAAAAGTTGTTATCGGGTCTAGAAGTATAGAAAATGCTGAACTGGCTGTTGAGAAAATACAATCAAAAGTCCCTGATGGATTGATATCATATGGCTTAAATAAGGAAGTTGCTGAAAAATGTGATCCGGTTTTTATCGCTGTTCCATATCAAGCTCAACAATCCACACTCCAAGAACTAAGAGACAGTCTTGTAAATAAGACTGTTATCAGTGTTGTGGCGCCTTTGAAATTTGAAAAGGGAGTTGCTATGTCACAAAAAGTTCCTGCAGGTTCAGCAGCCCTAGAAGCAGCTCAAATACTTGATAAATCTACTGTTGCTTCAGGATTTCACAACATCAGCGCACGAGACTTATTGGACCCAGATGCTTTGATCGATTCAGATGTGATCGTGTTTTCGGATAACGATGAATGCAAATCTATAACTATGGAGCTTGCTAAGCTTCTCCGTGGAGCCAGAGCTATTGATGGAGGAGGGCTCGTTAATTCAAGGTATACCGAAGACCTAACTGCTCTATTACTTAACATTAATAAAACATATAAAGCACATTCTGCGATCCGTATCACAGGAATAAAAATATAGGGCTTAAGTCTGAAGAAATCAGCATTTATATATTCTGAGGAATTATCAACTCATGTTTTATCGGATACTCATCCGATGAAACCGATTCGACTAAAACAGACATATGAATTATTACAATCATACGAAGTATTTAAGAATAAAAACGTAATAATCTCAGATCCTATTCCTGCTTCAAAAGAAGATTTGTTAACCTTTCATTCCGGTGAGTATATAAACGCTGTCGAAAAATTAAATGATGGAAACGTGACTAAAGATGCTATTAGTTTCAACTTAGGTCCCGGCGATAATCCAATATATAAAAACATATTTGATGCATCTCTATTGTCTACAGGTGGATCATTAGTTGCAGCTAAAATGCTTGAGTCAGGAAAAGTGGATCGGGCTTTTAATATCTCTGGTGGATTGCACCATGCTATGCCGGGTTATGCATATGGATTTTGCGTTTTTAACGATCCTGTTATTGCCATAAACCATTTCTTAACAAAAGGACTTAAGGTAGCGTATGTTGATATAGATTGCCATCATGGTGATGGAGTTCAACTTGCATTCTATGACACAGACGCAGTGCTAACTATATCGATGCACGAATCGGGGCAATATCTATTTCCAGGAACTGGCTGGGTCGAAGAACTTGGGACTGGCAAAGGCAGGGGATACTCAGTCAATTTGCCTCTTCACCCTTACACCTCTGCGGAAATAATACTATGGTCATTTAATCAAACGGTTTTACCATTAATCGATAAGTTTAATCCAGACATCTTAGTGACACAGCTAGGCATAGATAGCCACTTTAATGATCCTATTACTCATCTAAACCAAACCGCCCAGGGTTTCGAGTCTATAGTTAAAGAATTTGCCAAATCATCTTATCCTTGGTTAGCTGTTGGTGGAGGAGGTTATGACACGATAGCTGTAGCCAGATGTTGGTCTATAGCATTTTCGGTTATGGCTAAACAAAATATATCAAATAAAATACCGGATCAGTATTCAGACATGTATAGCGTCGACAACCTTTATGATTTACAAACTCCTTTTTTAGATGCAGATTACGAAGCTATGGTTAAATCATATGCTGAAAATAGCGTTCTAGGGATCCAAAAATTGATTTTCCCCTCGTTTGGAATTCGGTAATGAAAATATATGACAAAATCATAGTAGGTGCCGGAGCCGCTGGATGTGTGCTAGCTAACAGACTCTCTCAAAATCCTAATACATCTGTTTTACTTATAGAAGCAGGTAAAGATTATCCAGATGAAAACCTTATTCCAGATGGAGTTAAATTCGGTTTTGGGACGAAAGAAGGGGCTGTAGCCACAAGCCACGACTTATGGGGCTATGAAGCCAGACTCACCGATCAATCCTATCTGCATATCCCCCGAGGCAAAGTGGTAGGCGGTTCAAGTGCAATTAATGCATTAATGTTTCTAAGAGGATTACCAGAAGATTTTGATCTTTGGGCGAAATCATGTGGTAAAGAGTGGTCTTTTGGAAGTCTGTTGCCATATTTCAAACAGCTGGAGAAGGATCATGCTTTTAAAGACAAGTATCACGGAAATAAAGGTCCGATATCTGTAAGAAGGTTTGAAATAGATGAATGCGATCCCATCCAAAAAGCTTTTTATAACGCTTGCATAAAATATGGGTTTGATCGATGCCCGGATCATAATAATCCCGAAACTAGTGGGGTTGGACCGATACCTTTAAACCTTTGTGGACGTACTAGGGTAAGTTCTATGATTGGTTATTTAAATCCTGTTAGATCCAGAGATAACATAGACATAATGCCCGACGCCCTTGTAAGAAAAATACTTTTTGAATCCAGAAAAGCGATAGGACTAGAAGTAGAGCACGACGATACTGTATTTGAAATCGAAGGCAAAGAAATTATTTTGTCCGCGGGCGCTATAGCAACACCACAAATTTTAATGCTTTCGGGAATCGGACCAAAAAACCATTTAAGAAATTATGGGATAAAAAACCTGGTAGATTTGCCAAATGTTGGCCAAAACCTACAAGATCATCCTACTTTATTAACAGTCCATAAAACCAAACCATCCTACACATTAAATTCCTCAAAACCACTGTTGCAAATGGCATTAAGCTATACTGCCTCGGACTCGACAGATCGTAAAGATATAATGATCACAATGGGATCATATGCAGTCGCTCCTGATAAGGAAACACAAGCGGGATTAATACATTCATCAGATAAATTAATAGGAGCCTTTATCGGTATAATACTTCAGAAATCAAATAGCTTTGGAAAATTATCGCTTAGGTCAGATAAGCCCGAAGATATTCCCTTATTAGACTACAATATGCTTGATTCTAAATGTGACGTCAAACGAATTCGTGAGGCTGTTAGACTTTGCGCGGAACTTGGTTCAAGTTCTGAGTTAGAGGAGTTCATAGATTATCGAATTGACCCAAGTGATGAGGAACTTAAAACAGATTCAATGATCGACGATTGGATCTTTAAGAAAGTTCAAACTGGACATCATGTTTCCGGAACCTGTAGGATGGGCAACTCAAGTCTGAATTCAGTAGTTGATAATCAAGGCAGAGTACATGGAACTAACTCGCTTAGGGTTTGCGATGCATCTATAATGCCGAGGCTTATTAGGGCTAACACTAACCTGACTACTATAGCGTTAGCAGAACGTATATCAGACTTCATTAGCAGTAGTTGATAAATAATTGATGAAAGTTTTGAGATGACTAAAGTTTCAGGTTCACAACTAATCAGCAGATGTCTTTCCACGTTAGGGATTGATACCGTATTTGCGGTTGCTGGTGACCATACTTTGCCATTAATGGACACTATGCACAACTCTGGTATTAGGTTTGTTGACACTCGGCACGAGCAAGGAGCTGTGGACATGGCAAATGCTTGGGGCAGAATTAAACATAAACCAGGCATCTCTATGTTTACCACTCCTGGGCACGCAAATGCCATTCCAGGACTAGCCTTCGCCCATCAACTAGAGTCACCAATAATAAATATCAGTGGTTGTGCCAGCCAAGATCGACTTGGTCAATGGGCAGCACAAGAAATTGACCAAGTGGGAATGGCTAAACCTGTTACAAAAGATGCTTGGTTAATACGGGACGTTAGACGAATACCTGAATTTTTTTGGCGTTCATACAAATTAGCAATGACAGGACGGCGTGGTCCTATTCATTTAACTATTCCAGTTGATGTACAAACAGCGAAAGTAGATATTTCATCTGTATGGCAATACGAACCACCAAACCATACGAGTGAAGACTTAGGACAATCAGCTCCTCAAAAGATACTGGATGCAATTGAAATCCTAAACTCAGCTTCCAGTCCCCTTGTCGTAGCGGGTAATGGGGCCTGGTCTCTACAACAGGGTGACCTAGATGCATTTGCAGAAATAACTCGCATCCCTATCTTAAATGAACAAGCCGCGAGAGGAGTTATTTCTGATGAGCACCCCTATGGATTTGGTATATCAGATATAAGGGTCGTTGATTCAGCTAAATTGATATCAAAATCTGATGCAATTCTGCTATTAGGAAAGAAGCTAGATTTTACTTTTGACTTCGGTGAACCACCTTGCATCAGCAGTAATGCAAAAATCATTCAAGTTGATCCCGAACCGACAATCATTGGTCGAACACGTCGTGTTGACATTGGTATTTGCGGTAATGTCAAAGAAGTGGTTTTACAATTAACTGAAGTAGCTAAAAACAGCAAATGGAAACAGAGTGATTTAGTAGATGAATTAGTAGACACTCAACAGAATCAACAAAACGATCTTGATTCAATGACTGGAAACGAAAATGGAATTCACGCTATGGAAGTTCACAAAACTGCAAAAATGTTGGCTCCAAGCGATACATGCCTTGTATTTGAGGGAGCTGATTTTGGCTTCTACGGTGCAGCTTATTGGCCAGCAAAAAGGAAAGACAGATGGTTCACCAACGGCGTTATGGGAATGCTAGGCTGGGCCATCCCATTTGGAATAGGTGCACAAGTTGCCCTGCCGAAATCAAAGGTCTTAGTTTTCGCAGGGGACGGTTCTTTCGGCTTTAACGGGATGGAAATTGATACAGCCGTTCGTCACAATATTCCTGCAGTTATACTGATAGGCAATGATTCGGTCTGGGGTATCGATTATCATCAACAAAAACAGTTTTTTGGTCAATCAATATCCACGGAATTGCTACCTAACACTCGATATGACCTGGTTGCAAAATCATTGGGCGCACACGGAGAATTTGTTCAAGATATATCTGAACTAGCTCCTGCAATAACTCGAGCTTATTCGTCTACAAAACCGTCTGTAATCAATGTGCAAACAACCCCATCTCCCAGTCCATTAACCAAATGGGTGCTGGACACAAAACAGTATTGATTTCTCATTCGAATATATTGATCTAGAAACTAAACTTCCTTAAAGTCTCCTTCAATCGTGTCCTTTTTAGATCCATCATCTGAATCATCATCACCTGATGACTGATCTTTTGAGCCCTCTGCACCCGGATCTTGAGAAGCTTGACTAGCGTAAACTGCTTGCCCTACTTCTTGAATGATCGACTGCAATTCGGTTAGTGAAACATTGATTTGTCCTGAATCTTCTTTTTCTATTGCATCTCTCACTGCTTTAACAGAATCCTCAACTCGAGTTTTTTGCTCATCAGTAATAATTTCAGGATTATCCTTAATCATCTTTTCTGCAGAATAAGCTGTATTTTCCGCTTCATTACGCAATTCTACGTTTTTCCTTCGTTGATCATCTTCTTCTGCATGTTCTTCAGCTTCTTTTACCATTTGTTCAATCTCTGATTCATCTAGGCCAGAACTAGCTGTTATCGTAATTTTTTGTTCTTTACCCGTTCCTTTATCTTTAGCAGAAACATTTAATATGCCATTAGCATCTAAATCAAATGTTACCTCCACTTGAGGGGTACCTCGAGGAGCAGAAAGAATACCATCAAGCATAAACCGACCTATTGTTTTATTCTCAGCAGCCATCGGCCTTTCACCTTGAAGAACATGTACTTCCACGCTTGTCTGTCCATCTGCTGCGGTAGTAAATATTTCACTTTTTGCAGTAGGTATTGTGGTATTCCTTGGTATCAATGCAGTTGTTACTCCACCCATCGTCTCGATACCTAAAGTTAAAGGTGTGACGTCTAGCAAAAGTAAATCTTGTACCTCTCCCTGCAAAACCCCTGCTTGTAGGGCTGCTCCAACAGCGACTACTTCATCTGGATTGACTCCTTGATGAGGTTCTTTTTTAAATAAATCTAACACCGCATCCTGAACAGCAGGCATCCGCGTCATTCCACCCACCAATATCACTTCATCGATATCTTTTGCCGATATTCCGGAATCTGATATAGCCTTTTGACAGGGATCCATAGTCTTTTGAACCAAGTCACCTACAAGGTTTTCAAGGCTGGCTTTCGTCAAAGTCATAACTAAGTGCTTCGGACCAGAAGAATCAGCTGTTACGAAAGGTAGATTTATTTCTGTTTGACTCAAAGTGGAAAGTTCAATTTTCGCTCGCTCTGCAGACTCCCTTAGGCGTTGAAGAGCCATACGATCTTCTTTCAAGTCAATACCGTCCGATTTCTTGAATTCGTCTGCAATCCACTCAATTATCCTCTGATCAAAGTCATCTCCACCTAGATGAGTATCTCCATTTGTTGCCTTTACTTCTACTACTCCATCTGCCATTTGTAGAATAGTTATATCAAAGGTTCCGCCACCTAAATCATAAACAGCTATAGTGCCATCTTTAGTTTCGTCGAAACCATAAGCGACAGCAGCCGCAGTTGGTTCGTTAATTATTCTTAGAACCTCTAATCCAGCTATTCTCCCTGCATCTTTAGTCGCATTTCTTTGACTGTCATCAAAATATGCTGGCACAGTAATCACTGCTTGAGTTATTTTTTCTCCAATTTTTGCTTCAGCGTCCGTTTTCATTTTCTGCAAAGTCATTGCTGCGATTTCTGGAGGTGCATATGATTTGCCTGCCATATTAACCGCTACCCCTCCATTAGATCCTGCTTCTACTTTGTATGGGACAAGATCAATATCATTTTTTATTGCTTTGTCATTAAGGTTCATCCCCATAAATCTTTTAACTGAAAATACTGTATTTTCCGGATTAGTAACAGCCTGTCTGCGAGCTGTTAGGCCTACGTACCTTTCTTCTGATTTAGGGTTTATTGCTACAACAGATGGTGTAGTACGACCGCCTTCAGAATTTTCAAGAACTTTTGGTTCTCCTGCTTCTATCACTGCCATACATGAATTAGTTGTTCCTAAATCAATTCCTAATATTTTCGACATTTTCCCCCCGTATTTACTTGTATTATTATGTTTAAATAACTGTTACTTCTATTAAACACTTAAGATTTTAAGTGGCTTTAGAGACAGTAACTTGTGCTGCTCTCAAAACTCGGTCATTCAGTTTATACCCTTCTCTAATAACCGAAAGAACACGGCCTGGATCTTGCCCGTCAACAGTTTCAAAAGAAACTGCTTCATGCTCAGCCGGTTCAAATGGCTTTCCAAGCGCATCTATATGACTCAATCCTTCGGCTGCCAAAAGATTATCCATACCACGTTTCACTAAATCCAATCCATCTTTCCACCCAGTAACCACTGCTTCATCCGGAATGATGTCCATCGCTCGATTAAAATCATCTAGTACACCTAATAATTTAATTATTAATTGGCTTTGACCGTATTTCCTGATTTCCTCTCGTTCTTGCAATGATCTTTTCTTTAGGTTTTCAAGTTCTGCAGCAGTTCGATGTGCTAAATCTTTGTATTTTTCTACTTCCTGCATTGCAAGGTCAATTTCATTTATTTCGATATCAGATGATTCTTCTATTACGGTATCTTTAGATTCCCCGTCTCTACCATCACTATGTTCTTCTTTTTCCGGATTCATGTACCACCTAAATTTAAAAAGTTACAGCTCGCTGTATGTCATCCCCAATAGCTCGAACATTTCACCCAGACTTAATTCCAATGCACGTTGTAAATTTTCACCTTCCAAAGATTCTGAATATAACCTTAATTTAAGCAGACGATTAAAAAGCGCGAGGACTAACTCCACTCCTGCAAGATTCAATCCAAGGTCATTAACTAGATATTTGATCAATCTCAGGCGGGCCATATCCTCTTCAGAATAAAGGCGAAGCATGCCACCTGTCCTAAAAGGGCTTATCAAGCCTACCCTCTCATATTTACGCAAAGTCTGAGGATGCATCTCTAATAATCGTGCTGCCACACTTATTATGTAGACACCGTCTTCCCTAGCCGTATATTCAATTCTTCGATTCATTAGCTTTACTTATTTAAGAAACAATAGTGAGAACTATATGAATAGATAATACTAACTATATTTTCTTACCATCGTTGTATTTGAGTGAATGACTACTCTAAAACTGGTACCTATAGTATATTAGTTGATACGGCCCGTATCAATACCTAAAATCAAAATCTATGTTAGTGGAACAATGACAACCAAAAATTTCTCATCAATTATTGACACAGAGAAACCGCCTACAAAGCAATAACGACTCTAATCACAAACAATATCATAAAAAGAAATATTAATCATCATCACATATTACTTCACAGGATAATGTGCGCAGTGCATAATTTAGAAATTAGATTGTAATCGACGATACTAACGAAATGAAAGAAGTTAAAAATGATACGGTTCAAAGCGTGCCCTAGATGTAAAGGGGACATTAATAAAAATTCAGATACCTACGGCTCCTATTTAGAGTGTCTCCAGTGCGGCCACATGGTATACCTGTCCGACAGGTCCAAAAGAACAATGAGGCGCCAAGGATCTCCGAACAAAACTGCTGCTGCTTAAGCATAGTACAGGATTTATTTAAATCGCTGCTCTTTCCACGGGTCCCCATCCATGTGATAACCCTTGGACTCCCAAAAACCAGCACGATTTTCTTCCATAAACTCTATCCCATTAACCCACTTGGCGCTTTTCCAGCCATATCTTTTTGGAACTACTAGCCTTAATGGACCACCGTGCTCGGGTGAAAGGTCAATTTTATCGTGTCGATATGCGAGAATCACATCTTGATCAATAAGTACATCTAATGGAATATTAGTGGTGTAACCTCCATAACAGTGAATCATTACATATCTCGCTTCTTTTTTGATGTCAACAAAGTCAATAAGCGATCTGAAGCTTACTCCGTCCCAACTGTTCAGTAATTTACTCCATTGTGTTACACAATGGAATTCCGCTTCAATCGAGACTTGCGCAAGGCCCATTATCTCGTTCCAGTCCAAAAGGATACTTCTTTGAACTGAACCGAATAACTTGATATTCCACTGATCAATGTCAATCTTTGGAGTTTCTCCAAATGTCAGTACAGGAAATTTTTCCGTTACAAACTGGCCAGGAGGAACTTCCTTATCATTGTTATTACTTAAAATACGTCGTTTAAGTTTTCCTAATTTTGTTTTCATAATTACAATTTTATATATGAATGCACAAATATGTACCTTAATCGAAATTTATCTAACCGATGAGAAACGTAGTGATGTTAAAATTTTACTATGACTGAGAAGGGCCAACATCAATTTAGTAATCAAAGTTTCCGACTTACGGTACTGGATAACGGTTTAAGGGTAATCACCACTGAAATGTCAGAAGTTCAGTCTGCTTCAATTAGTCTATTAATTGGGGTTGGATCGCGACACGAGACAGATCAATATGCAGGTGTGTCTCATTTTCTTGAACACATTGTTTTCAAAGGTACCAATACACGGCCAGAACCTAAATTAATAAGCGGGGCAATAGAAGGTGTTGGTGGGATTATTAATGCAGAAACAGAACAGGAATTAACAAACTACTGGTGCAAAGTTCCTGCTAATTATGTCTCCCAATCGTTAGATTTGTTGCTCGATATGATTAGAAATTCTTTAATTGATGAAAATGAGGTAAACAAAGAACGTGATGTGATTATTGACGAACTTGCAATGACCCATGATCATCCAGAATATCAAGTTGAGACATTAATTGACGGAATGTTGTGGCCTAGTCATCCTTTAAGCAGAGATATTGGAGGGACAAAAGAAACCGTGTGCAATATTACTCCTGCAATATTAAAGGACCATATTGAAAAGTATTACAGTCCACTAAATACTGTCATCAGCGTTGCAGGAAATATCCATCACGATGAAATTTTACAGCAAATCAATAGTTTAACATCTGATTGGATTGGAGCTAATCCTCCAGATTACATTCCATATTTGAATAACCAACATTGTTCTGAATCCAAGATAAAATATAGACGCACCGAACAAGCTTACCTATCCATGGCTTTACCAGCGATATCTATTTTTCATGACGACAGAGACGCATTAGGTTTGTTAAATGTCGCTATTGGAGAAGGAATGAGCAGTCGGTTATTCATAGAGCTTAGAGAAAATCGTGGCCTTGCTTATGACATTCACTCATCTTTGGTTCATTTCCAAGATTGCGGAGCATTTACTGTTCGGGCAGGAATTGAACCTCGAAAAGTATACGATGCTGCCAAAATAATATTGGAACAGTTAGAGGCCATAAAATGTGGTATTGAGTTGAGTGAGTTTAATAAAGCTAGGACAATGGCCGCTGGGCGTTTAATGCTACGAATGGAAGATAGCAGGTCTGTTGCGAGCTGGTTTGGTATCCAAGAAATGCTATTAAATGAGATAATAGACCCTCAAACAGCAATATATAGGTTAAACTCTGTTACACCTGAGGATGTAAATAGGATTTCAAAGAGTGTATTTGAGTTTACAAATCTTAATATAGCCGTTGTAGGTCCGTGTCGAAGCTCTAAGAAATTGGAACAACTCGTTCAAAATTAATTTTTATGGATTATGTAATAAGGAAAATAGTGCCAAAGAGTGCAATTAAGTAGATGAAAGACGTATTTAGAGAAACCAAAAGATTATTAGGAGAAGGGCAAAAGGCTGTATTGGCTACGGTTGTAAAAACTAAAGGTTCCACCCCGCAAAAGCCAGGAGCTAAACTATTAGTTAGAGAAGATGGGAGCGGTGTTGGAACTCTTGGAGGAGGATGTGTCGAAGGAGACATATGGTTTGCAGCAAAAGAGTTATTAAAAACTTTTGGGCCTAGTCAATTCCGTGAATACCAATTAAACGAAGATCTTGCCGCAGAAGAGGGGCTTGTATGCGGTGGGAGCATGTATTTTATGATCGATCCAATATATGAACCGGATGAGGTATTGGGTTTTACAAAAGAAATCGATGATGCGTATTCCGGTAAGTCTCCAGTTGCCCTAGCCACATTAATTAGTAATCCTGGAGAAAATCTATTGCCACTGGGTTCTGGTACTGAAACTGGGAGGAAATTATTCATTAGAGAAGACGGATCAACAACTGGTAGTCTAGGATCGCAAGCTATCGATAATGATGCAATAAGTAGAAGCAGGCAACTGATGGTTCATGGAGCTAATGAATACGTGGTGACTGAAAATGGCACTGAATATTTTATTGAAGGATACACCAGTCCACCAAAATTGATTCTAGTTGGTGGCGGACATGTCTCCAAGGCAATCTCTTCTCTGGCGGACAAACTGGGATTCCATGTTTATGTAACCGACGATAGAATCGAATTTGCCAACAAAGAAAGATTCCCTGAATCAAAACAAACTATTGCAATGCAACCTGAAGATGCATTAAAACAAATAAATATAACAAAAAATTCTTTCATAGTTGTAGCGACCCGTGGTCACAGATATGACAGTGATGCTCTTGCCTCTGCTGCTAAAACCGCGGCCAGTTATGTTGGTCTCCTTGGCTCCAAACGTAAAATTATTCTTATCTATGAAGACTTAGTCAAAATGGGAATCCCCAAAGACAGAATAACGGAACTACGAGCACCAATTGGGATTGAAATAAATGCCAGAACTCCAGATGAAATAGCTATTAGCATCTTAGCTGAAATGTTGATGTTCAGGTTAGGCGGTAGTGGGAAAAACATGAAACTGGATGAAAAACTAGTTGAAAAAATATTCTCGAAACAAGCTAAAGTCCTCAATTAACTCAGCAACGTTAAAAATATTTACTCCTAGAACATTAAAAAAGACTTGTCAATGATCACAGCAATATTAACAAGTGCAGGTGAATCGTCAAGAATGGGAAGACCTAAACCGTTACTTAAATGGCCAGATATCAATTTGGGTAAAGACGTCAAATTGATCGAATACCAAGTATCGCAGTTATCAGCTTCCAATGTTGATCAAATCATTGTTGTTTTGGGCCATCAGGCAGATAAAATTGTCAATTACATATCAGGCGATAAAGTGGATTACGTAATAAACAAACAATACAAGAATGGGAAATCAGGGTCCATTAAAGCTGGCCTGCAGCTAGTTAAAGAGGATGCCCAAGCAATTTTACTAATAGCTATAGATCAACCTCGATCAGCATCCTTAATCAACAAAGTAATAGACTCTCATAGTTGGGATAAAAGGCAAATCACATCACCAACTTATCTCGGTAAGGGCGGCCATCCAATAATATTCTCTGCTGATCTGAAATCAGAACTGTTGTCAATTACAGAAGAAAAACAAGGAATTAGAGATGTGATAATTAGAAATGAAAAAAGCGTAAAAAGAATTCCAATTGATTCTAATGAAATTAGTTTAGATTTAAATACTCCAAATGAATACAATATGGCTTACAGAAATCGCTGGGACAATTTAAATTAAAAGGATATTAATCAGTTGAGTCAATCTATAGAAAACACAGTCTTAAAATCTAAGGAATTTATGTCGTCAAATTCAATAGATGGTTGGTTAATATATGATTATCGTTATTCCAACCCCGTAATGGAAGATACAATTGGACATGTGCCGAATATGACACGCCCTTACTGGTTTTGGATACCCGTAAATAGTGACCCCTTGATACTCTCAAGTACTGTTGACATTGAAAGATTTCCAAAAACCAACATTGCAAAGTTATCCTGGTCTAGTCGCGTCGAGATGATAGATGTTTTAGGCGAAACATTAAGGCATTCAAAAACGATTGCGATGGAATATTCACCTAATTGCGAACTTCCCAGAGTGTCAAGGGTAGATGCTGGCACAATAGAATTAGTCAAACAGGCAGGTGTCGAAGTTGTTTCGTCAGCAGACTTATTTCAATATTCTACTCAAGTTTGGTCCAATAATGATTTAAAATCTCATGAAAAAGCTTCCAGCTTGCTTACTCAAATTGTTTATGAAGCATTTAGTTATATTGGAGATAATTTAAGTAATAAAGTAACTGAGTTTCAAGTTGCAGAATTTATTAGATCCAGATTCATTGAGGAAAATATGGAAATCACAGACGGGCCTGTTGTAGCAACCAATTCACACTCATCTGATCCTCATTACGAGCCTGATAAAGAAAACTCTTCAGTAATACAAAAGTCTGATTGGGTATTAATAGATTTATGGTCCAGCTTGGCAGAAGAAGGTAGCATGGCAGCTGACATTACTTGGACTGGCTACGTAGGAAATAAAATTCCAACAAAGAATCAAAATGTATTTGATATTGTGATTGGAGCTAGAGACTGTGCACTAGATTACCTTATAAACGCACATCAAAAAGGAAGACTTGTAAAAGGTTATGAGATAGATAAGATTGCACGAGAATATATATTCAAGGCCGGTTATGGCGAATATTTTAAACATCGACTTGGACACAGCATCGGAAAAGAAATCCATTCTAACGCAGTTAACCTTGATTCTTACGAAACATACGATACAAGAAATATCATACCGGGCATTTGTTTCTCTATAGAACCAGGAATTTATCTCCCTGAATTTGGAGTAAGGTCTGAAATAGATGTATTTCTATCTGAGGATGGCCCTATACCCACTACTGAAATGCAAACTTCACCGGTAATTATAGAATTTTAATTAGTCAGATGATGGTAACCGTTTTGGTTCTTGAACTACCATCTGCTGGCCGTTACATTTCAGATCTCCGCTCCCCTGTTTTACACATAATAATGTGACTCCAGTTTCAATTGATCTGTAGCGCTTGCCAAGCTGAGTTGCCATTAACTTTCCTTCACCTTAAGTGTAGTTTCACAGCAAGTCAATTCTCCATTTCCTGGCCTTGTAATAACAAACTCTGCTGCACACGAGGAGCATATTAATCTTGTACCTATTTCGTTTATTGTATCGCTCATATCTATTAACTATTTTATAGTGCCATAACGGTGGTCATATTTGCAATTAAACATTTGTAAATATGCCTCCTGCAATTATCAATAATCCGGTAACAATGATGAATAATCCTAAATTTACCTTATTAGATACAAATATTAATAACTTAATAGCAAATAACCCAATTACAAAAGCGATTAACGCAGATAATAGGGCTCCGATAGACCACGTGAATCCCTGTGTAATACCTATCCATAAAGCTGCTCCTAAGCTTACAGGAATGCCCATAATATAACTAAGCGCCAAAACCTCTCTGCGATCTACTCCGCGAAGAGTTAATACGGATATTGTCATGCCAGATCGGCTTAATCCGGGAATCACGGATATTCCTTGTGCAATCCCGGCAAAAATACCATCAATAAAATTCAGTTCAGATTTAGGTTGAGGGTTGAAAACTCTGTATCTCAATTGAACTAAACCTGTCATGATCATAGCTACTCCAACAAAAACCATAAATAAACTTCCTGCAACCTGTGTTAGCTCATCCACTCCAAGGTATATGCCAAAACCAATGGGAGCGCTTATTAAGGTTGAGATGATCAGAAACCTCAGCTTAGATGAATACTCGCGATCTGAATTAGTGAATTCTGCAGCTAGATTCCACAAGGATTTCCTAAAAACAATTACAGCAGAAGGTACAGTTCCCAAATGCAACCATAGTGCAAACTGTATGGACTCTTGATAACTTTTTTCAAAAACAAATGAATATATAGTTGCTATCATCCCCTCTGAGGAAACTGGCAACCACTCGAATAAACCTTGGCATAAGCCCATGAGTAGCATAGGAATCATTTAATAATATTTTCCCGAAAAATTGATTTAGATATTTTAAAACAACCTATTTTTATTGTGCTTAGCTCGACTCTCAAAGATATAATCACATTAGTATCAATTCGGGGAAGTGTCGGAATTGGTAGACGAGCATGATTTAGGATCATGTGCCGTAAGGCGTGTGGGTTCGAGTCCCTCCTTCCCCAGTTTAAAATAATTGTACCAATAATAAGCTCTCTATTAACTCCAGTTCAACAACTTAAATAAAAAAAAGAATTCAGTTATTAGAATAATGACATCGACACACATTTCCAACATCCGTAATTTCTGTATCATAGCTCACATTGATCACGGCAAGTCCACTCTTGCAGATAGGTTAATTGCGGAAACCGGCGCCGTAAGTTCACGAGACCTCTTGGAACAACATCTTGATACGATGGACCTAGAGAGAGAAAGGGGTATTACCATAAAGGCCCAAGCCGTACGCCTATCACACCAGTCAACTGACAAGTCGATCTTTCAACTAAACCTTATAGACACCCCCGGGCACGTAGATTTCACATATGAAGTTTCTAGATCTTTAGCTGCCTGCGAGGGAGCTCTTCTGGTTATTGATGCCACACAGGGAATTCAGGCACAAACTTTAGCAAATGTATATTTGGCAATAGAACGCGATTTAAAAATTATACCTGTAATAAATAAAATCGATCTTGATGCAGCAGAACCAAAGCGAGTAGCGTCCGAAGTATGTGAAAGCTTCGGGTTCAATGAATCCGAAGTTATTTATGTTTCCGGTAAAACTGGAGATGGGGTTCGTGATTTATTGGATGCAATCGTGAATAGAATACCGTCACCGAAAGGTGACTCGACTGGACCATTGCGCGCGCTTATTTTTGATTCGAAATACGATCCGTATAAAGGTGTTATTGCATACGTGAGAGTATTTGACGGATCTATTCCTTCACGTTCCAAACTAAAATTAATGGCTAAAGGAACCACTGGAGAATCACTGGAAGTTGGAGCATTTAGCCCAAAGGAATCTCCAACAGAACATTTGAATACGGGAGAGGTAGGTTATATTGCCACTGGTTTCAAGCAAGTTGGGGATGCGCCGGTGGGCGACACTATAACAACACTTTTTAACGGATCCGCATCACCTTGGGAAACTTACCATGCAACAAAACCAATGGTTTTTGCAGGGTTATACCCTGCCGATGGGGAGAGCTATTCTGATCTTAGAGACGCATTAGAAAAATTAGCGATAAATGATGCTGCTTTAACATATCAACCAGAGCAATCAACAGCGCTAGGGCCAGGTTTTAGATGTGGATTTCTAGGATTACTTCATATGGAAATAATTCAGGAAAGATTAGAAAGGGAATATAACTTAACCCTACTTGCAACTGCTCCTGGAGTAGCATATCAGATCTCATTAACCGATGGTTCATCCTTAGAAATTGATAATCCGGCCGAGATGCCTGCTCCGCAAACAATATCTGAAATAAAAGAACCTTGGTTAAATTTAAATATATTGGCACCCGACAGTTATATAGGAACAATTATGGAACTAGTCAACGGTCGTAGGGGTGAGCTTGAAAAAATGGAATACATTCAATCTTCCGGAGATGATTTCGATCCTGGAGTGGCACAGGGACATCGAGTAATGTTCGAATATAAAGTTCCGCTATCAGAAGTTTTGATCGACTTCGCCGACCAGTTAAAATCTCGTACACAGGGATATGCATCGATGGATTATTCTATGTCAGATTATAGGCCAGGAAAGCTAGTCAAACTAGAAATCCTAGTTAATGGGGAAACAGTGGATGCACTGTCATTTGTGTCTCATAAAACAAATGCCTACCAACATGGCCGGGATTTGACAGCAAAATTAAAGGACCTCATCCCTAGACAACTATTCGAAGTTCCAATTCAAGCATCTATAGGAAACAAGATACTGGCAAGAGAGACAGTCCGTGCCTTACGCAAAAATGTTCTAGCTAAATGTTATGGTGGCGACGTTACCCGAAAAAGAAAGTTGTTAGAAAAACAGGCTGAGGGTAAGAAGCGAATGAAAAAAGTAGGCCGTGTAGAAATACCACAAGAAGCCTTCCTTTCAATATTAAAAATTGAGAGGTAAAAACAATAACTTGTTATTTAATTCTTAAATTTCAATTACACTGATGAGATTAATTGGCTATTCAAACGGGTTGCACAAACAGATCACTGAGCCTTAAGATTAACTTGGCTGTGCTAGGTGGGGAGCTAGCGGTGCCCTATACTCGCAATCCGCTACAGCGAGACTGAATTCCCTATGAAGGTCAATTTGATTCACCAATGTCTTTTTGGTTCGATGTTGAGAGTTGGGTCCTACGCGACGAAAGCTTACCGAACCCCGTCAGGTCCGGAAGGAAGCAGCGGCAAGTAAGTCATTTCGGGTGCCGTGGGATCGCCTGACTTGAGTCGGTCTATTAATTTAAGTGACATCGAAAAGATCGACAGTGGGTGCGCAGCCACCAAAGTTTCGTAGATGTTCCAAAAAGAAAGCTTTTAGCCTTAAAACAAGTGAGTAATGAAAGCGAAGAAGTCCCTTGGGCAAAATTTTTTAGTAGATATAAGTGTGGCGGATCGCATTGTTGATGCTATTTCCCCTTCACACAATGACACAGTAGTAGAGATAGGCCCTGGCAAAGGTGTTTTAACCGACATTCTAGCCAATAAAGTTAAAACTCTTATTTGCATAGAAATGGATGATCTTCTATCAAAAAGATTGCAATTAAAATTTGAGTCAAAACCTAATGTAACCGTGGTAAATGATGACGCATTAAACTTCAATATAGAAACATTAATCACACCAACCACTAGCTACAAAATGATCGGAAATCTGCCTTATAACGTTGCTTCACCTATTATCCGACATTACGTAAATTTGAATCATAAACCCTGTTTAATTACTGCAATGTTGCAAAAAGAAGTGGCCGACCTGATTGCTGCTCAGCCCGGTAAAATGGGTTATCTTTCAGTTGAGTTTCAATCAGAATGTTCAATCCAAAAACTTTTCACGGTAGGTCCCTCAGTATTTAGTCCAAAGCCAAAAGTAAAATCAACGGTCATATCTTTGACACCACATAATAAACTTTCAACAAATCAATTTCCAAAATCCGACTTTCTAGCAATGGTTAGGGCCGGTTTTTCTGCACCCAGAAAACAAATACATAATTGCTTTGAAAACGCTACGGACTTATCTAAAGTGAAAATTGTGGACGCTTTGGAAACAGCCGGAATCGATTCGAAATCTAGACCTCAAGTTTTATCAATATCAGACTGGGAAAAACTATATATGATTTTTTATGAGATGGGAGTTAAGTTTTGAGTCAATTAAACCTACTTGCTCCTGCTAAGATAAATTTGACATTAGAGATTTTGGGTAAACGGCCTGATCAGTTTCATGACTTAACATCAATTATTGTCTCGGTAAATCTATGTGATGAAATCAAAATAGAAGAATCCTCTGAATTAGAGATATTTTGCTCGAACATACTAATCAAAAAGGAGTCCAATCTAGCATACTTGGTCGCTAACGCTTTGCGGAATCAGTACAAAATATCAACAGGAGCAAAAATTACTCTGTCTAAAAATATACCAGTTGCAGCTGGGCTTGGAGGTGGTAGTAGCGACGCAGCCACTACTTTGATTGGCTTAAATAAATTATGGGGATTGGGATTGAAGATTGATCAGTTAAGCCCTATCGCAAGATCTTTCGGCTCTGATATAACATTTTTCTTGCATAATGGCACTGCAATGGTACAAGGGAAAGGGGATATTATACGAACGCTACCACAGGCAAACATAAAATATGCTGTGATCCTATCGCCTGATATACCAATTAATAACAAGACTAGGCTTATGTTTAGCAAAGTGACATCTAGTCATTACACAAAAGGGGCTTTGACTCGGAAACTTGAATCGAGAATAAGAAGCAGGGGTGACATTCCCCCTGAATTACTGTTCAATGTTTTTGATCCGATTTCAAGTGAATTGTTTCCTGAATTAAAATCAACGCTCCAAATATTTTCAGAGATTTGGAGTGAAGAAATTCATATATGTGGGGCTGGACCATCATTATTCACTCTTGTTGAATCCAGAGAAATAGCTACTGCCCTTTCGTTGTTACTAAATAAAAAAACAGGTTTCAAATCGTACGTAGTAGAGCCAACTAAGGCAGTTGAATGGAACTAAGCATTAATGATTGAAGCAATAATTGCCGGTGCACTTTTAGGCTTGTTAATGGCTTCAGTGTTTGTTTCAGGAGGCGCATTGATATTCACTAAATATATAACTGCTGAGTCTAAAGTAATAAAATATGTCAATACTCGACGAAGCCCTACACTTTTTGTTCTTATAATGATTGGCCTTATTTATATTATGTGGTCTATTGTGGGAATAATTCATGGCGCAGCATTTGTGTTGTTAGAAAAAATAAATCCTGCGAATGGACTTGGAAGTCCTAACTTGGTTTTTACTTTGGTGACTCTTATCTTTCCTGCCTCAACGATATTAATCATTGCATATATGAATAAAACTGTGCTCGTAAAAGCATTACCAATTATATTGATATTCGCAGGTGTTTTCGGCTGGATGATGCCGTACACGCTAAACTAGAAAGCGTTATAGTGCAGCTTCATGCTGCTCATTTGCATGATAAGAACTGCGCACCAAAGGTCCCGCTGCGACATGCTTGAACCCAAGAGATAATCCTTCTTCTTTTATTTTCATGAAATCGGTATTTGTATACCATTTGACTACTGGCCAATGTTTTTGAGAAGGCCGTAAATACTGTCCGACGGTTAATAAATCACAATCAGAACTTCTCAAATCCCTCAAGGTTTCACTAATTTCACTGTAAGTTTCACCTAAACCTACCATCATTCCAGATTTTGTCGGAATGTCAGGTTTAAGAATTTTCGCCTTCTCAAGCAATTTAAGAGACATGTCATAGTCGCCCTTCGGTCTTACTTTAGGAAAGATTCTGCGAACAGTCTCTATATTATGGTTTAAGGTGCTAGGTTCAGAATTCATAACAGTTTTGAGCGCACTTTGATCTCCATTGAAATCTGGTATCAATACTTCCACCTTGCAATCAGGCACTCGTTTATTAATAAGACGTATACAAGAAGCAAAAAAGGATGCTCCGCCGTCTTTTAAATCATCTCTATCAACAGATGTTATGACAGCATATTCCAATTTCATTCTTTCGACGGTTTGGGCAAGACGAGCAGGTTCAAATAAGTCTGGTTCCTGAGGCTTACCTGTATTTACCGCACAATACGCACATGCCCGAGTGCAAGTGTCACCCAATATCATAAAAGTAGCTGTTCCGAGGGTCCAACATTCACCAATATTTGGGCAATGCGCCTCTTCACATACTGTATTAAGGGCGCCTTCCTTTAATAACTGTTTTAACTCTAAGTATTTTGCACTACCTGGAGCTTTAACCTTCAGCCAAGAGGGCAAGCGTCTAGGCGTTCTCTTTTCAGTTAATTCAACCATACCAATCATATTATCAAAACATGGCACTAACTTTGTAGTCTGACGCTGTATTTCTATGTAAAGTAATGTTATTAATTTCGTTAAAGAAAGTGCTAATAAACATTGCTTGATACATTTGAAAATACAGAAACAGCACGTCTAAAGTTAGGCGAGTTTGATTCACTTGGAGACACAAGCGCCCTATATGAGAATGTTGAAATAAAAGTTTTCGGAGGCATACCAAATGAGGAAGTACTCGTTGGAATCCATCGATATAACAAAAGGCGTAAGGAAATCACATTTGGAGTTGTTTTAGATGTGATAGTTAGATCAGAACATAGAATCGAGCCTCCTTGCCCCTATTTTGGACCGTGTAGCGGGTGTCAGTGGCAGCATATTGATTATTCATATCAATTGATTATTAAAGCCAATGAAGTAAAAAATCAATTCCAAGCATATGCTGAACTTTCAGAATTAAATGTTCAGCCAACTTTGCCTAGCCCTGACATATTCAACTATAGAAATCATGCAAGATTTACAGTCAGGAAAGAGGGTGAATTAGGATTTGTGAACCGGATCACACGTCGGTTTGTAGCTATAGACAGCTGCAAATTAATGACTGCAGGCATCAATAAACTTTTGACTCTATTGCAAGGCAAAGTTGGAGAGACGAGCCAATTGAGTGTAAGACATGGAATCAATACAAATGAATGGCTAATTCAACCCATAATTAAAAATCCACAAGTAGAAATGATGACAGGCCAGACCCATTATCGTGAATTATTGCATAACCGTTATTTCAGAGTAGCTTCACCATCATTTTTCCAAGTTAATACATTACAGGCTGAAACGCTCGGAAAGATTGTTAAACAAAATTGTAATCTGAGCGGCTCAAGTAACGTAGTGGATGCCTATGCGGGTGTTGGTACTTTCTCTGCTGTAGTTTCGAAAGAAGCATCAAAAGTAATTGCGATCGAAGAATCTGGGGCAGCAATCAAAGATGCGAAAATTAATTTAGCAGGTCTAAATAATATAGAGTATATTGAATCCAAAACAGAGGACGCCATCCTAAATCTTCCTTTTAAGCCAGATGCGGTGATTTTAGATCCACCCAGATATGGATGTCATATAGAAGTTTTAAAATCTATTTTAATTAAACTGCCAAAGCGAATTGTTTACGTATCATGCGACCCGACAACACTAGCTCGTGATTTGTCATACCTTGTTAAAGGAGGATATTCAGTTATTGATGTCCAGCCAATAGACATGTTTCCTCAGACCCACCATGTAGAGTGCGTTGTAACATTAAATTCCAATTTGTAGATTTCTGTATGGCACAATATTTCCTATGACCAATTCATCTAGCCCTATTTTAGTATTAGCTTCTAAATCTCCAAGGCGCATTGAGATCATTGAAAATGCTTGGCCGAATTCTTTTGCTATACAACCATCGGGCTATAAAGAAGACTCGCCTGATAAAAACGAATCAGTTCAAGCCTACACAGCAAGAATCGCCTTAGAAAAAGTTAAGTCGATCTACATTGACAAATATCCAAACAAGTTTTGCGTGAGTGCAGACACCGCAGTCTCGGTAGATGGAAATATCTTACTTAAACCATCTTCAAAAATTGAAGCCATCAAAATGCTCTCTAAGCTCAGGAATAGAGACCATATAGTTTCAACATCAGTTTCAATAAACATACTGGCAATCGAAGATCCCATAGTTGTTAGCACAATTACTAGAGTTAATTTTAGAAATTACAGTGACGAGGAAATTAACAACTACGTTGCAACTGGTACTGTCTTTGACAAATCAGGTGGTTATGCAATTCAAGACAAGAAATTTCAACCTGCTAGGAAAATAGATGGATGTTATTTAAACGTGGTTGGGTTGCCAATATGTGCCTTGAAGCAACAAATTGATAAAATATCGTCAGATTTTGCTAAAAGCATTAAACTGCTTTCTTGCGGAGATTGCTAAACCAACGAGGTCGAGCTATTAGAAAAGCACTGGAGGGCACATGAATTTTCTTGGGATGGGATCCCTCGAGATACTAACTATTTTTATAATTGCGTTTCTAATTTTAGGGCCCACCAAAATGATAGGAATGGGAAAAGAAATTGGAAAGTTTGTTCGTGACGCTCGGAAAATGGGATCTGAACTTCAAAATTCTATTACTGAGGGAAACGAAAAACCAATTAAGTCTTTAAGGTCGTTAGTGGAATTAGATGAAGTAGCTGATGATGATTTAGAAAACCCAACTTCCTTATTAACGGAATCCAATACTTCTAAATCAGCTGACAAAAATGAAAAGGATGAGTCATTTGGCAAATCCTAACGAAATGAACATCGGCCAACACGTAGTAGAGCTACGTAAAAGACTGATGTGGTCAGCTGGATTTATCTTTTTAACAACAGCATTGGCATTTGTCTTCCATGCTCAGATACTAACGTTATTAATGGAGCCTGCTCAAGGATTTGCCAACGTTCCACAAGGTAAACCAGTCTATCTCGATTTAACTGAGTTTATTGGAATAGCTATGAAGGCTTCCCTAACTGTCGGAGTTACTGCATCTTTGCCTTTCGTGCTATTCCAAGTCATCCTATTCTTAGCACCTGGATTAAAACCCAATGAGCGTCGTTATCTATATATTCTGCTACCAGTAAGTTTAATTGTTTTTGTTATAGGTGCTGGATTTGGCTACAGGATTATATTCCCTCCAGCAGTTAACTTTTTACTAAACTTCGGAAGTGAAATAGCTACTCCAATGCCTAGAATAGGCACTTACGTTAACTTAATGTTATCTTTGTTATTTTGGATGGGCGTAGTATTTGAAACCCCAGTAGTATTGTTTTTTCTGTCGCGCTTGGGAATTGTGAGCCCAGAGTGGCTAGCTCATAGACGAAAATACGCAATTATAATTGCGTTTGTATTGGGCGCATTAATAACCCCTACTTTTGATCCAATCAACCAAACGTTAGTTGCTGTGCCTATAATCGTATTATTCGAAGCCGGCATATGGTTAGCTAAGTTAGGAAGATCATTAAGGAACCGTGCTGCGGAGAGCGCCGATATGCTATGAACTCTTTAGGTGTTTACAATTCCGAATCAATTAACCGAGCGTATCACCCCTACAACACGGCCCTGCACAGAAACTTTGTCCGCGGGAACATATATAGGGTCCATAGTAGGGTTCGCAGGCTGTAATCTAACCGTTCCATTTTCTAAATAAAAATGTTTAAGGGTTACTTCTTGATTATCTTGAATCCATGCAGCCACCATATCACCATTGACTGCATTATTTGTTGGCTCTAATAAAACCAAATCGCCATCTGTTATAAAAGCGTCAATCATGGATTGTCCCTTTACTCGTACACCAAAAACATCATCTTTTCCATCAACCAAAAAATTGGGCAGGTCTACTGTTTCTGTATTTTCATGATTCCAATTGTCTTGAGTGTTAACAGAAAGGGGTTCTCCAGCTGCTATATTACTTAATATAGGCACTGAAACAAAATCTTGAATTTTGGGTTTATTTGATCCCAATAGCTCTATTCCTCTTGAAACTTCAGTTTCACGTTTTAAATATCCATCTCGCTGCAGGATGCGAAGATTATAGTCGACAACGGAAGTAGAGCTGATATTACAGCCGGTCTGTATATCTCTTACTGTTGGAGGATATGAATGTTCATCCAAAAAATCCTTTATATATGTCAAAATACTCTCTTGTCTTTCCGATAACTTCTTAATCATTTTTTTTCCTTATTTGATTTGAATTTAGTATCAAATTAAAGTTATTTTGTAGAGCTGATTAAAGCTGACATGCAGTTTGCGCACGTATGTTCTGTATAAATTTAGCACTAGTGTTCTTAAGTGTCAAGGCGTTGACAGTATCTAAATCTAGCATTATTGTTGGATCGATCTAATAGCATGAAATTTGGTTTTGTACTCCCTAACAGAGGCCCCCTCTCAACTAGAGAAGGGCTTACCAGCCTTGCCACGCAAGGTGAATGTTTAGGATTTGATTTTATGGCTGTGTCAGATCATATAGTGGTGCCTAGGTACATATCATCAAGTTACCCTTATACAGACTCCGGGGAATTTCCGGGGGGCGAATTTATTGGCGACTGTTTAGAACAATTAACAACCCTCGCATTCATTGCTGGAGCAACATCTAAAGCACAGCTGTTAACCAGTGTTATGGTAACTCCATATAGATCAGCTATACATGCAGGTAAAGTATTAGCAACCGTTGACGTGCTGTCCAAAGGTCGATTACTAGTAGGCCTTGGAGCAGGTTGGATGGAAGAAGAGTTCATAGCCCTGGGATTAAATACCTATGATTCAAGAGGTCGAGTTACGGATGAATATATTTCCGCATTTAAGGAAATGTGGACATCTAATAATCCGAACTTTAAAGGACACCATGTCTCTTTTAGCAATATAGCTTTCGAACCAAAACCAGCACAAAAACCACACCCACCAATATGGACTGGCGGAGAAAGTCCTGCTGCATTGAGGCGAGCTGGCAGGTATGCTGATGTTTGGTATCCAATAGGTAATAACCCAAAATACAGGCTACAAAAACCTGAAAAGCTTTATAGTTACTTTGAAATAGTTAAGCAAAATGCCGATGAAGCTGGCAGAGATCCTGACAGAATATCTCTAGCATATGCAGCCAGCTGGTACGATGAAAGAAAAGCTCATACGTCTGAAAGTGGTGATAGAACTATTTTGACCGGCAACTTTAATCAAATAGCATCTGACATTAGTCAACTCGAAGAAGTCGGTGTCGATTATCTTCTGATTGATGTCCTTGGGTTTGATCTACTTTCATCATCAACGGGAGAATCTAAAGAACGCATGGACGCATTTTACACAGAAGTGATTTCCCAGGTGAAAAAGTGAATTTCGGTTTCGAAGTTCCTACATCTGGTGTTTTTGCCGGTGCCGACAATTTAGCTCGGGTAGCTAAACATGGAGAACAAATAGGTTTTGATTATTTACATATAGGTGACCACCTAGTTGTTCCAAGATCAATTCAATCAAGCTACCCATACAGTGACTCCGGAGCTTTCCTAGGAGAATGGTCAAGCAAAGAAAGTCAGGGGGAAGATGATCAAGGATTACATTTCGAGCAGCTTACTACACTGTCTTATTTAGCCGCCCATACAAACAAAATCAACCTTTTAAGTTCAGTGTGTATATTGCCATATCGTCAACCAGTTCTGACAGCGAAGATATTGGCCACAATCGACGTCCTTTCTAACGGTCGGTTAATTGTGGGTTGTGGTGCTGGATGGATGGAAGAGGAATTTGAGGCACTAGGCCTAGATACCTTTAAAAAACGCGGTGCCGTAACTAACGAATATATCAATGCTTTTAAGGAACTATGGGGCAGTACAAACCCTAGGTTTAAAGGGAATTATGTATCTTTTTCAGACATTTACTTTGCCCCCAAACCTATTCAAAAACCTTATCCTCCAATATGGATTGGCGGGGAGAGCCCGGCTGCAATTAGGCGAGCGGCAAATTATGGAGATGTATGGTACCCATTTGGAAATAATCCACAATATCCACTAGACACGATCGATCGTTTAAAAGAGGGCATTAGCAAATTGAACTTCAAGCTAGATGATGCTAATCGAGATATTAATACGATAGATGTAGCTCTAAGTGCTGAAATGTGGTACTCGGATACAGATACAACATTTGATGAAAATGGAAATAGGAGATTGTTGACCGGGGAACCATCACAAGTTGCAGAAGACATATATAACCTCGGAGAAATTGGAATCAGTTATTTAACACTGGACTACAAAGGAAAAGATATAGATGAAACTCTATTTAAGATGGAAAGATTCACTAAACTTGTTAAAGCTCTATTGTAAGTATACCGGTGTGATTTTAAACTTAAAAATTGGAATTTAATTAAACATATGAGTCACAAGCGTAAGGAGAAATTTATGCTAGGCGATGTAAAATCGAGACCACTAATTAGTATTAAATACTGTGTTCCCTGAGATTATGTTCCACAGGCAGTTAGCCTGTCAAAGCAACTAATGAACTTATGTTCATGGGATATAAGTGGCATTTCGTTGATTCCAGCTGACGGGGGAGCTTTCGAAGTTTCTGTCGGCGATAAACTAATGTATTCAAAGCTAGAAACAGGGGAATTTCCCGAAGAGTCAATATTAGTTGACCAGATAAGGTCAGAGTTATTTACTGAGCAAGAATAAATAGCCCATTAGCAAATAAAGATGGACGGAAAGGTAAAAAGTGGCAGATAAACAATTTTCTGGAAAAGTTGCTTTAGTAACCGGCGCAGCAAACGGTATCGGCAGAGCAAGTGCCATGAAGTTTGCTGAAAAAGGTGCAACGGTAATTTGTTCTGATCTGGATGAAATATCCGGAAATAAAACAGCATCTAAGATTATAGAAAATGGAGGCTTAGCTCATTTTATCCGTACCGATGTGTCAAATGGATCAGAAGTAAAAGCACTAATGGAGCAAATCATAAAGTCACATAATCAATTAGATTTTGCATTTAATAACGCTGGCATTGGACTGTTTGATAAACCAATAGATCAATGCACCGAAGAAGATTATGACAAAGTTATGAACATAAACTCTAAAGGTGTCTGGTTATGCATGAAATATGAAATTCCAATAATGTTGGAGCAACAAGGCGGCTGTATCGTAAATACAGCTTCACAAGCAGGTCTGGTTGGAGGTGCTGGTTTATCTATATATGTGGCAAGTAAACACGCAGTTGTTGGCTTTACACAGAGCGCTGCACTTGAATATGGTGCCAAAGGAATTCGAATTAATTCTGTAGCCCCAGGTATCATTGATACACAAATCAACCAACCATTTTGGGATGATCATCCAGAATTATATGAAGAATGGAAGTCAACCGTGCCGATGAAAAGATATGGCACAGCGGAAGAAGTTGCGGAGATGGTTGTATGGCTATGTACAAAGGATGCTTCTTTCGTACACGGGGCTACTATGCCAGTAGATGCAGGAATGCTCGCTCGATGATGAAAAGCTAATTAATTTAACAAGTTATCTAAAATTAAAACACAAGAGAAAACAGTGACAGAATTATTAAAAAATAAAGTAGCGTTGATAACTGGTGGCAACTCTGGAATTGGAAAAGCAATTTCAATTAGAGCGGCCAGTGAAGGAGCAAAAATTGTAATAGGAGCGCGAGACGAAAAAACTGGCAAAGAAACAGTTGATTACATTTTAAGTAAGGGTGGAGAGGCGTTTTTCATAAAGGCAGACATGTCAGATCCGAAACAAATTGACAGTTTGTTTGAAAAAACGATAGAAAAATACGGCGAAGTTGATTTGGCTTGTAATAACTCAGCCACAGGCGGACCACAATTACCTATACACGAAATCGATTCTGATATTTGGAATCATATGATGTCAGTAAATTTAACTGCGCCATTTTTATGCATGAAGCATGAAATTCAACATATGTTATCTAAAGGTGGCGGAAGCATTGTCAATATGTCCTCTGCAAATGGGTTAATTGGCACAAAAGGTTTTACTACTTACACTGCTAATAAACATGGCTTGAACGGACTGACAAAAAGCGCTGCTTTAGACTACGCCGATAAAGGAATCCGCATAAATGCCGTTTGTCCTGGCGGTGTGGAAACTCCTATGTTCAATCAAACATATGGTAAAAATTCTGAAGCGTGGATAAAAGCACGAGATTTTCACCCAATCAAACAATTAGGAACTCCAGAAAGTATTGCTGGATTAGTTACATTTTTATGGTCTGATGCATCATCATATGTCACCGGTTCGTGTCTATCTATAGATGGAGCTTTAACTGCGCAGTAATCTTTTACGTCTCTCGTGAAACATGTAATGATTGGCCCATCCAGCATAATCCCCAAAATATTCCCTAGCCCAATCTTTTATAATCATTCTATTCACCGAAGGGGTTTTGAGCCTATTTTTAGTTCTCTTTTTATTTGCCAACTGATTTGAATATTTTCTTTGAATATAATCATCTAGTTCTTCAGGATAAAGTTCTTTAATAATTCGATCAATCCAAACATCGACAGGAAAAGCGTCATCCTTACTCATAGAAAACAACATTATGCAATTCGCGACTTTATCCCCAATACCAGGTATCTTAGTTAGGGTCATTAGGGCTTCTTCATAAGGTTCTTCTAATAATGCCCATGGGTTGATTACATGTTGTGAGACCAATTTTACAGCTTCATAGATATACTCTGCTCTATAACCGAGCTTAAGCTGTCTAAGAATAGGGATACTGGCATTTTCCAATTGTTGCGGGGAGGGAAAAGTGTGTCTTATGCTTCCAAAAGCTTCAATCTTTTCTCCGTAAGCTGCAGACATATCTTCAACATTTTGCTTGACCCTCAACACATTAGAATTAGAGGAACATATGAATGAAATTAGACATTCCCAAGGATCTTGTTTCAAGATTCTCATACCTTTGTATTGATCAATATACGATTGGATGTTTCGATCTACAGCAATTGATTTCAATATAATTTCCAAATCATCATGCAAAGACAGATAATACTTCAGCTTAGACTCAATCTCTTTTTCAGCTTGAGGAAAAGATTCAAATTCCAGTCCGTCGACAACTTGTTTTAGGAGAATAATAGATTGGTCTACCACGCCTTCAAAATAGTCACCTCGATTTTTCCATCGAAATGCCTGACCACTATCTAATGTTGATTCCAGATTAAAGGCCGACTCAATTCTAATTAACAAAATCTTGTTAACTCAAAAATTGTTCGATCAGCTTAGGCATCTCTAAAGTTGTAGTCTTAACAACATGGGCTGGTGGCATAGATTCCAAAAATACCTTTCCATAACCTTTTGAAAGAATCCTTTTGTCTAATACTACAGCAACTCCTCGATCTGTTTCTGTCCTTATCAATCTGCCAAATCCCTGTCTTAATCTAATTACGGCTTGAGGAACCGCATATTCTTTGAATGGTTCCTGAAACCAATCTGACCTGGCTGCAAAAATTGGATCAGTTGGAACATTAAATGGTAAGCGCGTCAGTAGAAGGAGCTGTAACGATTCGCCTGGAAGATCTACACCCTCCCAGAAACTAGACGTACCGAGTAACAATGATCTTTGGTTATTCTGAAAAAGGCTCACAATTTTATTTGGATTCCCATCTATGCCTTGTGCCAAAACCTGTATGTCATGCGATTTCAGTGTTTCTTTAATATCCTTGTATGTTTTATTTAATGAACTGTACGAGGTAAATAAAGCCATCGCTTTTCCTTGAGAAGCGACTACAGAGTTAGTTATAGCATTATTTATGGCGTCTTGATAATTAGGTAGATTTGGTTCAGGCATATCCTCTGGAACGCATAATACTGAGTTGGTAGCATAATCAAATGGGGAACCAAGCAGCAATTCCGTTGAATCTTGAAACCCAGTCCTTTCTGTGACATATTCAAAGTTGTTTCCAGTTGCCAATGTTGCACTTGTCATAATTACTGTAGACGTTTTTGAATAAACTGACTCAGATAAAACATCACCAACATATAAGGGAGCTGATTGTATTGATATGTTTCTATCTTTAAAACTACGATTTGAAGAAGCATTTGATACCCAATAAACTCCATCTTTAGAAGGATGAATAACGAATTCTTCAAGATGACCTCTTAATTGTTGATTCGATTGGATCAGTTCGATTACTTCATCCAAAACTCTGTCGCATGCTTCATGATTAGTGCCCTCTAAAGCAATAAGAGCATGATTAAGTAATTCATCTACTTTAATTAATGCTAGGTCGATCTTCTGCCAATCTATTTCAATCTCTGACCATGCTGGCTGAGATCTAATACCTGAAGTAATTCTAATATCAGGAATAATATTGGTGTTATATGAGGTGCTATTCTGCGCTTCACTACCAACCTTTTCGATACTAGAAAGTAAGCTGGCGGTATATTCACGAGTTTTGGGAATAAACTCTGAAATATCTGTCAATATTTTCCCTAGGGATTGTATTCGACTCAAACTGAGTTTATTTTCCTTGAAGAGTTTTAATCCTGTATTTAATGCTCCAGTTTCAGCCATTATCTGTGTCAAGTGGTCGTTTATGCTGTTTCCATTTAATTCAAAACCAAGTTGTCTAGTAGCAGAATCCTCAAGATGATGAGCTTCATCAATTATTAAAATGTCATAATCCGGCAATATCGAACCGTCAGACGCTATATCGGCCATTAGTAAAGAATGATTTGTAATCACGATGTGTGACGAGGAGGCTTTATCCCTAGCGCTTCTTAGAAAACATGCACCACTTATTCCTTTACAAAGTGCACTTCCTTGCGCAGATAGCCTCCCCCACACGGCTGAAGCCCCACGAGATCCCAAATTTAATTCAGATTTGTCTCCAGTTACTGTATCTCGCACCCAAACCAGAACCTTAGATATTAAACGTCCTTCTGTCCAAGTTGGTTTATCAGTTAATCTCATACGTAAAAGTTTATTTAGACAAAGATAATTGTCCCTTCCTTTTAACTGAGTAAACCTTAGCTTTTCAACGTTTATCGAATCTACATTTTTTAAGGCTTCAATTACTAATGGCATATCTTTTGTTAATAATTGTTCTTGTAAGTTAATAGTGTTGGTCGATACAACAATTCTTTTATTGTTTTTTAATGCATAAATAACAGATGGTAGAAGGTAAGCCAAGGACTTGCCTACTCCCGTGCCAGCTTCAACAATCAATCGGGTTTGGTTATCTCCAATGCCTGAGTTTATGGTCTCAGCTATTGTTTTTGCCATCGTCATTTGCTCAGGTCTTTCTTCAAATCTCAACATTGAGTGCGACAAACTGCCTTTCGCTGACAAAGCAGACTCAATTAACTTTAGATCTACCGGAGTGATTTGTTCAACCTTTTTTATTGAAGACTCTTTAGCTAGTCTTGAGCGAATTTTCTCCACATCAAACCCAATTACTTGTTGGGATTTAATTTCAGACCTATTTCTGTTTGCAATAAGACCCGATAAAACATAATTCAATCTGGAACCACCTTGAGTCGCAGTTCTACTTAATTCAAATAAAATATCGTCTTCCAATTTGTCAGCAGACTTCAATAAATAATTAAAAACATGGGCTGTTACAGCTGCATCCTCGAGGGCTCGATGCGCTTTATCATGTGCTATACCCAAATCCATCGCAATATTTGAAAGTGAGTAAGAAGTGATCCTAGGTAATAGAACGTAAGCCATATCCCAGGTGTCAGCAACAGGATTGTCGATTTTGAGACCACTTTTATTTAAAAAGCCCAGATCAAACTGAATATTATGTCCTACTACGGGTGCATCTCCAATAAATTCCCTAAGGTCTTCTATTATGTCCTCAAACACAGGTGCGCTATTAACATCATTTTGAGTTATTCCAGTGAAATTTATTGTGAAATCACTCAATATAGACAAAGGATTCACGAGTGACTTATATGTTTCCACATGTCTGTCGCCAACAAATTTTACGCACCCTACTTCTATAATTGAATCTTTATCTTCAGAAAGTCCGGTGGTTTCTGTATCAATTGCGACCCAAGTCTCTTTTAATGGGGATATCCTGTTATCAATATTTAACATCTGCTCACTTACTATTTTTTAGGATACTGCTGAACCTATTGCTTCTCGGATTTCCTCTAACACATCTTTGCTTTGCTCCAAATTTGCCTGGCTGTTTAACATTTCCAAAGCATTGTTGCCCCCGATACGACCAAGGGCCCATGCAGCATGGGAACGAACTAAATCAGGATAATCTGATTGAATGACTTTGCTTAATACAGGAACAGCAATGGGATCACCAATATTACCCAAAGCAACGCATACGTTTCTCTGAAAACCAGATATCTTGGCCCTTTTAATAGCGCTACCTTTAAATATCTTATTGAATTCCATTTCGGTCAAATCTAACAAGGGCACTAAATCCAAAGCAGAAAAATCATGCAGCCTAGTAAATTTAGGATCTAAAGAAATCACTGCTTTGCGGTTAACCGGACATACGTCTTGACATATATCACATCCGAATATCCAGTCTCCCATTAAATGTCTAAGTTTTCTCGGGATTGGGCCTCTAAGTTCAATCGTCAGAAATGATATGCATTTTGTATTATCAATTACATATGGAGCTACAATTGCGCCAGTTGGGCACTCTTCTATACAAATCACACAGGTCCCACACGTTTTATCTAATGGTAAATCAGGAACCAACTCAATATCCGTAATAACTTGAGATAAAAATACCCATGAACCGTAGTTTTGAGTCAATATATTTGTGTTCTTACCAAACCAACCGACTCCTGCTCTTTCTGCTGCAGCACGATCATTCATCGGACCATCGTCCACAAAAATTCGCGTTTTGACATCTTCTCCAACCAATAATTTTAATTCAGCCACAAAAAAGCGTAATCTCTCTTTGATTACAGCATGATAATCTTCTCCCCAGGCATATCTTGCAATTTTTCCCGTTATTTTATTTTTATTCTTATTCTCTTTCGTGTTGTACGAAACTGCCAACGAAATTACAGATCGTGCATCCTCAAGCAGCATGGCTGGATCATTAGCTTTTTTAACTCGATCCTCTGTATACCAAGGTAATCCATCCATCAAGCCAGACCTAACTCGAGCAATACTAACTTCTTCATCGCGCACAAACTTCTCCGCAGACGTGATTCCTACCAAATCGAATCCTGACTTTAGTCCTAATTTTTTTACCTGTGTTTCAAGTTTTAACATGATTCCTTAGTATGCATTACTATCTCTACAAGATGTATCGTTGGTTGGCCCTTTTATCTGACATTCAACTAGCAATGATCCATTTTTTACAAATTTGCTGTTGACCATCCTTCTCACGTGGGAATATCCTTGATTATATCTATTTTATTATTGAAAGAAATAACAATCATTGGAGGGGTAATCAATGTCTGTTCCGCAAATTAAGGAACTCAGCCGAGCATATGGATTCGATGAAGTAGCTATAGCGCCTGGCGAAATCACGATTAACCCTGATCAAACAAATACAGAATTCTCCATAAATAATCATACTTTCAAAATACCTGTTATATCATCTGCAATGGATGCGATCGGTTCACCGAACTTTGCCGGACATATGGAAAAAGCCGGAGGATTGTCGGTAATGAATTTAGAGGGTATACAGACAAGATATGCAAACCCGTCCGAAGCCCTATCAAGAATTATTGATGCCTCAGATAAAGATGTAACTTCTGTGCTCCAAGAAGTTTATTCCGGTAAAGTCGATACTAATTTAGTTGGTGAGCGTGTAGAAGAAGTTAAAGCAACAGGAGCACGATGTGCTGTGTCAATAACTCCTGCTAGCACTAAGAAACTGGCTCCAATTGCCGCCGAGGCTGGCGCGGACATGGTTTTCGTTCAATCCACGGTTACTACTGCAAGGCATGTATCGAAATCTAAGCGAGGTTTAATATTCTCTGAATTGCTTGAATTAATTGATATACCTGTAATAGTAGGCAACTGTGTTTCATATAACGTTGCATTGGAATTAATGGAAACCGGAGTTCACGGAGTACTAATTGGAGTAGGACCAGGAGCTGCTTGTACAACCAGAGAAGTAACTGGTGTCGGAGTTCCTCAAGTTACAGCAACATTACAGGTTTCAGCAGCAAGAGACGAATATTTAAAGAAAACTGGCAGATATGTACCAGTAATCACAGACGGCGGCATACGCACAGGTGGAGATGTATGTAAATCATTCGTGTCAGGAGCAGATGCGATAATGATAGGTTCTCCTTTAGCACAATCAGAGGAAGCCCCTGGTGGCGGTTTCAACTGGGGAATGGCTGGGCCACATCCCCGACTACCCAGGGGAACAAGAGTAAATGTTGGAACTCAAGGACCATTAGAGCAAATCCTTTTCGGCCCCACTTCAAAAACTAATGGCACACAAAACCTCATTGGGGCATTGGAAGAATGTATGGGTATGGTAGGAGCATTTAACATTAGAGAAATGCAAAAAGCAAAAATGATAATAGCCCCATCAATAAAAACTGAGGGTAAGTACTTCCAAATGGGTGGAAGTTAGTTACAAAGTAATATATTTCCAATATCACAACACTTTTTGAGCTTCAATTACCCTAGGCAAACCCAATAAGTCAGAGTGCATAGTTACCCTAGACATAGGTATTAATTCTGAGGTTAACCTAAATGCTTCATTTGAATTGTCAGAAAAAACCTCAAATAGCAAACTCCCTCCATCCGAAAGCATTGTGTTTGCTTGTTGAAGCAGACAACGAATAATATCCAATCCATCAGTCCCACCATTTAATGCTATCGTTGGTTCAAGTTGAATTTCTTTATCTAATGTTTCATAAATATCTTTAGGAACATAAGGCGGGTTCGAAACAATTAAATCAAACTTTAAACCCGGTTTAAAAGCTGTTAATAAGTCTGAATTAACCAGGTCAATTCTGTCCATCATGTCATGCATCATGATATTTTTCCTTGCCATCCTTAATGCATCAATACTTTTATCTACAGCGATTATCTTAAGGTTGGGCAAATGTGAAGCTATCGAAACTGCTATACAACCACTTCCAGTGCCTATATCAGCAATCAAACATCCCTCTTTATTCTGAGCAAGTGCTAAATCAACTAATAGTTCGGTTTCTGGCCTTGGAATCAACACATCCTTGGAAACATTAAAGTCAATACCATAAAACTCTTTAGTACCTAAAATATATGGAGTTGGCTCACCGATCAGTCTTCGTTGGATCAATTGATTAATTAAAATCATCTCATGTTCATTTACTGTGTCTGGCAAATGGGAGTAGAACTCACTCTTAGTATAACCAAGGGCGGATCTTACTAATAATTCACATTCAAGGGCACTATCAGTTATTGAATACTTCTTTAACTGATCAACACCTTTTAGCCATAAGCTTCGTATCGTTTGGTCTTTAAATTCCTGATTCTTCAAGCTTAATTTGTTGTTCCCGATCAATGAGGCCATTTATAAATGGATCAAGTTCACCATCTAACACTTCAGCAATGTTATATTGGGACATATTAGTTCTATGATCAGTCACTCTTTGCTGCGGAAAATTATAGGTACGCACTCTTTCAGAACGGTCACCTGAACCCACTTGCGATTTCCTGTCTTCACTAATTTCCTTCTGTTGACGTTCTAATTCCTGTTTATAGACTCTTGATCTTAAGACTGCCATTGCTTTTTCTTTATTTTTGTGCTGAGATCGTTCATCTTGGCAAATAGCTAAAATACCAGTAGGCACATGCTTAATTCGTACAGCAGTGGCGACTTTCTGAACGCTTTGCCCACCATGCCCACTGGCATGAAATATATCGATTTGTAGATCTTCATTTCTTATTTCTACGTCTACTTCTTCTGCTTCGGGCAAGACAGCGACAGTAGCTGCAGAAGTATGGATTCGTCCGCTAGATTCTGTCACTGGCACTCTCTGTACCCTATGCCCACCACTTTCATGTTTCAAAATACTGAAAGCTCCATCGCCTTTTATTTGAATTACGACTTCCTTCACGCCACCGGCTTCTGATTCACTGGTTGATAAAATCTCTAACGGCCAACCCCTTCTTTGGGAATAACGTGAATACATTCGATATAAATCTGCAGCAAAAAGAGAGGCTTCTTCTCCTCCTGTACCAGCTCGGATTTCCATAATAACGTTCTTGAAGTCATTAGGGTCCTTAGGAAGTAAAGCTATTCTCAATTCTTGTTCAAGATTTAATTTCTTTTCCTTAAGCTCAGGTAATTCTAAATTAGCTAGTTCAACGACTTCTTTGTCACTATCGTTTTTTATAATTGATATGAGCTGATCTATCTGCTCAACAACGCTTGTGAATTCTTCCGATAATTCAGCCAAAGGTTTGATCATCGCGTGTTCTCTTAATAAGCCTTGAGACTTACTGAAATCGCTTACTAAATCAGGATCTGCGAGCATTGTCTCAAGCTCACTAATTCGGATCTTAATTGTTTGTATTTTTTCTAACATTTTGTGCGTAATACGATTTCAATGGTGTAATTAGTTTATTACTAAAAGTGTTAATTAATATTTAAGAGGACTTGAATAAGATTAGCCTCTGATATAGTTTCTTGTGAATGCGTTGAGAAGTCTCTTAAAACCACCTCATGATTCTGTAATTCCTTGTCACCAATAATTATTGTATGTGTTGCCGATATGGACGTTGCGTATCTCAGCTGACTTTTAATACCCCTAGTTGGAGCCAACACAGCCGGAATTCCAGCATTCCTTATTCTCGAACTTAATACCACTGCTCTTTCTTTAGCTGCATCTCCAATATGTGCCACTAAAAGCTTCATGTAATCATTCAAATCTGACTCATGTGACGTTTTGTTAATAGCTGAGATAACACGCTCAAGTCCCATGCCAAATCCAATACCGGGAGTTGGTTTTCCACCAAGCATTTTGATCAATCCATCATATCTTCCACCCCCTATCAGAGTGTTTTGGCTCTTCTCCACAGAAGGTACTACTTCAAATACAGTCCGAGTGTAATAATCAAAGCCTCTAACCAATGTATGGTCTACCTCATATGGAATAGACAGAACATCCAGATTCCTTGTTAAAGTCATCCAATGTTCAGTGGATTGTGAATTAATGTAATCAACGGATTTCGGAGCTTCCCTATTTATTTCAACCATTTTTGGATCTTTAGAATCAAGAACACGTAATGGGTTTGAGGATACCCTTTCCTTAATCGATTCCGGTATCTGATCTATTTTAGATTTCAGATAATCCTGTAGTTTTGAAACATATAATTCCCGGCTGTCACTATCACCCATCGTATTGATTTTAAGTTTTATATCTGAAATACCTAATCGCTTCAATAAGTTCCACGCCAGTTCAATAACCTCGACATCTACCTCAGGTTCATCAGATCCTAAAACCTCAACTCCAAATTGATGATGCTGCCTATACCTTCCTGACTGCGGTCTTTCATATCTGAAAACTGGACAAAAATAATAAAGCCTGACCGGTTGGGGCAAATTATGCATACCGTGTTCTATATAAGCTCTGCAGACCGGAGCCGTTCCTTCTGGCCTGAGAGTCAGTAGATCTCCACCTCTATCAGGAAAAGTGTAAGTCTCCTTTTCCATAATATCTGTAACATCTCCAACTCCTCTTGAAAACAACTTGGCGTCTTCAATAATAGGTGTATCAATGCGGTCATACCCGTATGAATTAGATAATTCCTCTAAAACTTTATTGATCCGCTGCCAAAGTCGCTGTTGATCGGGCATACGATCATATGTGCCGCGGGGTGCCTGAAAGATCATCGTGATCGATTTCCTTAAGATTTAACTTAATTTTTAATAGCAATTAATTCGATTATCGCCGAATACGATCTCAGTTCAAAGAGTAAAAAGATATTAAAATTTAGCTAAATAGACTATTCTTAATATATGAAATCGAAGTGATTCTCGAATAATAACGAGGATTAACAGAAAACGCCTTGCATCAATATGGACACCCTATTAAAAAAAGCTGGAAAGTATATACCTAAAGAGCAACTAGGCCTAATTGCTAATGCATATGAGTTTGCTAAGGAAGCTCATAGTGGTCAAACTAGGCGCTCAGGTGAACCATTCATAGAGCATCCACTTCAGACAGCGATATATTTAGCAGAACTTAAACTTGATTCAAAGGCACTCGCAGCAGCACTACTCCATGACGTAATGGAGGATTGCAATGTGTCTTATGCTGAATTAGAAAACAAATTCGGATTAGAGGTAGCGAACCTTGTCTCTGGAGTAACTAAATTAACCAAAAAGGAATCTCTAAATAATGAGGGAGCAGTATCTTTAACCGACTTTGAAAATATCAGCCTTCCGTTTGCAGATCAAACCGAAATAAATAAAATTGAAAATTCGCCTATAAATCCAGATTTCTATTCCGCAAAAGAAATGGCGCGAGTAGAAAATCTGAAGAGATTACTTATGTCGATGGCAGAGGACATTAGAGTCGTATTAATAAAACTAGCTGACAGATTACATAACATGCGCACATTAAAGGCACTGCCTAAAAATCGGAGGATTTTTATAGCGCAGGAAACACTGGATATATATGCCCCGCTTGCACATAGGCTTGGTATTTGGGAAATAAAATGGCGCCTAGAAGACCTCGCTTTCCAACATCTAAATCCCATTGATTATAAAAAAATCTCTAAATTACTGAGATCTAAAAGAACTTCAAGGGAAGAATACATAGATGGAATCCGCGCCCGACTTACAGAATCTTTGAAGGATTCTGGAATTGAAGCTGTTGTAACCGGCAGACCAAAACATATCTACTCTATTCATAAAAAAATACAACGATATCAAGATCAAAATATGACGATCGGAGATATATACGATCTTTTTGCACTTAGGGTTATTGTTAATCGCGTAAATGACTGTTACTCAGCTCTGGGAGTAGTACACTCACTATGGCGTCCATTACGTGATCAATTTGACGATTATATTGCAAACCCAAAAGATAACTTATACCAATCTATTCATACAGCAGTATTATGCAAAGGAGCTTTCCCTGTAGAAGTTCAAATCAGGACTTCAGAAATGCACGAATTAGCTGAATATGGAGTTGCTGCTCACTGGCTATATAAAGAGGGCAAGGATTCTGATCCTCAATTTGATAAAAAAATGATATGGCTACGCCAACTGCTCGATTGGCAAAGAGACGTAAGTGGGGCTGAGGACTTCATCGAATCGTTCAAAACCGACATATTTGATAATCAAGTTTATGTATATACCCCAAAGGGAGATCTAAAAGAACTGCCCTCTGGTTCAACTCCATTGGATTTTGCTTATCAAATCCACACTGACATTGGCCACCAATGTGTTGGTGCTCACATAAATGGCAAATTAGTTTCTTTACAATATAAACTAAAAAACGGAGATAGCATCGAAATTGTTACAAGCAAAACTGAACGTGGTCCCAGTATTGATTGGTTAAATCCTAACTTAGAGTATATAAAAACGAATTCCGCTCGACAAAAAATCAGACAGTGGTTTAATAGGCAAGAACAAAGAATTAATATACAACGTGGTAAAGAACTCTACAGCAAACAAGTTCGCAGATTGACCACTGACTTGAAGTTAAATGAGATATCGGAAGTTATGGGAATGGATTCTTCAGATGAATTGTACCATTCAATCGGCACAGGCTCAGTTACTGTATCTCAAATAGCAGCAAAATTAACTACTAGCACAGATGAATCATCATCAAATCAAGTGAAGCCAATTGGTCCCACCAGTGGGATAGACGTATTGGGAGTAGGTGACTTATTAACCAGAATGGCACAATGTTGTAACCCAATTAAAGGCGACAATATAGCTGGATATATCACCCGTAGCAGGGGTGTTACAGTACACCGCACTGACTGCCCTAATATTAAGAATGAAAACGTACAAGAGACTTTAATACAAGTCGATTGGGGTCAAGCTAGAAAGCTATATCCCGTCGATATACAAATTGATGCTTATGACAGAGTAGGGCTTCTCAAAGATATTACTGCTCTTGTTTCTGAACATCGTGTTAATATAGCCAATTGCGAAACGCGCGAAGTCGCAGATCGTAGTATCATTACTATGACCTTATACACTCGAGGCATAGATGAATTAAACAAAGTGTTCTCAAAGCTAGAGGGAGTAAAGGGTGTTACCAATATAATTAGATCGCCTGATCAATCAGTTACCTCTAATAAATAATAATTCGGAGTATTTATTAATGCCAAGTAAAAAATCACATCGCGTGTCGGTTCGCAGAACTTTACGCAACGCACCTCTACGAACTAAAGCTAAAAATTTAATCGCATCAGCAAGAAGCTCCATTGAATCCAATGAACTTGATAACGCTCAAGAGTTTGTGCAAGATGCTGTTTCAGCTCTAGACAGAGCGGCTAAAAAAGGCGCGATCCATAAATCTAACGCATCTAGACGCAAATCACGCATTATGACTCAGCTGGCCGCAGCCAAGAAAGAAAAATCGTAATTCTGATTGACGTTCGGAATTGGTATTTATTTATATACCAATTGACTGAAGATAATTATGGAGTCGCTCCAAGATGGCGCTGTTTTCCTCTGTAGAGAACCCGTCAACATTGCTAACTTGTTTTTGAGAAACCCCATCAACTGCTCCAGCCTCTACAAATCCATCTAAAATCTCCAATTCTCTCTGAATTGAAGGAAGTAAATTAATATTTTTTTTCTCCGATAAAGCTGCGATTAAACCATATCCTCCCCAATTAGAGGTGCTTGCAACAATAAGTTCGTTTACTTTAGTAATACATGGTTTCTCAATTAGTATCTTTGGGTTATTGGCAATTATCTGATCGCAATTACCCATGCCTACCACATTGCCTCCATCTCCAACCGCAACGGTATTTTGATGGTTTGTAAAAAGATAATCTGTCTTCGCGTTGTACTCCGATATATCTTTGCCATGCATATTTCTAAATTTATATTCGTCAGTAAACCCGCATCTCTCTATACCAACAACTACAGAAGGGCGATGTGTTTTTAACAATTCATTTGCAAAATTATTACTCTCTTCGTTTGAAAATATAGGAAAATCTATTACTTCTGCTGAATTTCCAACGACTGACCGAATAAGTGGTGTGGTATACAAATCAGATATATAAACCACTTTGTAGTCCAACTTCGATAAGGCCTCTCCAATCACTACTGCACCAGGAGGGCCATCGGTTTCAGTAGCCTCAGCTGCAAGAATATAAAAGCCCGTTACAATAAATACTGTGCCTGAATTTTCTGATAAAATTTCTGCAGCCGAGCCACAAAAGTTTATTGGCAAGTGTTCTCTTAATAACGAGATACCTCTCCTGTCGTGATCTAAAATAATATCTTCAATCGTTTCCATATTTAACCCTCTTAGTTTTCTTAATTCGATTACAACACTGAGTATTCTTCATCAATAGCGTCGGTAATAAACATGTACCCCGGAGCATGAGTAATCATTAAATCAGGTTTAGAATTCATAGCTACTGCTTGCGGAGTAACTCCACAAGCCCAAAATACCGGCACCTCATCACTTTTTACTTCAATCGGTTCTCCTAAATCAGGTTTATTAATATCCTCAATACCAATTTCTTTAGGATTGCCAATCTGCACTGGGGCTCCATGCACCGATGGAAACCGAGATGTAACCTGAACTGATCTAACAACCTGGTCTTTTTTTATAGGCCTCATTGATACAACCATTGGCCCTGAAAAAGATCCTGCTGAATTGGTAGGTATATTGGTAATAAACATTGGAACAGTAGTTTCAGTTTCAATATGCCGAAGAGGTATACCCGCCCTTATCAAAGCCGTTTCAAACCCAAAACTACATCCAGTAAGAAAAGCTACCATGTCGCTAGTCCAATATTCAGCGATATCCGTAACTTCAGCTTCTAACTCGCCATGCCTATATACTCGGTACTTTGGTATGTCATACCTCAGGTCTGATCCGGGAGCCAATATTACAGGTTCATATGAACCTACTTCAGTAACTTCCAGAACTGGACATGGTTTAGGATTACGATTACAAAAGAGCAAGAATTCAAAAGCAAGATCTTTATGAACAATAACCAAGTTTGCCTGAACATATCCAGGAGCCATACCCGCTGTGGACTTATCCACCTCACCATTCCTAATTAAATCTCTAATTGCTTTTGGATTGGTCGGAAATGTTTGTATATTCATTAAACTAGACTCCCTATATTGCGTTATCTTATTTCACTAATTCATTTAAATACAGAATTTTAGAATTTTATCTGCCTATCTTCTTCATTTTGACTAACTACTTCTTTTAATTCATACAGCTTAGTAATAGCTTCTAAAGGTGTCATCGTTTCAAGATTCAAGCTTGTTAGAATTTCTAGTAATTTAGACTCGGAAAATTCAAATGATAGCTGGCCATTATTAATTATGTCGCTACTTTTATATGAAGATGTATCGACTGACTCTAATTGATCTAATATAAGACCAGCTCGTTTTACAACTTCTTTCGGCAACCCTGCCAATTTAGCCACATGAATTCCATAACTACGTGTCGCGGCACCTGGAACAATATTGTGTAAAAATACCACTCCATCCTTATTCTCAGAAACCCGCACATTATAATTTTTTATTCGAGGAAACTCTTCTGCCATGCTAATCAATTCATGATAATGAGTTGCAAATAAAGTTCTACATTTCAACTCAGAGTTACAATGAATATATTCGATTATTGACTGAGCTATTGCCAACCCGTCATAAGTAGATGTACCGCGGCCGACTTCATCTAGCACTATTAAGGATTTACTTGTTGCTTGATTTAAGATTGATGCAGTTTCCACCATCTCAACCATAAAGGTCGATTGACCTAAAGCTATATCATCATTCAATCCGACACGTGTAAATATTCGATCAACTAACCCAATTTCAGCTTCACTAGCCGGAACAAAACTACCAATCTGCGCCATAAGAACTATTAATGCTACCTGCCTAATATACGTAGATTTACCAGACATATTTGGCCCAGTTAAAACGATCAGTTGAGCATCATCATTAGATAAATCAGCATTGTTAGGAACAAATTCTCCATATGGCACTAGTTTTTCTACAGTTGGATGCCTACCATCTTTAATCACAATAGAGGTTTCATTATTTAATGTCGGCTTTACGTATTTATTCAACACAGCCACTTCCGCTAAAGAGCGAACCACATCGATATTAGCAATAGCCGCAGCAGTATCAAGAATATTTTCATATGATTGCGAAACATCGACACAAACTTGCCTATATATGATTTTTTCGAGTTCGTTTATCTTGTCTTTAGCAGATAAAACTCTAGATTCATATTCTTTCATCTCAGGAGTTATATACCGCTCTGAACTAGTAAGAGTTTGCCGCCTAATATAATTAGATGGCACCTTGGATATGTGGCTTTTATTGACCTCTATATAATACCCAAACACCTTGTTATAACTTACCTTGAGCGATTTAATACCAGTACGTTGTCTTTCATCGGTTTCTAGCCTGGAAATATAGTCAATTGCAGATCCCGCATCAGCTCTAACTTCGTCTAATTCATTTGAATATCCTGACTTTATTACTTTCCCATCACCTACAGTCTGGCTCGGTTGTTCAAGAATAGATTTTTCGATCAACTTAATTATTTCTTGATGATCAGATAATTGATCCGAAATGCTATTAATCTCCGTAATAGTTGTATCAACTAAAATTTCTTTAATTTTTGGTATTTTAGCCAGACTATCCTTAATTGCTATTAAATCGTTGGGATTAGCAGAGCCAGATTTAGTTTTATTTATTAAACGTTCGATATCCGAAATCCGTCTTAGCAAAGATGCGACTTTCTCACGTGCTTGTGAACTCGTGTAAAACCAATCTACTGTTTTCTGTCTTGTTACCAACGGGTTAATTCCAACTAACGGACGACTAATCCATTCCTTTAGCAACCTGGCTCCCATTGGTGTAAAAGTTTTATTTAATACAATAAACAAGCTAGTGTGCTGATCACCCCATCTTCCACTTTGAAACAGTTCTAAATTATGACTAGTTTGCCGGTCTAAAACCATATGCGTGTCGATTGAAAAACTTTTTATGGCATGTACTGTTGAAAGAGCATCCGGTTGGTTTTTCTGCAAATATGCCAATATTCCTGCTGCCGCACGAATTGCTAGTGGGGAATTTTTAATACCAAATGAATCTAATGAATGAACTTTAAAATGAATTTTCAAAGCTTTGGTTGAATTTTCTATACTGTCAGATACATTTGGCAAACTACTAAGCGATAGATCTCCAAAATTTAATCCATTACTGTCGCTAACCAGGATTTCTCTAGGATTTAATGTTGTTAGTTGAGCCTCTAATTTATCAATTGGGATTTGCGATGTTAAAAATTGACCTGTAGTGATATCTGTATACGCGAGCCCGGCTTGTTTATCTCCTAGAATAATTGCAGCTAAATAATTATTAGTTTTAGGGTCCAGCATATTATCTTCGATAATAGTCCCAGCAGTGACAACTCTAACAACTGCTCTATCAACCGGTCCTTTAGATTCTCCAACTTCAGAAACCTGTTCACACAAAGCTACTTTATAACCTTTTTGTATCAATTTCCCAAGATAGTTATTTAATGCGTGATAGGGAATACCTGCCATTGGAATACGATTACTCTTGCCAAATTCCCTAGACGTTAGAGCTATTTCTAATACCCGAGATACAATTTCAGCATCATCATCAAATGTCTCATAGAAATCACCCATTCTGAAAAACAATATTTCTTCAGAATATTGTTTTTTAATATTAAGATATTGAAGACGTGCTGGTGTAGTCATTTAGTCATTGTAGCTGTGTAGATATCAGTAGACAAAAAACTTGTAGAACTGACTAATATGTTTACAGATTAAATCGCCTGATTTTCACATGAGGAAGTTTGTTTAATCTTCCTTCCAAAACCTCTCTTCATCAACCGTAAAGCCAAGTGGAACCATTTTCTCCTTAACATCTTCGATCATCCCTGGATGGCCACATGCATATATTAAAGTATCTTCGGATGAAAGATCATTATCATTTACGTAGTCTTCTACAATTGCATTAACTCTGCCGCTCGCCCCTACCCATGATGCATTCTTTTGCTCATCCGGTCTACTTACAGTAGGCACAAATGTCACTAAACCAGGGTATTTAGAAGCAGCAGCCTCCAGTTCTATGTCATATGTAAATTCATCGAGATAACTAGCACCCATTAATATGTGCATTTCGTGTTGAATGGATTCTACTTCCTGATTTTCAATTTTTTTTATGTAATCTCTAACAAAACTTACATATGGAACCACGCCTGTAACGGTAGCAACTAACAAATGTTTTCTCCATTGACTGTTGAAAACAAAAATGCCCTTTGCCCTTGGTCGCATTGTAACTGTATCTCCAGTAACTAAATCCCATATTAATGGAGTTAAAACACCACCTTCATTTTCAGGTACTAACTCCACAAATAATTCAATGTCGCGCTCATAAGGTGCCGAAACTATAGAATATGCCCTTTCAATACCATTTATTCCTATCGTGCAGTACTGTCCAGGTTTAAATGTATATCCTTCAGGTTTTTCAATCCAAATTTTTAACAAATCATTAGTAATGTCTTGTCTTTTTGTGACCTTAACATTCAATAATTTTTTTTGACTTTTGAAATTTTTTACTGGCTCTTTTATATTTGTCACTAATAACTCTCACATAATATTTAAAAAGAAATTTTTCTGACGCCCTAAATTAGAGTGTCAAAAAGTGATTAGCAAAATGATTAGAAGTTTATTTGCTTCTTTTCTATTATACGGTTTTTAATTTAACCGGAATCAAAGATAGGTTCTTTGAATTTAATACAGGGTCGGGATCAGAAGTTAAATCTAACCTTCCAGCGTATGATCCAAATAGTTCAGTAGTAGCAACCAAGCCCTGCTGTATCCCGTTAATATGAACCTTCAATTTTACTTTTATATCATCCCTCTCAAGCTCAACAAGGTCTCCTTCTTTAAGATTTAAACCTTCTGCATCTTTGGGATGAATCTCTAAGATTTCTTCCCGAGATATCTCATTTCTTTTGTTATTTTTTACTAGTTCAAATGTACGTTCCGACTGCAGAAGGACCCTTCCTTCAGCTAAAATAAAACCGTAATTTGTATTATCAGAATCAGTAGGAATTTGTAATTCTACACTTACAAATCTGCTTCTTTTAATATCAGGTTTTTGTTTGGAATATAGGGTTGATGACCCATCCGATTCTTTATGTGAACATGGCCACTGAACACCTGAGGTGCTTTTTAATTTTTCGTATGAAATACCCTTGTATACATCTGACTGACGGCGAATCTCGTCAAATATTTGCATCGATGTCTGATATTCAAAACCACTTACACTCAATGCATTTGCTACTTGATTCAAAACACTCCAACTCGGCGTTTGATAGCCTTTCGCCGATATAGCCGGATTTAATATCTGCACTCTTCTCTCTAAATTGGTGTAGGTCCCCTCAGCTTCAGCAAAAGTTTCTGCAGGTAAAACAATGTCGGCATTTGCTGTAAGTTCATTTTCTAAAGAAGCATGCACAATCAATAGTTCTAGCTTATCTATAGAATTGACCAATTCAGCTAATTCACCGTTAACTAGTGAAGGGCTATCACCGATGACATGTAAAGCTTTTAATCGACCAGACTTTACTGCACCGGCCATTTCATCTATAGACCATCCTGGAGTTTTTGGAACCGAATAGCCAGCCATTTTTTCATATTCTGATATTCGAAGATCATTATCTAAATCTATATACCCAGGCAACTTATCAGGCATACATCCTGAGTCCTTAGCGCCCTGTTCGTTGGCTCCATTAAGCAATGGATATAAGCCTCCGCCTACAATTCCTATATTTCCTGTAGCCATCGATAAATTTATCAGAGCCTTTACACAATCAGGTCTAACTGCCTCATTAAGTGTTTCAAGTGCATAGAGCACGGAAAGGGGCTTGGCATGTGCAATGATCCGCGCTGTCTTTCTTATTTCATCTACTGGTATTCCAGTTATATTCTCTGCTTTAACAATGTCAAATGAAACGACAGATTTCCTCATCTTTTCCGAATCGTCAGTGTAATCATTTATGAAATCATGATCATCTAAAGTTTCGTCAATAATAACTTTTAGAATTGAACCAATGAGAACGGTCTCGGTGTTTGGCTTTGGCCTTAGCCAAATAGACGCGATTTTGGTCAATTCAGTTTCTCGTTGATCAATAACAATAAGATCAGATCCATTTTTAACTGCCTGTTTTATTGGTAATGCAGCTACATTATGCTGTTCTGTCATATTGGCTGAAACAACCAGAAATGCCTGCGACTTTTCGAGATCCCAAATGGAATTTGTTCCGGCATAATTTCCAAGCATTTGACCCAAATATTCAACCAATTCAGGCCTAGTATTCGAAGATACATTTACATTATTTGTACCCATAACACTACGTGCAAATTTTTGAGATATGAAAGCTTCTTCATTAGTTGATCTCGGAGATTGTAGTAAATAATATTCGTTATTATTTCTATAGGGATCAAGTTTTTCAGTAAGCGTTGAAATTGCTTCATTCCAACCTACTTCCTTTAATTCCCCCTCACTTCTAATCATCGGAGCTTTTATTCTTTTTTTACTGTTAACAAAATTGTTCCCAAATTTTCCTTTGTAGCAAGATTGACCTCTATTAACTGACGATTGACTGTCTGGAATTGCGCGAATAAGTTTGTCTCTTTTATTTATTTCGAGCTTCATGCTACATCCAACGGGACAATGAGGGCAGACTGACTCCACAGTCTTTATTGCTTTATCCCATTTGTAATCCCGTTCGACTAATGCTCCAGTTGGACAAGCATCAATACAAGCTCCACAAAACTCACAACCTGACTCGAGCAATGAGGTGCCTTGAGAGGTACCGATTACGGTCTTTCCTGCTCGATTTAAAAATGTTAAAGCGCTATCACCTCTAATCTCATCGCATACTCTGACACAACGCCCACAAACAATACATAAGTTCATGTCCATATCCCAGAATGGATCAGCTGTCTTCAAAGGTATCTGCCGATTCTGGTATGTAAGCGGAGTTTCCATGTCCATCTCTAACCAACGAACAGTGTCTTTTAATTCACATCTCTCGTTCTTTGGGCATGTAACACAACGATCATTTACTGATACATGACGCAAACATACATCTGTTGGTCCACATAACTCGATCCTATGGCATGTTAAACATCCATGTGGGTGCTCAGACAGAAGCAAGTCCATGATGCCTCTCCGTAGCTCAACAATCTCAGCTGTATCAGTTTTTACAATCATGTCTGGACTAACTGGTGTTGTACAAGATGCCGGAGTTCCTCGGACACCATCGACTGACACAACACACATACGGCACGCACCGAAAGGTTTAGTGCCAGGGTAGTAACATAGATATGGAATGTAAACTCCAGCGTCCATTGCTGCCTGAAGAATCATTTGTCCAGGCTTAGCTTTAATCTCTTTACCATCAATATTGATGACTAGATCTTCACTCATGTTTTTCTCCAACTTGGTTTGCAATATGAATTGGAACCGTATTTTTGATAGGAGCATCTGCAAATGGCCTAGTATTTATCGGCGTAAAATACGGTTTATTACATGACCCTGTTAAACACTTCCCTTCATCAACACAAGCACTCCAATCTTCTTGAAAGTGCTTCATTGCTGAATCAATTGGATTGAATCCTAATTGCCCATGCCCACACAACGAACCTGCTTGCATTGTTTGTCCGATCTGCTTCATCAATTCGACGTCACCTAATTTGGCTTTGTTAGATGCCATTCTCTCAACAATTTCTAACAGATTAGTGGTACCCAGGCGACAAGGAAAACATTTTCCACATGATTCAAACTGACAAAAAGCAACAAGAATCCTAGTAAGATCGACTGCACATGTTCGATCATCTGCAACTATTATCCCACCTGAACCAAGTATCGCTCCAGCATCTCGCATCTCATCAAAATCTAAAGTTATTCCAAGAGAATCCGAACTTAAGACACCCCCAAGAGGGCCTCCAGTTTGTAACATTTTTAATTTACGACCATTGGGCACTCCCCCACCAATACTATCGATTACATCACCGATAGTTAAGCCCATTGGAACTTCATATAAACCCGGATATTTTATGTTGCCGCTCAGGCATATAATCGCAGTACCTGTGCTTTTGTTTACTCCAATAGATGAAAACCACTCGGATCCATGTTCAAGGATAGATGGAGCATAAGAAAGAGACTTTACATTATTAATAGTGCTTGGACGTCCCCAAACACCAAATGCTGCCGGAAAAGGCGGTCTTGCTCGCGGCATTGATCTTTTACCTTCAACTGCTTCCATAAGAGCTGTTTCCTCACCAGCAACATACGATTCTCCTGTTAATGACACTTCTAAATCAAAACTGAAGTCAGATCCGAGTATGTTCTTGCCCAATAAGCCAGCTTCATATGCCTGTTTTATTGCGTCTTCTGTAGTATTAATTGGTCCATCATGACCATGCCTTATAAAAATTATTCCATTTGTGGAACCAGTAGCGTAAGCAGCTATCGTCATGCCTTCAATGGTAGTATACGGATCACTTTCCAGAATAGATTTGTCATTAAAGGCTCCGGGGTCACCCTCTTCACAATTACAGAGAATGTATTTCGGTTTCTCTCCTCTGGTCATAAAGCTCCACTTAACACCTGTTGGGAATGCTGCACCTCCGCGCCCTCTTAGCCCTGAAGATTTAACCTCTTCGATTACATCTTCGGGCTTAAGATCGGATAAAGATCTATTCAATCCTAAGTAGCCGCCTCGAGCTATATACTGATATATATCTTTCGGGTCAATATGCCCGGCATTTCGAAGGGCAATACGGTTTTGAAGTTTAATCTGAGGCAGTTCATTAAATTCGGGCAAGCCATTCAGCTTAGTACCACCTACATCTACGACGCCTAGTAAGTTTTTCTTAGGAATTCTTTCTTTAACCAAGCACCTATCAATTAGATCCTTCACTAAATCTGGAGTTACATTACCGTATACAGCACGGTGTTTATTGGGCAATAAAATATCTACCACCGGAGATGCATAACAAATCCCTAAACATCCAACTTCGCTGATATTTGCCTCAATCCCATCTGAATTTAATGCCTCTTTAATCGCATCAAGTGTTTCATATGCTCCAGAAGCTTGACCACAACACATAGACATGCCTATTTTGATCCAAGGCACGCTTCCCTCTGTAAGTTCTGCCCACCTAGAATCGGCTAATGTTTTTAGTGCTTCATAGGAGCTCATTTGTGTGCGCCTTTTACATCTTCTCTCAACGCTGAAATGTAAGTTTTAGCTTGTTTAGCTGACACTTTCCCGTACATTCGGTGATTTATACTCATTACCGGAGCTTGAGGACAAGCACCTAAACATGTATTGAACTTGAAGGTTGCCATTTTATCTGGGGTGTCTCCTTCTCCATCAAGCTCCAATTCATCTAACACAGACTTAATAACATCTGTTGCCCCCACTAAATGACAAGATGGCCCCCAACATACCTCTACAGTATTTTCAGAAGGCGGTTCAAATCGAAAATTTGGATAAAAGGAGGCTACTCCCCAAACTTCATTGATAGTCGAATTGTTATATTCAGCAACTATAGATATTGCTTCTGCAGGAATATAACCCATTTCATCTTCTATAGATAGTAAAGATGAAAGTACTGTAACAGTTGGTCTCTTCTGAGTGGTTACAGCTTTATTTATACGATCCTTGAGATCTTGTTTTTCTGAATCTGGCGTAGGGTCTATTTTAGGCGTTACATCCGATGACAAGCCTGATCTCCTAATTTGATAAATGATTCACAAATGCTACCAGCAGATCCTACCAGAAAGACATTGCCGCAACAACGCATTTCTACTTGGCGAGACTATAGTCTTTCAACAATAATTTTGATACCTCACGACCCATGCGTACTGAATAGTTAGTACCTCTATCCTCAGGGTATATTTGAGTAGTATTGGCTAAATATAACCTTTCGAAAGGAGTTCTGTGATCTGGAATACGTTGTGAGTAGTTAACTCCGATTATCGGTTGTGCCGCTCCGACTTTGTGATAATAGGTTTTGACAATCCATGATTCATTAAAATCAGCATTAATCTTTTTTATATGTGGCAAATATTCTGCTAGCAGCTGCTTATGATCCATTTTGTAAAGAGGATGGTCTATATTAAGGTAATTTGATAAATAGACAATATGTTTGTCTCCATACAGAGAGGAATCTATCATATTTGTATGCTCGATAAGTCCGACAAACGGTATTGATCGATCAGCCACGTTAAGCCAATAAACATTAGTCAGAGGTCGATCTAGTATTAATATGATAAGTACTGCTGACATGTACTGCACCTTTGTAAGCCTATTCTCATATTCTTTAGGCATTTTTGGCACAAGTTTTGGGAACACGAATGATGGCGTTGTAGACAAAATTGCATCAAATGTTTCAGTAAATTCTCTCTTGGGGTCAGAATCAGATTCTATTAATAAACCCACGGCTTTTCCTTCCTTAATAATTATCTTTTTAACGCCTGTAGATAATTTTACTTTACCCCCCATTGACTCAATTCTTTTTGCCAAAGTGTCAAAAATTTCGCCGAAACTCCCTTTAGGGTAGCCTAAAAGCTCTTTAGCCATACTCTTGCCACGTGAAGCAAACCTAGTGTGTATTTTCCCCCAAAACCATGGCATGCCAATTTCTTTATAATGTCGATCTCCAAATTTTCCACGTAGAAGAGGACCCCAAACTACTTCATAGACTCTTTTACCAGCCCAGGTTTTTATCCATTCATCAGTAGTTACATTTTCAAGAGCTTTCCAATCTGTTTTGGTTTTCAAAATCATGGTTACTAAACCCATACGTATTCGATCAATAATACTTAAAGGGGAAAACTTTAAAAGATCCATAGGCGTAACAAGATTAAATATTTTGCCGCCATAAAAAATACCAACTTTGGACTCATGCCATTCCATACGATCAGCAAGACCAATTTCCGTCATCAACGATAATATGTCAGTATCAGAAGTAAATAAGTGATGATATCCACGCTCTAAAGGTGTAGATTCGACGTCAAATGTTGACGCTTGACCCCCAACGAATGAAGCTTTTTCATATACGACTACTTCTATACCTGCAAGAGCCAGATCGTAAGCTGCGGCTAAGCCGGCTGCTCCCGCTCCAATAATTCCTACTTTCAATCCATATCCTCTTTATTATTTTTCCCCATAATCCATAACCGGTTAAGTGATATGTTGTCCCACCACAATATTATCTGCCCGACCACGATAATAGGTATAAGTAAAGTAGCATGAACAACTGCTGCATATCCAGCAGCTACGGACCTATCGATTATACCTAAAGGTATCAAAACCAACGTTTCTCTAGCAATTATTTCAAATAAGCCAATACCTCCTGGTGCAGCAGGGACTGAAGCTCCAATATTTGTAATTGCTGTCACTAGAACAGAAATTAGCGCTAAATTAACATGACCTCCTAAGTTATTTTGGAAATCAAACGAAATGCCTATTAAGTAAAAAAGCGCTGCTTCGAACAGCCAGATAGGAATAGAAACAATAAACATTCCCATTATTAACTGAGGGTTTTTTAATGCCGATAGGCCTACCACGAACGTTTCAGCTAGATTATTTAATGCTGATTTTATCCTGACAGGAAGTCTAGAAAGAACTTTGGCTGTGATTGCCAAAGTGAATTCAGGGTAACGAGCTACAAGCATAAACAATGTGAAACACAGTATGAATGGAATTGTTGCACCTAAAACTATCAACGGCCATGCAATTCCCGATCTCTCACCTAATCCTTCTACGACACCTCCTACTCCTAGCGGAACAATAAAGGCAATTGCAACAATAAAAATTAACAGTGTGAGTGCATCAATCACTCGCTCCACAAGTACAGTCGCTAGTGCAGCACTTACAGTTATTCCCTCACGCTCTTTGAGATAATAACTTCTAACAAATTCACCCAATCTCATTGGCAAAATATTATTGGCCATATATCCAACAACCACAACAGGATATAGCCTGGACATACCAATATCCTGCATGTGTCTTAACAACATTTTCCATCTCAATGTTCTGAACAAAAGAGATATAAAATACATCGCGATAGCTGGTAAAATGAAAACATAATTAGCTTCTACCAAAGAATCAAACATCTTAACCACATCGACCGTAAGCAGAAAAGCAATGAGCAAGATTGCAGTTAGTCCGATTCCAATCCAAGTTTTATAACGATTCAACATAATTTATGAATATACTTTTCGATTAAGAGACTGCCAGAACTTTTAAATTGCTTTACGAATTTCCTTACACAATTTAGCACTCTATTTGAAACATAATCTGATTATTCTAATTCAAGGGAACTAAATTTTCGCATCTCAGAGTCATCAAAGTATACATATGCATCTTCACTCGACAAATTATGATTAAGGTCACGATATATAAAATAATCCATAGACCTTACCCATGAATGCCGATCAAATATCGATTGAAGTATCTTTTTTAAACTAAGGTCCCTATAAGTATGTTCGGGAAACCACCATCGATGCTTAAACCGAATACCCTCTCCGTATTTTTCTTTTAAAGGTTCCTGAACCGTTAATTTGTTTTGAGAGTGAATTATTAAAACTTCCTGTTCCATCATGCTAGAAGGTGAATGTTGCCCATACTGAGGGTAACCGGCTAGGGCGACATCTCTTAAATACCATGCCCATGGCCATTGGAAACCACTGGTAGAATCGACATCAACTGTGGGCTTACTCTCATTTTTTTCCTCTATGGTAGCTATATGTTTCGCTAATGACGGCACATCAGGGGAAGTCTGAGTATAAACCAACATTTCTACAGGAATGTCTCCGTTTTTATATGTGGCTATAACTCCGCTGCGAACAGTTAAACCAAACAGAATCAAAATCACACTCAAGCCAATCACCTTAATCGAGGTTTTGTGAAGGTCAAATCTTAGAAACAACCCAACTCCCAACATGACTAAAACTAGACCAATAATTAATAAAAATAGAATCCACAAATTGTCAGGATTTCCGTCTACCCCCCAAAACGCCAACCTCCAGGCAAAAAACAAGAATGCTAACGTTAATAAAGCGAGGGAACAGTTTTTTACGTTAATAAATTTTGATACTGTTTCGTTTTTAAAGTAGTCGCCCAGAACCTTTCCGGACAGAATTATCATAGGTAAGGCTATATGAACCAAAAGCCAGGGCATTTTCTCGCTGGCTATTGTATATATTAATAAGGTGGCTATTGACCAAAATATTAAGAATTTAGCAAATGGTTCTTTCTTCTTGAAATAGTAGATAACCGATGTCAGCGAAACTGATAACGGCAGAAATTCATATAGCATGACGATTAGCAAATAGTAATATGCTGGTTGATTTCCTCGACTTTCCCCCTGTTGTACTACCCAATATCCAAGAGATTGCCATAATCCGGATCCAACACCGTTCATATTGTTCAAAAAAGTAGTGTGGAACAATATCCACGGAACATAAAAAATTAACGCGCATATTATCCATGCCTTCCAATTCCAGCGAAGACCAATAATACAGCCGGCCAAAAAGCAAATTCCTATTAATATACCTGCAATTAATAACCCACCACCAGACGGGGATCCAATATTTGGTCCAATTTCAGAAGCAAGTACTAGATTAGAACCAGCGATTTGAAAAATAGAAATAAAACCAGACCAAAGTGGCAGAGAGATACTCCATAAGACAATTAAAAATACTGTTTCACGGGAACTATTTCGGAGTGATATAGACCTTTTCAGATTTGTATAAAGTGAATTAACTAATATTAGAATGACTTGTATGATTGGAATTCCATAAAGATTATTTTGTCTATATATCAAATGTAAGTTTCTTCGGATCAAAATAAATCCCAAATATATAGAAAGAATAGCTACGGTAAAATAAGTGCTTTCTTTAGATGAAAATGATAAAGCCAAAGCAAAGGCCGTCCCAAACAAATATCTGTTTTTTCCGGAATCCAAATAACGCCATAGAAACGCTATTAGAGCAAACGTCCACACAGCTATAAGAATATCGTTCCTGGCAAATCGACTGAAGTATAGCAGTGCCGGAGAAAAAGCTAGTAAGAGCGCTGCGATAAAACAACCCGCTCTGCCCAGTTTATCTCTCAACAGTAAAGGGCAAACGACTAATAAAACTCCGAATACAGCATATAAGCTCCTCGCTGTAACATCTGTAACTCCAAAAATATAGAAAAGTACAGCATTGAGTTCAAATTGGAGCGGGCCATGCATCATAGGATTATGAACATAGCCATTTCCAATAGATAATTGCCATGAAAAATAAGCATGCAAGCTTTCATCATGATGTAAGGCCCTGGATCCCAAATCCCAAAAACGCATTATGCCTGCGCCAACAACCAGGGTGAAATAGGCTAATACCTCAATTCGATTGGTCTTAAAACTTTGTATGATCGTTTTTAGTAGGTTAAGAAATATCTGAATATATACTCGAATAGATAGCTTAGTTTTTAACCTGTTGGCATCTGTTGTTAAAATTTTATTCAAAGAGAACTTACCTAATCTTATAAATAGCTACGGTGTCAGCATCGAACACTTTAATCATAAAAGTTTCAAATTTCTCAAGCCCGCTAATTCCATATTTTCGCCGCTCTCGTGGTCCAACATATATATAATTCACGTTATACTTGTCTAATAAGGCATATGTCTCTTTGGGATCTAAACCCTGATAAATCCTCTCAACATCATTCGCACGCTGAGATAAACCTAAATCAGAACCTCTCCATTGTATTTCATGTGCGGGCCAACCCAGAATTGTCGGTATTCCTGTACTAGAAGAAATTCTGCCATATTCGCTATAAGATGTCCCGACTGCTTCAACTAATGCATCATGTTTATTAGATGAATTAATTAAAAAGTTGATTGCCGCCAACTCATCCGGGTTTTTGTTTTTTATGTAATCCAATCCATCTAAGCTTTTGATGTCACTTGTATCAACTTTTGTAAATGCTGCTGCCGGAGCATAGTATAAACAGATTGAAAGTAAAACAACTAAAACACAACCGAAACTGGCTGCTATCAATTTTTGTACTCCATTAGATTTTATTAATAAATAACCAATGTAGTACGCTGCAGTTCCAAAAGAAATCGACAGTAGTATCCATGCCTGATAATACAATTTAAACACAGTATTCATCCTGCTCCCGAACTGGTCGCTAACTATAATCAACTCTGGAATCATTATTAAAGTAAAACTTGCACAAACTAAAATCATAGTTAAAGCCAGTCCTACTGTTTTAGATCCACCAATCAGGCCATCTCGAAGCATATACAACACGGAATAAGCAGACATAAATATAACTATCATAATGGGTAGCAATTTAATAAATCGACTCAGTATCATAACCTCTGAACTGCCAGTCCACGCAATCAAAATTAACCAGAATACGAACGGCAGTATCGCGATTAAAGCCGCTATACAGATTTTATTAAACCATCCATATCTTAATTTTGACTTGGCAAAAACATATAAAACAAATGGAATAACTAACATCATAAATAATCCCCAAACAATGAAAAAATGTATGGGTCTTGAAGTAATATCTGTTACGGGAGACAGGCCGGAAAATTGACTTTGGAAATAAAAATAATATGGGGCATATAGTAACAATGTCGCTGAAAATACGATTACGAATATTGGTAAGGCTCTAATGACAATTTCTGTAATTGAATCGCCCTGATCTTTATAGATTTTAAAAAACACAGCCCCAACAAAAACTAAACCGAATATAGGTAAGTCCCAGGCATTAATGAAGCCAAGGGCTCCCAAAATAAACCCTAAAAAGATAAGTTGAGGGCCATTATTCCTAAAAGCTGTAGCATAAGCGATTACTACTTTTTTAATCGGTAAATTAGATATAAGACTAACTCCAGGCATCATGGTTCGTGAACTCACAACAAAATTAGCAACCAAGCCCAAAAATAAGGTCACGAACGGCAGAGACAAAAAGTGTGGATGCAAATCTCCTAGTAAGCCCGAGAATAAAGGAAATTCATGAATTGTATAATCGAGTCCCACTCCATTTTCAAATACATTTATAACTCGAGTTGCTCGCCACCACCACCAAAATTCCGTAGGTCGCCAGCTATCCGTTAGATTAACTATAGGTCCAGTAATGCCATCAATTGAAATCCAATCCCAAAACGACTCGCTACCAATACCATTAAATCTAAGAAATTCCAATGCTCCTTCTAAGTTAGAGGCTGCTAGGAGAGCAATCGATGAAATTAGTCCCGCCAATATGGCAAATTTAATTTTGCCTCCATCAATTTTTATGATGTTATATACTAATCCGATTACTCCCACAGATGTTATGGCAGGAATTAAAGAAAGTGCTAAATTATAAGCGATGCTAGCTTTTGTATTCACCAGGTTAGCGAAAAAGGCTACGATCCAATAGCCAAAATAGTAATAGCTAATCGACTCACCTCTGAGCCATGGATCCTCTGGAGGGGCAAAATCAGTTCTCATGGATGCGCTCAAGAAGGCCATATCCATCGGCTGCTCTGTATGAGATATTGACGGATCGTAAAATCTATAAAGAGTCCAAAAGAAAAATAGTGCTAAAAATATCAATTGTGTAACTACAATCAACCAAACATGGCTTCGTAGATGTTCAATAATTTCTTTTCTGTAACGCGAAAATATGTAGATAGATGGAATAGCGATAATTATTATCGATAGAGCTGGTCCGAAGCCACTTGCCGGGACGATATCAGTGTAACTCAAAACCCATGACAAATATGCTGCAATAACCAAACCCATCGGGATAGACAATGCAATACCCCTATCGGGCAGCCACCTGCACAGCAAAAAGGTTATAGGAAACGCAACTATCCCTATAAGTTCAATCATGAGGATCCAAATTAAAGGTTCACTCAAATATTTCCTCCGGCATTAAAACAATAAGTAAAAATGTGCCTTTAGTTTACATTGAATATCCGATTTAATTTATGAATGGTACGTAAATCTATAAATCAGAGAGGTTATTTCATGAAGGCTAGGAAAATAAATCCTCAACAAATTGATTTGGGTCAAATAATTGTAAATCCTGTATTTTTTCCCCGGTCCCTATATATATAACAGGCATTTGAAATTCAGTATAAACTGACAGGATAACCCCTCCTCTTGAGCTACCATCGAGTTTTGTTAATACAATGCCGTCACATCCTGTTGATCCTAGGAAAGATCTCGCCTGTTGCAATCCATTTTGGCCAGTAGATGCGTCCAGAACTAAAATTGTTTTGGGTTTTTCAACCCCAGTCTTTGCAGCCACTCGAGACATCTTATTCAGCTCATCCATGAGATTTATACTATTGTGCATTCGACCTGCAGTATCAATTAGAACCACGTCTTTCTTCCGTGCTTTTGCTGCCTCTATCGTATCGAAAACAACTGCACTGGGGTCTGATCCTTGGGAATGTGCAATCACATCTAATTTTAGCCCTTCTCCCCAAATTTTGATCTGGTCCACTGCAGCTGCTCTGAACGTGTCTGCAGCTCCAATAATCACATTATGTCCCGAATCAATGTACATCCGTGCCATTTTTGCTAGAGTTGTCGTCTTTCCTACCCCATTAACTCCAACAAACAAAATCACAATGGGATTATTAGCACCGGAAGGATGAAGAGATTTAATTAATGCCGAATAATCAACTCCATGAGCGAGAAGTGACCTTACTTGAGACTTTAAAATTCCAAGGACCTCACTCGGTTGATGCATTGATGTTGCCTGAGCTTCAGTTTTAACTTTATCAAGCATACATGAGGCTATAGACACACCAACATCAGAAAGTATTAACGCTTCTTCTAATTCATCCCATATATCATCATTAAGCGTTTTGCCTTTAAAAAGTGAACTTACCTTCGAGAACCATCTGTGTCCCAAGCTTCGACTGAGTGACTCAGTCCCGTTGTTTGTACCGCCACATTCATGCTCTTTGTTCACTCAAAATTGCTCCTAATAAAAAAGCTCATATCGCCCTTTATGAAGAATATCATTGGGTCTCGATATGAGCTACTCCAAATCGGATATATGTTATTCTAAATTAAGTGCTGAAATCTCCTAAAATCTTTCCTGGCCTCGTCAGCGGTTGGGCCACAATTTGTGCGCCTACCATTAAGAGATCTCATATAAAAATCAAACCCCGATTTTAGGTTTGAGCGCTTTCTAACATTTCTGAATATTTTTGTCATTAATTTTTCCTTTGCTTGCTTAACTTTCCAGTAATATGACGACCTTTAAATTAAGTATCTGACAAACACAACATCATTAATATATATAATATAATATAATCAATATTAATTTTTATGATAATGGAGGTGGGTTTAATATGGAATTGAGAGAGCTACGAAGTTTTGTCGCAGCGGCCCGGTTAAGAAGTATCACAAAAGCAGCAGAGGAACTAAGTATTGGTCAACCGACAGCAACCACTCATATTAAAAAACTCGAGCAGGAGCTGGGCACTCTACTATTCGATAGAATAAAAAGACCAATTCAGTTAACCGCTGCTGGGACCACTCTAGCTGATTTATCGAAGCCACTTTTAGATGGTATAGACTCTTTATTAGATGAAACGGGTATAGCTGAACAAGTCAGTCCGGTTAGAGTAGCGGCAACTCACGACATAATACCCCATAAATTGCTACAAGTTGTAAAAATCTTTCTAAGGATACACCCTCACGGTCATCTAAGAATATTATCCGGGAGAAGAGATGAGGTTTTAAACATGGTAGAGGAAGGCACGGTTGATATAGGCCTAGTTCCAGGTCCCGAAAGAGGTGTTGATTTTGAGTTTCAACCATTGTTTGCATACGAAAGAGTACTGATAACACCCTTGAATCACCCCTTATTAAACTCAACAATTACGTCATTAGATGAAATCGCATCTTGGCCGTTAATTATGATGGGGAGAGGTACATATACTAGATTAATGCTTGAAACTGAATTTAGACGAAGAGGTCTAGACTACGAAATCATTGTTGAATTAGACAGTATGGATATGATTAAACGTTACGTAGCACTTGGAATGGGCATATCAGTTGGTCCACGTTTAGCAATTGACCCGACCGACCATGAATCTTTTGGAGTGGTTGGGCTTGCACATATGCTTCCAGTAGAACAGGCAGGAATTGTCAATCTAAGAGGAAAGACAATGTCTACTCCAACCAAAGCCTTCGTTCAGCTTTTAAGAGATACTTTATCGGTTTCTTAAACTAATAAGTGTTTACACCTACTAAAACCGCTTCGATTATTAGGCGATGAGAGTATTCGAGCCTAGGAATGCAGGTGACCAGACTGATAAGTGAGTCGTCTGCTCCAGATAACTTCAATTGGTCGGCATGCAATACTTTTGATGAGGTTACTTGATATAAATATTCGCCCGTACTGCTAACAAATATTATGTCTATTCCACCCTCACCTATCTCATTAATCTCACGTAACATTTCAGGTATTTCGGGTAGCCGACTGAAGACATTTCCTTCACCGCTGAAGGGACTCTCAAGATGACCGAAAAACCATCCGTTACCTATTTCACCTGGATCTGCAGTCTCTGGAATGTGACCTACCGTATTATCAGGAGTTTCATATTCTTTACTATCTCCGAGATCAATAATTCCCAATTCGTTTACAGTTGAGTCAACATTCAAGACAGGTATCAAAATTCTAATAGCGGTTCCTTTTGGATCTGATAGTACGAAATCCTCTGAAGATGATACTGATTCAAAGCCTACTGTCATACCTGTAACTTGCCTTAAGTCAGAGCCGGTTTTGATAGGATCGTGCCAATATTTCGGATGAAATAAAACTCCAAAGTGCATGTTAGAAAAATGGATGGGCAAATCAATTACTGATAGCTTTCGATTATCTTGATCGTCTATAGTAACTGCAATACTTTCAGTAATTGCGTTGGTATTAAGCCTTACATTTAATTGCTCTAAGCCGGCTTTCTCATTAACGTTATAAATTAAATAGCCGCCTATAAGCAATAGAAAAACTACCCCGACCGCCATCAAAGTCAAGCCTAAACTTAAACGTTTATTCAAGCCATAACCACATTGAAGATTGAATTAATCAGATAATTAATTGGCACAATTTATCTCCATCACCAAGAGCAAAATATACATATTTCCAAGCTACTTAGTAATTAAATATTGCCGAGTTCCTTATAGAATTAAATTTGTTTTTAACCCCGAGTTCTTGGAACGTGACTGTCTCCGCTGCTTATCGGTTCGTTTATATAAACATCACCATTGCGTATTTTTATGTTGTACCCACAACTCGGCACGCTACATACCCAAGCTTTATAGTGTATTGGAGCCCCTTGACTGCCGAAATCAGACAGCGGAAGCAGATTGCCGTTATTATCACACGCTTTACATATTGGAAATTCAGAACCCATCTTCGTTTACCCCTTATCTACTGATTAACAAATAAAACACTATGTGCAGAAAGTATAGCACTCCATGTCGATTATTGAACTGTCACTTTTTTTCAAAGGCAATTTTATATTTACGAACATAGTGTCAAGCCAAATTAAAAAGTGTTTTTGCGTTGTCCCCCAAAATAAGTTTCTTATCCTGGTTAGACATACTGCTTTGTTCAATTTCACTTATTATGCGTGAGAACTGAAGCAAGGGGTAGTCACTTGCTGCAAGAATATGATTTGCGCCAACTATATCGCTTACAATTTGAAATATTGTGCGGTCATACAAAAAGGGTGAGGCAGCAGTGTCAAAAAACACGGATTCTAATAATTTCCGTATTTCCGGCATTAAGCCATAAAATGGCATGCCTCCGCCCCAATGAGAAAGTATAACGTTTACTCCTTGAGATAAATTTAATAAAGTTTCTAGTTTTTCTGGAGTATTAGTGCCTTTGCCCGGGTATAAATGCCCGACTGGTTCAGAGCAATGTATTGCTAAAACAAGATCGTGGGATCTTATTTCCTGGATGATCGGAGTGATCAGTTCATATCCGCCTTGTTTGAATAGCTGATGATCTAGATGTAGTTCACCAATTCCTTTCAGGCCTATCTCAGTCAAATATCTAACCTGGTCGAATACATATGCAGAAGAAAGATCAATGGAGCCAAATCCTATTAGGCGATCAGGAAACCGCTCACAAGATTCAGCTATATATTGATTGGATTTTTCAGCGAGAATAGAATTAGTCCAACCGATCCCCATAACCACAGATACATCGATACCGTTTTCATCCATCAGGCAAATAAGGTCTTCTGCTGTCACCAATTTAGAGCGAGTATCAGAATATAATTCGCTAAATGTTTGGTCCATAGTTAACAGCGATTTCCTGTCACGAATAAAATCAGGAGGAAAAATATGTACGTGAGAATCTACTATCAAGCGCGACCGTAACTGTCTTCAAAGCGTTCAATGTCTTCTTCATCGATAAGTTCGCCTGACTGTACTTCAACAATTTCTAAAAGTTCTTTGCCGGGATTAAGCAATCGATGTTTTACACCCTTAGGAACATATGTTGATTGATTTTCGACCAGTTCATAAGAATCATTGCCAACTACCACTGTTGCGTGTCCTTTAACCACAACCCAATGTTCTGCACGATGTTTATGACGCTGTAAAGATATCGACTGACCTGGATTAATTCTTAAATGTTTCACCTGGAAACCCTTACCTTCATCTAAAATCTCATAAGTTCCCCATGGCCTATGAGATTTTAGATGTTTAGAATGTTCTGTTCGACCAGAATCACGAATTTTTGAAACCAATTTACCTACATCATTAATGTTCTCTTTAGAAGTTACTAATATTGCATCAGGTGTTTCGACGATAACAACATTATCAAGACCTACTGCTGCTAATAAACGTCCTTCTGAAAAAACTATTGAGTTAGAAACATCCTCTGAAAGAACGTCTCCCTTAATAACGTTATTCTGATTGTCAGCACTAAGCTTATCAGCGATTGCAGTCCATGTTCCAAGATCAGACCACCCAGATTTATACTCGAAAACTACTGGGCACGGATCTCCATGATTCACATCGATGTTTTCAGCAACAGCATAGTCAATCGAATCGGATCGGCATTCTTTAAACTTTAATCTGTCGGGTCTGAAGAAATCCCCATCGGTTGATCCTTTATCAAACGCTTCAGTGCAGGCCTTGCTAATATCAGGACAAAATTGATTAACTAAATCTAGCCATATACTGGCCTTCATCATGAACATTCCACTGTTCCATAAATATTGCCCTGAGTCCAAGTATTTCTTAGCCTTTACCAAATTAGGTTTTTCTACGAATTTATCAACTCTCATAACATTGTTCTGGCCATTGTCAAAATCAACCGGCATTGGAGTAGTTTTAATATAGCCGAAACCAATCTCAGGCGAATCAGGGGGCACGCCAAAAGTTACAAAATATCCTTGATCAGCAAGGGGTTCCGCCTGTTTTACTACATCATGAAAGACTTCAGGTTTATCAACATGTTGATCAGCCGGTAATGCTAGTAATATCGATTCTTGATCATCTTTTAATGCCCAAAGTGCTGCTAGAGTTAAGGCGGGTGCGGTATTTTTTCCAACTGGCTCAAGTATTGTTGCGTCGGGAAATTTATCCACTTCTTTAAGTTGTTCTTTTATCAAAAACCTATGTTTTTCATTGCAAACAACGATTGGAGGCAAGCTATTACAGTTTTTATTAAGTCCATCTAGTCGCAATATTGTTTCTTGAAGCATAGTACGATCGGTCGCCAATTTAAGGAATTGCTTTGGGAACTCTTCACGAGATAAAGGCCAAAGCCTTGTGCCTGAACCTCCAGCCAACACAATGGGCCTAATCATTGAAACTATATGTGGTGATATTTATTAACATCATTACAATACAACTCATCTCAAGCTGTTTCTAAACATTGTTTTTTCAAACCTCGAAAATAATAGGATTTTATTTTATAAACAATGGGGCATTTTGTTAGTATACGATCAATAATAAACAAAATTATAGTGGGCAGCTAGATACTATTGTCTTGTAAAGATAACCTATTGTAGCCACCTATTTAATAAATACGATAATTTGACATTCATTAAAGGTGATTGCGTCAAAGTGAGTTAAAAAAATATTAAGGGTAAGTTAGTTTGTATTCATTAACAAAATTATTAAGAAATTGGCGTGTCAAAGTTGTTCTTCCTTATGTCACTGGAAGACTATTAGATATTGGCTGCGGCAATAATCAATTAGTGAGATCTTATAATGGTAAAGGCACGGGAGTAGATGTTTATGATTGGGGAGATGTAGATTTAATCATCGATGACTCGTCAAATATACCTTTCGAAGACTCTAGCTTTGACACTATCTCAGTAATTGCCGCATTAAATCATATTCCGAACCGAGATGATCTGCTAAAAGAAGCATATCGGCTGCTCTCAACTAATGGAATATTAATAATCACAATGATTCCTCCACGGGTGTCCTTTATATGGCATAGACTTAGGTCTGGCTCCGATCCAGATCAAATCGAAAGGGATCATCATGAACATGAGCTATGGGGAATTACTCAGCATGATTTAAAGCAAATGATCAATCAAGCCGGATTCAATGTACAATCAGAAATTAAATTTATGTGTCGAATAAATACGATGACAATAGCTAGAAAAATTGATTAATAAAATCGGATTCAACCTTTGAACACTTTAAACGGAAATCGTCTCGGACTGAGAATCGAAAACGACCCTCGATTATCAATGGATGATATTACAGAAATCGTCGTTAAAGCCGAGAGTGCTGGATTCGAATCAGTCTGGATACCTGAAGGCGGAGGTTATGACTCGATTTCCCTCATTGGATATCTGTCATCGATTACAAAAACTATCCGACTAGGAACTGGTATCCTTCCAATTTTTTCGAGAACTCCAACTTTGATGGCCATGACAGCAGCAAACTTAGATAGAATGACCAATCATCGTTTTTCATTAGGATTAGGAATCGGGCATAAATTAGTAGTGGAAAATATTCATGGAGGCGCGTTCCAGGATCCTGTTGGGAGAACCGAAGAAACAGTTAACATCATTAGAGAATTATTAAATGGAGAATCCTTCAGTGTAGCCGGTGAACATTTCCAGGTTAAAAATGCTAGACTTGGGCTAGCAGCTAAAGACGTTTGTGTGCCAATATATCTTGCTGCCCTAAGGCCAAAAATGATTCGTATCTCGGGAAATATTTCTGATGGAGTTTTATTAAATTGGACTGCAGTAAGCAAGTTAAAAGATTTTATTCGAATATTTAAATCTGCAAACAATACGGCTAAAAATAAAGCAAACCCAGACATAGCTGGTTACATTAGAACTTATGTGGGGTCTAAAGATATTGATACTGCCCGAAAAAAACTCAAAAGAGAAATAGCCCAGTATTCTCGTCATCCTAATTATCGAAGTTTCTTTATCTCATGCGGATTTGAAAAAGAAATGCTTTCTGCAGAATCAGCTTTAAATTCTAACGACATAGATAAAGCGATATCATCGATATCAACAAACATGGAAAAAGAAGTGGCAATGGTTGGAAGTCCGGCCGATTGTTATGATCAACTTGCAAAGAGGGCTTCACTTGGTCTCAACCTTCCCGTGCTAGCCCCTTTTGGAGTTAGCGACAATATAAAAGTTGATTATTTAAACACCATAAAGGCATTCGCCCAATAACGAAGAAAGGTTAATAAATTAAAAATGGCTGGACAGAGCAAAATATACAAAACTTTAGGGATTAAACCCGTCATAAATGCCCATGGCCATCCAACTGCAATTGGTGGCAACAACCCTTCTAGGATTGTTAAAGAAGCAATGGAGGATGCCTCTTTAGACTACGTAAAAATGAGTGAATTAGTTGAGGTTTCTGGCGAACGAATCGCAGAAATGTTAAATGTCCCTTTCGCTATGGTAACCCCAGGATGTTCCGCGGCACTTTCACTCGGAGCTGCGGCATGCATTACAAGAAATAATGAAGATGATATTGAACAATTACCGGATGTAACCGGACTGCCAAATGAATTCATAATACAAAAACAATTACGGGTAAGCTATGACAAGGCTGTGACTGTACCCGGCGGCAAGCTAATTGAAGTTGGCAATGAACAAAACACTACAGAAAAAGATATTGAAGAAGCAATAAATGAAAAAACAGCTGGTATTCATTATCTAGCTGGAGGGCTATATGATGATCCAAGTGAAAGAGAGCAAAGAACTGATATCGTTGCATTTAACAAATTAGTCAAATTAGCTCATAGGAATAAATTACCTCTATTGATAGATGCAGCTGGTCAAGTATATCCAACAGATCGATTAAGTCACTATGCACAAAATGGGGCCGATTTGGTCGGGTACGGTGGAAAATACTTTGAGGGTTTAAATACTAGTGGCCTGCTGTTAGGCGCTAATAAACATCTAATGCGACTTGCATATAGGTTAAGTTTCGTTGGATTCGAATATGAACATACTCGGGTTTTTGGTCGCTCTATTAAAATGGACCGCCAGACGGTTGTGGGAACTTTTGTTGCACTACAAGAGTGGCTTAAAATGGACCATGAATCGCGTTTAGCTAATTATGAAGCCAGACTAAACAAGATTCGCGATGAAATAGCAAAACTTCCAGGTATAACCGTAGCTGATTTTCCAGACAAGGGAATGGTCGAAGGTTTAAGGCTTATAATCGACAAGAAATCTTGTAATTTATCAGCTGATGAATTACAAGATTTACTTGAAAACGGCGAACCTATAATCCATTTAAGAACTGATAATGTTCCAGATTCGGTCATAATACGAATACAAACTGTAGATGACGGGGATGAACAATTAATACTCAAAAGGCTGCAAGAAGAGTTAGGTTAGGTGAAATTTAATTAAATCAAAATGTTAAATATAGAACTTATACAGGCGGACACAGAAAACGTTCGCAATGCTATTCAACGCCGGGGAGACACCTTCAGTATAGATGAGTTGGTTTCATTAGACAATAAACGGAAATTGATTCAAAAAGAATTAGATAATTTAAGGTCGGATAGAAAAAAATCCAACCAACAAATTGGCCTTAAAAAAAATCCAAGTAAAGAATTAATCGTTGAGATGAAAACCCTAGGCCAAAAAGTGAAAAAACTGGAAGCTGAATACAAGTCTACTCAACAAGAGATTCATACCATAATGTTGACGTTGCCAAATATCCCTAGGGATAATGTGCCAGATGGTAAGGATGAGTCGTCAAATCAAATTGTTCGCACTGTACAAGGTTCGATTAAATCTATCAAAAGTCCTGCTCCCTATTGGGAAATAGCGAAAAGATTAGGACTAATCGACCTGTCAGCTTCAGCAAAAATATCTGGATCAAGATTTTATGTGCTTAATAGTAAGGCTGCAAAGCTACAGCGCTCACTAATATCTTGGATGTTAAACACTCACACCGAGAAACATGGATACCAAGAATTATATTTGCCTTATTTAGTGAATAGTGAAACCGTCACTGGAAGCGGGCATCTTCCAAAATTTAGTGAAACCATGTATCACGATCAAGAAGATGATTTGTGGTTAATACCAACTGCTGAGGTACCCATAACTAGCATGTTTAGGGATGAAATATTGAATCCGGATCAAATACCTTCTCAATTTGTCTCTCATACTCCTTGCTTTCGACGGGAAAAAGCTGCTGCCGGAAGTCAAACAAGAGGCATTAAGAGAGTACATCAATTTGATAAAGTTGAAATGTATAAATTTGTTAGCCCTCTCGACTCTGATGAAGAACTTTTAAAACTGGTAGCTAATGCCGAGGAAATTATAAGTCAGTTAGAACTAACATATAGGGTTATTGAGCTTTGTGCTGGAGACCTGGGTTTTTCTGCTGTGAAAACTTTTGACCTAGAGGTATGGTCACCCGGTAGCGAAGACTGGTTAGAAGTTAGTAGTTGTTCCAATTGTGATGATTTTCAGTCGAGGCGGGCTAAAATAAGATATAGACCAGAATCTGGATCAAAGCCAATATATCCTCACACCTTGAATGGCTCGGGGTTAGCTATACCGCGAATATTAATCGCAATAATTGAGAATTATCAACAAAGCGATGGTTCTATAATCATCCCAAAGGTTTTAAGAGAATATACCGGTTTTGACAAGATTGACTGATAATCTTAATTAATCCAAATATAATTTTTTTAGATCTGTTTTTAAAATTTTACCTAATGAGTTTTTAGGCATTGTCTCAATGAAGATGATCTTCTCGGGTTTTTTGAAGCTCGCTAAAAAATTTTTACAATGTAATATGAGATCCTTTTCTGTAACATTCAAGTTATCTGACTTGATAACAAAAGCTACGACAATTTCGCCCCAATGAATATCTGGCTCTCCAATTACTGCAGTTTCATCGACACCAGGATGGGTTAATAGAACACTTTCAATTTCATTTGGTGAAATACGTTCGCCTCCCCGTTTGATGAAGTCTTTTGATCTCCCTTGAAGAAAAATATATCCTTCCTCATCCATGTAACCCATGTCTCCAGTATGCAACCATCCTTCATCAATTACTGAAGAGGATAAAGAATTGTCGTTCCAGTATCTATCCATAATCTGATCAGAACGAACCAATATCTCTCCAACTTGACCAGGCGGCGCTGTTACTTGATTAGCAGAAATACGAACCTCTACTCCTTCTAAAGGTTTCCCAATAGAGCTCAATCTACTTAGTTTCTTTTCAACCTGCAATGAAGTGCCAGTCAATGTATGATCTTCAGGAGTCAAAGCAGCGATTGTAGACCCCGACTCAGTTTGACCAAATGCATTTATAAAGCCAACTAGAGGTAATCTCTGAATAGCTTCGGTAATCACACTTAGCGGCATAACGGCGGCACCGTATGTGATCATCCCAAGGCTAGATAGATTAGCTTTATTGAAAAAGTCATTTTCTAGAATCATCTTAAGCATTGTGGGAACCAAAGTCGCCCTAGAAACTTTATGCTCATCGATTAATTCAAGCCATTCTCTAGCTTGGAATTGCCTCTGAATCACTAACTTGCGGCCTTCATAAAGTGAAGCTAGTAAAATATGTATTCCTGCAACATGATAAAGCGGCATACTTAGCAAAACTACTTCATTATTTTCAATATCAGGAAAAATATTATTTAGTAGACTGGCTGATAAAGATTGATGGGTTAATAAAACGCCTTTGGGGCGACCAGTAGTGCCGGAAGTGTAAAGTATTATCGCAGGGTCTTTCGGGTTCGTTTGGGGATAAGAATCGTTTTGCTCTTTGAAGATATTTCCATAGGGAATCCAATTGTCAGCATATCCGTGGCTTTGAAACGAAATCAATTTGAGCTGGCAATTTATGTTATCTTTGATAGATAAAACCATTTCATGATAATCCGAGCCGACCACAATTGCCGAAGCTCCTGAGTCATTTATACAGAATTCTATTTCTGATGATTTAGCTCGGTAATTTATCGGTACAGATACACCTCCAGCTCTAGCAATTCCGTAAATTAATTTGATCTGTCTATCTGTATTAACGTCCAAAAATGCAACTCTATCGCCCGGTTTAATGCCAATTGAAATTAATCCCGATGCAATAAGATCTGCTTCATGGCTTAATTTGGCATATGAAGTACAGTCTTTATCAAATACTGTAGCAACCCTATCGGGCATAATTTCAGATACTATTGAAAGAGTTTCTGAAAAGTTCATCTTTAGTTATTTGATTTGACCTTTTCCATTAATCTTTTTTCTAGATCGAGCCCAAGAGAAATCGGCATATACCAACCATCAATTGCTGCCGTTTTCATGGCAGTTAGTATCTTCAGATCATTTACGGCAAGTCCTCCAGCAACATCAAATGCTGTTTTTAATAAATCATCGATAGCGACAATTTTATGCACCAAACCAAGCTCGTAAGCTCTTTGAGCATTCATACGGTCACTTCGATTACCTAGAAACTGTCTCATGGCATGAGTTTTGCCAATTGCCCTTGGAAAGCTTTGTGTTCCACCTGCACCAGGTATAAAGCCATGTGCCACCTCCGGCATCGCAAACACAGCATTAGGAGAAGAAATTCTGATGTCACACAAAGAAGTTATCTCAAGGCCGGCTCCGATAACATATCCATGCACCGCAGCTATCAAAGGTTTTTTAATCTGACTTAATAGTCCCCAGAGATCTCGTTGCTTCCTGATTTTCCTGGATTCTGTTTGAGACCTACTCTTACCAAACTCAATTAGATCAGCACCGGAACAAAAGCCTTTATCTCCTGCTCCATAGATAACACAAACTTTAGCCTCTTCATCGAATGAATAAGCGGTTAAAGCATCAAAAATCAAATCTCTCATAGATTGGGTAATTGCATTTATTGATTTCGGTCTGTTCAATTTTATGCTAACAATCGAGTCTCTTTTGTTATATATAATGGATTTATCAGTCACCCTGAAACTCCGGCTTCCTTTTTTCCGCAAAGGCACGCAGCCCTTCAGCTCTATCATTAGTTGAATGGAGCAACGTGGCTAAATCGAGTTCGAGTCGCATTCCTTCTTCGATATTAAGATCAGAACCCGAATTAACCGCCTCTTTTAAATATTGCACTGCTATAGGGCCATGATTCGAGATGATTAAACCAAATTGTAGAGATAATTCTTCATCAGTAAGATCAGATGTGATATCAGAGACTAGGCCATATTCCAACGCCTTAACTCCATCAATTGTTATTCCAGTCAGCATCATGTATAAAGCCCTTGAGGGGCCTATTATACGGGTAAGCCTTTGCGTACCGCCGTCCCATGGCATAAGACCAGATTTAATATTAGTTAAACCAAATATTGATTCTCTGTCTGCAAACCGAATATCACAAGCTAAAGCCAATTCGAGTCCTTGATCCAAAACGTTACCACGAAGAGATGCTATAGTGATTTTTCTAGTATTAGCGAGGTGTAACGCTATACGATGAGAGTTCAAATCAACGTTTTTACATGAACCTTGTAGAGCTGAACCATCTGAAAAGTTACTGCCCTTAGAAGACAAGATAATCGCGCGAACTGCAGGGTTATCATCGAAACTGTTAATTGCTTCTTTTAATTCAGCAACCATTAGTTGATTAATTAAATTTGACCCATCTTTTCCTTGAATTCTAATAAGGCCAACATGATTTTTAATAGAACAATGAACAGTAGAAAAGTTTGTAAATTCTAAATCTGATTCACTTGCCATATCAAATTGTTTCCAAGTATTACTAATCTATATCCGCAGGACTTACTACAATCTGCCTATCAGCCCCAGAGCCCACACTCTGTGTAACAACTTCAGGGTTATCTGATAAAGCCAGATGCACTAGCCTACGATCGTAGGCGCTCATTGGCTCAAGAGTTACAGATCTTCCACTCTGAGCAACTTTTAACGATACATTTCTTGCCATGTTCTGAAGTGATTTTTTTCTTCGCTCTTGATATCCACCTACATCAATTATTGCATCTGGCCTAAATCCAAGTTCAATATTAGACATAAAATTCACCAGAAATTGCAAACCTCTCAAAGTTTCGCCTCTTCGGCCAATCAAAAGTCCTGAATCCTCGCCTTCCACATTAAATACCGGCCCGCCATCGTCTTCTCCAATAGCACGCCTTAGCGTCGATACAGCATCCACACCCATCAAGTTTAATAAATTATCCAAAACGTTCGACACTGTTTTAACAACGTCGCCCGCAATTTCATCAGGGCCAAAATCAACTATGCTAACTCTCACTTGAGCTTCTTCAAAGCCAATCCCAAGTAAGCCAGCTTTTCCTCTGCTAACGACGTCTATTTCTACTTCTTCTCGATTTACGTCTAGCTGTTTTAGAGCTAACTCGATTGCGTCTTCGACGGTCCTCGCCGTCGTCACTATAGTGTTCTTTTTCATTACCTACCTCTTCATCTCCTGTAGAAACTAATGCTGCTGCAGGAGAAGGTTGTGATACAACCTGAAAATTTAGTATTTTAAGTATTGGGTCCCATCCTGTTACAAATCCCTGGATAATAATTCCAACTATATTTGAAACTATCCAATAAATTGCTAACCCGCTTGGAAATTGTATCGTAAAAAACCCAAACATAACGGGCATCATCCACAACATCATGCGATTTGTCGAATCTTGCTGCGGAGAAGTTGACGGCATAGTTGTCATTTTTTGCATGACAAACATTGACACACCAACCAATACAGGAAGGATTATTCTAGTTGGATCTGGAACTGCTAAATCAAGCCCCAGAAAGTCTCCGTTTATTGGTACGGCCTTATGTACTGAAGGAAGCCACCAATAGAGTTTGTTAGAAAGAGTTGCTAATCGCTCCGGCGTGGATGGAAGTGTTTGTATTATAGCTTGATATAAACCGATCCAAATTGGGAATTGTATAAACATCGGACCCAGACACCCGAGTGGGTTGATACCATTTTCCCGATATATACGCATCGTTTCCTGGGATACTTTTTGACGATCGTTTTTATATCTTTCCTGCATTGATTTAAGCTTTGGCTGAATTGCTTGCATCGCTTTCATTTGTTTGCTTTGTTTGACAGTTAACGGAAACAGGATTGCCCGTATTATCAAAGTGAAAAGTATTATGGAAATTCCGAAATTAGAAAATGCCACCTCATAGAGAATCACCAGGCTATTTATCATAGGCCTGATAATTGCTCCATTCCAGATGCCGCCTAAAAATTCCATTTTACAAATCCTCGCTTGGCATCAACATGCTTTAGCTCGATCAAGATCAATATTGTGATCCTCAGTAATATAATTCCATTTCTCATCCGGATCGCCATTATTTTTTATATTTATAGCAATAATGGAGCGGTTAGACACGCCCATATAAATAGCCCCATCTCCCTTTACAATACTAGTACGCAAATCATGTCCTATATTACACCTCTTTTGACTGGCTCCCGTTTTCATTGAAACCACCCTAAGCTTTCCATCATTAGAGCCAAATATAATCCATTCTTCAAAGATTAATGGCGCTCCTATTATTGGACCATCTGTTTCAACTTTCCATTGTAATCTCCCATTCTGAACATCTATTGCGTATAAATTTCCATCAAGAGAAGGCGCGTACACATGTGTTTCAGTAATTGCAGGTTTACCCCAATACCAACCCTCGGCATCTGTAAATCGCCACAATTCCTTCCCAGATTCAGCTTCCAATGCGTAAAAGACTCCATCAAAACTACCAAATAAAACAGTACTGCCTACTTTACTGGGAGGAGTAATTATCGCGCCCCCAGTTTCGAAACTCCAAACTAGTGAACCATCATCTACATCCAGGGCATAAAAGTTTTTATCCAACGATCCAAAAAATGCGTATCCATCTTGGATTAAAGGTTTAGTCCAGATCTTTGATCCCGTTTCAAAGCTCCAAGCACTCGAATTATCTTCAATGTCAAATGCATAAACGTATCCATCTGATGAACCAACTAGTAATAGTCCATCCACATATTCTGCGCCGCCAACCACGCTATCTTTGTTTTCACCAATTGGGATTGGCTGCTCCCATAAACTACCATCGGATTTAGATAGAGCATACAAATAACCGTCATAGCCTGCTACATAAATTAAATCACCTACAATTATGGGATCTCCATAAAAGGCTCGGTTTTTTTCTTCACCAATTGAGGGTTCAAAATGCCAAATATAATCACCAGACACGGCATCTATTGCTATAATTTCACCCTGCATCGTGCCTGTATAAAGAATGTTGTCCTCTACTACCCCGCTAGACCAACCTTCAGGCCGCGCAATCCCACCACATGCACCTCCTGGAACACAGGCGAACATGACGATACCTGTCAATATAAGGATTAACAGATGTATTGATCTGAATGATCCTGATTGAAACTTAATACTGATTAAATTTTTCTGATTCAAAAGTGTAAATCCATTTTTTTAATTATGGCACTGGATCATATCCAGTTTTACCAAAAGGACGACAATTAAGTAGCCGAGAACCGGTCATCAGCGAACCTATCATTACCCCATGTTTCGATATAGCTTCATATGCATAATTTGAACATGTTGGCACATGCCGACACCTAACCCCTAAATATGGGGAGATGTTTTGCTGATAAAACCCTATTATAATTAGCGTTAACTTTTTCATCGCATTTATATCTTTTTAGATTCCAGTCGATTAGCAGCTATGCCAGATTTTATTAATAACCTCGATACCGATATTTCAATTTCCTTATAATTGCAGCCTATAGAGCCTTTCCGTGCTATTAATACAGCATCCCATCCTCCAACATAATCTAATCGACATACAATAGAGCGCAACCTGCGCTTCATTTGATTACGTATAACGGCATTCCCTATGCGTTTGCTAACTGAAAACCCAAATCTTGTCTCAGTAGATGAAGGTGTTTGACTCGACGCCACCAGTACAAACTTTCTATCCGACCAACTTTCGCCTGATTCCATTACCCTTTGGAAGTCCAATTGTTTTCTAAGACTTTGAAGTGTAGGCAATGTATTACGCTAGATTGAAAAGTATTATTAATCTATACCTGGACTGTGAGCTGCTTCCGACCTTTAAAGGTGCGTCTTTTGAGCACGTTTCTGCCTGCACGAGTTTTCATTCTGGACCTAAATCCGTGAACTCTCATACGACGACGATTTTTTGGTTGATAAGTTCTTTTAGACATGACTTTATCTGTTAATTTCCCAATCGATTATATTAGCGTAGACATATTGGGGTCAATTTGTTTCCGCTTGCAATCTGATGATTTAACTAAGCTTAAATCTGTATCATTTATTTTACCTTTGACTCTATTATTAATAAAGTACTATACTTTTGTTTATAAGGTGTGACCCACGAATATGAATGACTCACAAGGCGAAAAAAGAGTTTTGATTGCTGAGCTAACGGAGAGTGCAATCAGACTTTGGGGTTCCAAAAGAACTCAAGCAGCTAACCATAATATAAAAGAGGCTGCAGATCATATATTGAAAATCAATGGTGCTGACATTGACGATGGTGAGACACCCCTTTTCCATCCTCCTATACAAAACCATGATTCCAGTGCTTAAGACCCAAAGACCGTTCTAAAAATTCGGAGAAGATTATGATTACTTTAAATAAATCATTGAAAGAACAACTTGCTGAACATGGTAATTAGGGCTTTAAGACACCTTAATCAGCGTTTTACCTAAATTCTCTCCCTGTAACATACCAATGAAAGTTTTAGGAGCATTACTTATACCTTCGACTATATCTTCTCTGTATTTGAGTTTACCTGCCTTTATCCACTTAGAAATCCTGTTAAGAGCCTTATCATACTGGGCCTCATACGCAAAAACCAAAAATCCCTGCATCTTTGCCTGAGATTTTGTCAAATGAAACAAATTCCGGGGACCTAGTTCAGGTTCCCTGAGGTTATATTGAGAAATTTGTCCGCAAATAGCAATTCTAGCTCCTGTATTAATTCTCTTTATAACTTCATCAGTGACAAATCCGCCCACATTATCAAAGTAGATGTCAATTCCATTAGGACAGGCTGAATCAAGCGAATTTCCCACATTTTCGTTTTTATAGTTTATCCCCACATCAAACCCTAATTCATCGACAATGTATCTAACTTTTTCGTCTGTACCTGCTGTACCAATAACGGTACATCCCATTATTTTTGCTATCTGTCCTACGACTTGCCCAACTGCCCCTGAAGCCGCTGAAATTACTACAGTATCACCGGCTAAAGGCTGACATACATCTAACAAGCCAAAGTAAGCTGTAAGGCCAGGCATTCCAAGAATTCCTATACTTGATCGTACAGGACCCAACAGTGGGTTTACTCTTCTTAAGCCAACACCACTAGATAAGGCATACGATTGCCAGCCAAAATTTCCTTCAACCACTTCATCTACGGAGAAAAGTGGTGTCCTTGATTCCACAACTGTGCCCACTGCTCCGCCAACCATAACATCCCCTACCTCCACAGAAGGAGCATATGACCTTGCATCATTCATTCGGCCTCTCATATAAGGGTCCAGCGATAACCAGTCTATTTTGACTATTAACTCTCCTTCCTTAAGTGATGGAATTTCCGATTCAACTATTAAAAAATCTTCCTCCGTAGGATATCCTGTAGGCCTAGAAGCTAAGATCACTTTAGTGTTCACTTTAGGATCCAATTTTTCCACCTTTTCTGTTGTAATTATTTATCGTTATTTCCTAAAACTTGAGACTGTAATAGGCTTAAAGATCTAATGCCTTTTTGCGCTAAACTCAAGGCTTCAATTAAGTGATCGTGTCCAAAAACAAATTCTTCTCCTGTTGCTTGAATCTCTACAAATTCTCCACTTCTAGTCATTACCACATTAAAATCTACATCTGCGCTCGAATCTTCTTCATATGAGAGATCTAGCATTAATTTTCCACCTACAAGACCAACACTCGTAGCTGCAACAGGGTATTGTAATGGGCTTTGAGCCAAATCACCGCGGCTTATTAATTCTAGGCAGGCTAATTCAAAAGCCACGTAAGAACCTGTTATTGCTGCAGTGCGAGTGCCTCCATCAGCCTGTAGCACATCGCAATCTATAGTTACGGTTTTTTCACCCAGAAGACTCAAATCAGTTACAGCTCTAATAGATCTTCCAATTAACCTTTGTATTTCTTTTGCACGACCCCCACTAGAACGAGATCTACTAATTCTGGTATGAGTTGACCGGGGTAACATAGAATATTCTGCTGTAACCCATCCCTTATCCTGTCCCTTTAAAAATGCTGGCACACCTTCCTCAACAGAAACAGCACAAAGAACTTTTGTGTTGCCAGTCTCAATGATCACAGAACCTTCTGCATACTGTTGTGCGCCAGGCGTTATTATCACATTTCGCATCTCATCATAGTGCCTGCCATCATCTCTTTTCACTGATATTCCCCTTAGCAAATTCGTTTAGAGTGTAGTCTATCAGTCTATTGGTTAATGCTTATGCCGTGTAAGATATTTATAGTAATCAAATATCCTTATTACTCTAAAATGATTTAGTTACTGGATTAATGAAAAAAAACAGCACAACACATTCCGCACAAAATGTAGACGAAATCGTAAGTAATGCCTTAACGGAATTAATGTCTACCAAAACTTTAGATGACCTTGATCAATGGAGAATTCGATATTTAGGTCGGAAAGGTATAGTTGTTCAATTAAAAAGATCTATCTCTGATTTACCTTCAGCAGAAAGACCAGAATTTGGACAGACTATAAATAGTGCATCAAAAGAACTAGAAGCAAAGCTCCTCAATAAGCAAGAAGAAATTTTAGCCACTGATAGCAAAAAGACTGCAGAATCAATAGATGTAACGTTGCCCGGAGTGCCGGTAAATAACGGATCCCTTCACCCAATAACGCAAACTATTCGAGATATTTGTGATGCTTTTACAGCGATGGGGTTTGAAGTCATTGAAGGTCCAGAGGTGGAGCTTGACTATTATAATTTCCAAATGCTTAACATACCTAAGCATCATCCAGCACGAGATGGTTTTAATACCCTATGGATTGATCAGGAGGATTCTAATGGGGAAAAACCCATGCTACTCCGCACCCATACATCTCCAATGCAAATCAGGACTATGGAAAATCAGGAACCTCCTGTACGTTTGATAGTGCCAGGAAAAGTGTATAGATATGAAGCTACTGACTCTTCACATGAATGGCATTTTTCACAGATAGAAGGTTTAGCCGTTGACAAAGGTATAACCTTTGCAAACCTGAAGGGAACCCTTTATGAGTTCGCTCGTAAATTATTTGGGGAAGATGTTAAGGTTCGATTTAGGTGCGACTACTTTCCATTTGTTGAGCCAGGCGCAGAAATGTCAATTGACTGGAATTCTCGAACTAATCAGACGGGTGACGCAAATTGGATAGAAATTTTAGGTGCCGGTATGGTTCATCCTAAAGTGTTGAAGGCCGTCGGATATGATACCGATAAATACACTGGCTTCGCTTTTGGTATTGGGGTTGAAAGAATAGCTATGCTTAAGAACGGCATCGATGATATCAGACTTTTTTACAATAATGACATTAGATTTCTTGGACAATTCTGAATAGAAATGCTTGTACCTTTATCTTGGTTAAAACAATATATAGAGATTGATTTGCCCCCAAAGCAAATCGCACATCTACTAACTATGGCTGGAGTAGAGGTTGCCGACTATCAAGAAGTCGGAGGCCATCTAGATAGTAAATTTGTTGTCGGTGAGATTGTTGAAATTGAGCCGCATCCAAATGCGGACAGGATAAAACTACCTGTGATTAACATCGCTGAAGAAAATACTGTACAAGTGGTTTGTGGGGCACCAAACATAAGAAAGGGCCAAAAAATTGCGTTTGCCAAATTGGGTGCTAAGGTTTTTAATACCCGCAGTGAAAAGGTTGAACAACTTCGCGAGGCCAACATACGTGGCGTTAAGTCTCAAGGAATGATTTGCTCGGTGAAAGAACTTGGCCTAGGTGACGATCACGAAGGAATCATGGAGTTAGATGATTCCGCTACAGCAGGCACACTATTAAGTGATGTGGTAAGCGATGTAGTTTTTGACATAGATGTGACCCCTAATAGAGCTGACTGCCTTTCCGTTTTAGGAATTGCAAGAGAGATTGGTGCTTTGACAAATAAAACTGTGACTGAGCCGGATTCCAGTTTTGAAACAATCAACAAACTGACCAAAAACATCATATCAATTGAAGTTAAGGACCCTGAACTATGCACAAGATACACCGCAAGCGTTATAGAAGGAGTGAACATCCAAGAATCTCCTCAATGGCTTCAGGATATATTGATAAAAAGTGGACAACGACCAATAAATAATGTCGTTGATATAACCAACTATGTGATGTTAGAACTCAATCAGCCATTACATGCATTTGATATTGACTCCATAAGTGACAATACAATCATTGTTAGAAAAGCCATCAGTAAAGAAGAATTAACAACTTTGGATGGCGAGAAAAGAGAACTTAAACCACCAATGCTAGTAATCTCAGATACTGCTGGCGCAATCGGTCTAGCCGGAGTAATGGGTGGCTCTAACTCTGAGGTCAACGAAAAAACTAAAACCGTACTACTTGAAGCAGCAAATTTTGAACCAGTAAACACTAGGAAAACCTCTTCAGACCTCAGGCTAACTACAGCTGCATCTTATAGGTTTGAACGGACCTTGAGCCCGGACCTTGCAGAAATCGGCCTTCGCCGAGCAACGTATCTAATAAAACAAATTGCCGGAGGAAAAGTGTATGACGAGATAGTTGATATAAAAACTAAAATCCCCGAAGCAACTCATATTCCATTTGATAGGAACCGCCTGCATCAAGTGCTCGGATCCCAGATTAACTATGAAGATGCTATTAAAGTACTTCAATCATTGGGATTTGTCATAAACGAACATAAAGACAATGACGTAAACCTAATCGATGCGATTGAGCCTTCGCCCGGCCTGCTTTCAGAAACCACATATTTCACCGCTCCTTATTGGCGGCCAGAAATAAGTATACAAGAGGATCTAATCGAAGAGGTCGCTAGGATTACCGGGTATGAATCAATCCCAACAACTATGATTTCTGCACCTATACCTCACCATCGTCCACGAAGCATGTGGCATTTCAAAGAACACATTAAGGATAAAATTTCCGCCCTGAGTATGGTTGAAATAATAACCTACAACGTGAATTCTGAGCGCGAATTGTTGGATACAAGCTCGTGGAATACGAAAAACCCACCTCTATCTCTTGCAAATCCAATGACATCGGATCAACGCTTTCTAAGGCCTTCTTTATTAGCGAACATGCTAAAAACGGTGAGCATGAATAAAAAACTTAGTCGTGATGAGCCCTTACGTTTGTTTGAATTAGGTCGAATATTTATACCTAATTGCACATCTGATGAATTAAATTTACCCACAGAAAAAGAGTCCTTGATCGCAGCTTTCTGCGGAAATAAAAACACCAGGAATTGGTCATCTAGGCCAATCCAGATGGATTTTTACGATGCGAAAGGAGTTCTAGGCAACCTATTAAGTGAGCTAGATGTGAAAGTTGAGTTTAAAGAAAACATAAATTCTGTGTACGTGCAGGGTAGATGTGCTGATGTAGTTTATAAAAAACAAATTATAGGTGATCTTGGAGAATTAAATTCAGAAGTATTGAAGCGCTTTGATTTAGAGGGTAGTTTGGTTACAGTTTTCAGAATTGATATAGACCAACTATATAGCTTGGTTGGCGTAAGAGAAAGAAAATACGAACAATTCAGTAAATATCCTGAGTCATCACGTGACCTGGCATTAATCGTCGATAAAAACTTATCCTTTTATGAAATTGAATCCGTATTTAAGAAACACAAATATGTAAAAGATGTTTTTCCATTTGACATATACACAGACGATTCTTTAGGAGATAACAAAAAGTCTGTGGCTTTCCAAGTTACCTTTCAATCTACAAAAAACACTCTAACTGCAGAACAAATAGATCGATGTATGGAAGATCTGTTGAATAAATTACAAAGATCTATAAAAGTGGAGATGAGGTAAGGCTAGTTTGATTTCAAATCATGGGACAGGTCATAATGAATCAATGATAGATGTTGAAGAGGCATTATCTAAAATTCTAGCGGTGTTTACTCCTTTATCGATCAAAGAAATCGACATCTTAGAAACAAATGGCATGGTGTTGGCCCAAGACGTGATAAGTCAAATTAACATACCGCCTCTAGACAACTCTGCAATGGATGGATATGCCATTAAACATGAGGACGTTAATAATGCCACATCTACAAACCCAAAAAGATTAAGGGTAGTAGCGACGACTGCAGCTGGAGATTTGCCATATTCGACTTTATTGAATAACGAGTCCGTGCGAATAATGACAGGTGCCCCAGTACCTAAGGGCGCAACAGCGGTAGTGCCTTTCGAGGACACAAGTGATAATTTTAAAAATAAAATTTCTACTAACGAAGAGGTGCAGATTTACACCGACTCGATTATAGGGCAAAATGTTCGTAAAGCAGGACAGGATGTTACAAGTGGCGAAACCGTCCTAAAGTCAGGCACAAAATTACACCCCTCTCATATAGCTTTGATTGCTTCATTAGGCAAAGCAACAGTAAAAGTATTCAGACGGCCAGAAGTAGCTATTTTAGCTACAGGAAATGAAATAACTAAACCGGGCAACAGTTTAGACAAAGGTCAGATATATGACTCAAATTCATATGGTATCGCGGCTGCTGTTAAAGAGTCTGGAGGAAATCCTTTAATATTAGGCATTGCTAAAGATGATTTTAAATCAATAGAAGCAAAACTAAATATGTGCAAGGAAGCAGATTTCGTAATTACATCTGCCGGCGTATCTAAGGGTGATTTCGATATAGTTAAAGATGTCCTATCAAAAAATGGAACCATTGAATTCCATTCGGTTCGCATGAAACCAGGCAAACCATTAGCATTTGGCTTGCTGCAACATAATGATAAGCAAATACCACTAGTCGGACTACCAGGAAATCCTGTGAGCGCATTGGTTGCATTTGAGCAATTCTGTCGACCAGCTATTAGATTAATGCTAGGCAACGAATTAAAACCTCGGGCCACCATCAAAGCGATTTTAGATGACGATATTCGTAATCCGGATGGTCGTCGAATCTATGCTCGTGCATTCGTATATAAAAAAGACGATGTATATCATGCATCGCTATCTGGAGTTCAATCATCTAATATTCTTAGTGCAATGGCAAAAGCCAATGGTTTAGCAATATGCCCTGAAAACAAACCGCTTGTGAAATCGGGAGAAGAGGTTGCTGTTATGATGTTATATTGGCCGTCGGAAGTGTTTTAATCGCTCACTCAATATAAAATATTAGTCAGGAGGTTTGCGAAGTATGAAAAAGTTAACTGAAACTAAGTTGGATTTCGATGAGGATCTTGAAAATATAAAATATGCTATTGATTTAAATGATGATTCACACAGATCTGTAGCGTTGATCATTGCGGATAGAAGAGACTATGCAGTTAAGCAATCAGGTAATATGCAGGAAGTTCTTAGCTCAAATTTGAAGGAGTTAGTAAAAACTATATCTGTCCAGGCTATTGATTCACAAGAATATCTTCTCCCAGACATGCCACTTAAAGAGGCTGTGTTTCGGGCTGTTCTGGCAAATAAGAATAAGCCGATTTCTCCAGTTGCTATAAGCCAAAAACTTAAAAATTCTTGGCCAGTGAACACATACCCGAGAGATATTTCTCCTAAAGTTATACAATCATTGCTAGAAAATATGACCGAATATCCCATCAAAAAGATTATTCCAAATGACCCTGAATCAGGTAAATAAAAAGTTTTTTGAAAAATTGTCTATCTCTAACTGGGTCAATAGGGAATTATTTTATTAAGATTCGTAACCAATTATGATTATAAAAAACAGTAACTGCTCCAAGGTGAATTATGTCTAAGTCATTAGCTTTTTTTAGAGGGAAGATTGTACCTTCACAAGAAGCAAATGTAAGTATAAGTACGCATGCTTTGCATTATGGCACAGGGGTTTTTGAAGGTATTAGGGGTAACTGGAACGCCGAACATAAAACCATGTATGTGTTTCGAATGAAAGAGCATTACGAAAGATTAATACTCGGATGCAAAATGTTAATGCTAGACATACCGTATTCTGTAACGGATTTATGTGAAATCACAGAGAACCTGATTAGAGAATGCGGCTACCAAGAGGATATATATATTCGACCTTTGGCTTATAAAAGCGAGGAACTAGTCGCTAACCTAAAACTACATGAGCTAAGTAGTGATTTCGCTTTAATCATGATTCCTTTCGGGTCTTATATAGATTCAGATGGCGCGATTAGCTGTTGTACATCTTCTTGGAGAAGAATCGATGACACAATTATCCCTCCCCGAGTTAAAATCACTGGCACATATGTAAACGGAATATTAGCAAAGACCGAAGCAATATTAGCCGGATTTGATGAAGCAATAATGCTCAATCAAGATGGCGCAGTGTCCGAGGGAACTGGAGAAAACCTATTTATGGTCGTCGGAAATGAAATTCATACACCATTAATTTCGGATAATAACCTTACAGGTATAACCCGCGACTGCGCGATTACTCTTGCAGCATCTGAATTAGGTCTTGAAGTTATACAAAGACGGTTAAGAAGAAGTGAACTCTACTTGTCAGACGAAGTTTTTCTTACCGGTACCGCAGCTCATATTACACCAGTAGGAAAAATTGATAACCGTTCTATTGGAGATGGGAAAGTTGGACCAATAACTGAAAAACTGAGAACCATATATGCGCGAACAGTGCGTGGTAATAATCCTAAATATAAACATTGGTGTCACCCAGTAAAGATGGGTAATTCTTCATAAATATTAAATGAGTCCATTCTTTATCGACTACATGATTTTTGTGTGTGGTAGTACGATTGGATCGATACAAATTGCTTCGTATTTTGGCAATTTACGTGCATTACTAATTCTAAGAAGCCGGATTGCCTCTATTTTATTCGGATTAGGAATTATAGCAGCTTCCATATCTTGGTTTTTCCTTTCAGAGGACCGCAATATAAATGACACTGTTGGCGGCCTTGATGCAAACAGTCAAGCCGTTGGGTTCTTTGTAGGGGCGCTCATTGGAACACTATTAACATTAATAATATCTTCAATAATTAATTTTGATCTTAAACCAAGCAATATTAACAAGAATATAGGCGGACTCGATTTACTACGAAAACAAAACTATTTCTTAGCTATAAAAGATGAATATCTGGTATTCCGAAATGATTGGAAGGTATACCTAACCAAACAGTGCACAGATCTACCTAAAAACATAATTCATGAACTGGTAAAAGGCATCATTGTTAAGTTTAGATGAAAAAATACTCTTTGCCTTAAATGATTTGAATGGTAAATACCAATCATTAGACAAAATAATTACATGGACTGTAAGTGACTATTTAATACCAGTTTGTTTATGTCTCGCGTTAATTTTCATGTGGTTTGTTGGACATAATCAAAGCACAAGATACCGATATCAACTTGGAGTTTTTGCCGCGTTGGCCGCAATGGCAATATCGAGCGGTGTTTCACAACTCATAAGTGCTCTCATCGAACGCCCTCGACCGTTTATAACGCACGATCTTGTAGTGCTTTTCTACAAACCCACAGATTTCTCTTTTCCATCTAACCCTGTTGCTGCATGTTTTGGAATAGCAGCAGTTGTGTCCACCTTTAACAAAAAATTGGGACTTTCCATGTTTTTATTCGTTGGAATATTGGCATTTAGTCGAGTTTATGTTGGTGTACATTACCCCAGTGACGTAATAATGGGGGCTATTATCGGTATTTTATCCATAATTCCTGTATATCTTCTCAGAAAAATAATGGAGCCTATGCCAACTTGCTTTATAAAAATAGCAAGAATATTTCGGTTAGCATAATCTGAAATTGTTTCAAATACACTGTGAAAGGAACCCATTTTGCCAATGCATGATCTCTTAATAAAAAACGGTAGGATTGTTGACCCTGAATCAAATACTGATGCCCAAAGGCACATTGCCGTTGATAATGGAAGAATTAGTGTGATTGAAGACATATGGGGAAGTAAGTTGCAGGGCAGCTGCGAGATAGATGCTACAGGCTTGATAGTTTCTCCTGGATTCATAGACCTACATGCCCATGGTCAAGATACGGAAAACTACAGGGTTCAAGCAATGGATGGTGTTACTACTTCACTTGAGCTTGAAATAGGAACCGCCGATGTAGACGAATGGTATGAGATTAGAAAAGACAAAGCTCCTATTAATTTTGGAGTCAGTTCAGGGCACATTCCAGCTCGAATATCGGTTATGGAGGATGGTTTCAGTTTAATCCCAAGTAAGGATGCTGCTCATAGACCTGCCAACAAGGAAGAACAAAAGCATATACTCGAAACGATACGTGTTGGACTAAATCGTGGAGGTCTAGCAGTTGGTTTTGGATTGCAATATACACCGGCGGCTTCGCGTACAGAGATTATTGAAGCATTTAAAATAGCTAAAACGTTTTCAGCACCTTGTCATGTTCATATTCGAGGAATGGGCAACCCTCCAGACAAAGGAAATAAGTTAGGAGCAATCGAGAGCATACAAGAAGTGATAGCAAATGCAACCATAACTGGGGCAGCACTACATGTGGTTCATATATCAAGCGTCGGGCTTTCTGTAACTGAAAACCTTCTGGACATCGTCCAGGATGCAAGGGTTAACGGTTTAGATGTAACAACAGAATGTTATCCATATTCTGCCGGAATGACACTCATTGAATCTGCCATTTTCGACGATGGGTGGCAAGAGAACCTCGAAGTTACCTATGAGAATCTACTATGGCCCAGTACAGGAGAAACATTGAGTGAAAGTTCTTTTGCAAAATATAGATCTCAAGGCGGCATGGTTGTAGTAAATTTTATACCCGAAAGTTCAATGATTGCTTCAGTAACAAGCCCTCTTACTTCAATAGCCACTGATGGCTGGCTAAAGAATTCTAAAGGTCACCCAAGAACTTCGGGTTCTTATGCAAAACTTTTAAGCGAATATGTTAGAAAAAACAAAACAATGACTTTAATGGATGCGATTCGCAAATCAAGCTTAATGCCCGCACAGCGCCTAGAAAAACGTGCGCCAGATTTCCTAAGGAAGGGAAGACTTAAAGTAGGTGCGGATGCAGATATTTGTATTTTTGATCCTGTTCGTGTTGTTGATAATTCTACTTATTCGAATCCATCTGCAACGTCAACAGGTTTTAATTATGTACTTGTTAATGGAGTGCCTTTGGTCACAGAAGGAGTAATAAAAGATAATATGCTTCCTGGTAAACCTGCTAGGGCTCCTATCGTTTAAATAAACTATCACTTATTATTTTCTGGCCAACTTTTGCAATCCTAGTTCCGCAGTTATACCATCAAACCATTCGATCACTTCCTTATGAAGCGGTATCCCATTTTCAATTCGATGAAGTTCTTCCTCATACTCAGGGAGGCCTGGGTAGAGCACTCGATCATGTCCGGGGGCAGGCTTTGTATTACGGAGAGTTGTAAGCATTTCGTCCATCGTGTCTAAAAACGACTCAGGATCAGTGAATGCCTCAATATTATAAGCAGCAAAGTAATGATCTTGTGCTAGCCTTTCACCTGGTAGCATTCCTGGCCTAGCTCCCGATAGCATGGTGCCTAAAATCTCGGGTATCATCGCCAATCCGAAACCTTTATGAGAACCTTGTTCTCGAACTCCGCCTAAAGGTAATTGCCAATAATTTCCACTGCCGGGTGAATGTACAGGATCTACAATAGGGGTACCATCCAGTTTTGCTATCCAGCCAGGCTCAAGCATCGAGCCTACTCGTTCAGCTAGACCAATTTTATTGCCTGCTATCGCACTTGTGGCTGCATCAAAAAGCAGATACGGCTGACTTCTAGCAGGAGCAGCAATTGCTATAGGATTTGTACCGAATCTTGGTTCTGCTGCAAAAGTAGGTAAAACAAACACCCTTGTTCCTGATCCACCTGAAGTGGTAGTCATCCCAACCATACCTTCTTTTGCTGCTAACATGGCATGATGTCCGATTGCGCCCATGTGACCACTATTTTGCATAACGCAAACACCTATGCCAACAGTTTTAGCTTTATCAATTGCCCTTTTCATTGCACCTGGAGCAAGGATAACTCCTAGTCCTCTATCACCATCCAGCGAAACAGTACCTGGTGTTTCCCTTATAACTTTAATATCAGGTTTCGCATTCAATTTTCCTGATTGAAACTCCCTTACATATGCGCGCAGCATATTCGAAACTCCATGCGTTTCCACGCCCCTTAGATCAGTAGAGACAAGCGTATCTGCACCCGCTGTGGAATGCTCTGAAGGGCAACCCATCTTTAAAAATATTGCTTCTACAGTTTTTCTTAGATCTTTATGATCAATCCGAATCTGATCATCTTCTGGAACTTTAAATCGTTCTAACAATTTTTTATTTATCCTTGTAAAAATATCTGTTTTTAATTTTTTTTGGTTAACTCTTCTAACAAACGAGATATGACAACTCTCATCTCATCTTGATCCACATTTAGAGGATCAACGGCTAGAGTATCAGGTCCACATAACCAATATAAATATACTGGTGTTTCACCTTGCTTCATTCGATCTAACACTGTGTCTCTAGAAGGGCCATTCCAGTCTTTGGTAAAACGAAACACGGCAGTCGGAATAAGATAATTTTTGTAATCATGTTCGATGGAGACCTCGAGGCCGGGCAACTCGATTAAAGCATCGACAACCATCTGAGATAAATCACGAAATATCGCTGTTTCCTCATCCTCATCTGTGGCCATTAATAATTCTACTGATTGAAGAAGGCCAATTATCTCTTCCTTACTAACTTTAAGACCTCTTCCAATAAATTGGTTAGGAGATGCGTTATCTCTTGCTGCCTGAATCAAATCTTTTCTTCCCACCATGATTCCAGTGCCTTGTGGGCCTCTTATACCTTTACCACCGCTATATAAAACCAAATCAGCACCTTGATCTATATATTTTGTAAAATTGCTTCTCGGTGGGATCATTGTGGCAGCATCTACAATCACCGGTAAATCATGTGCATGTGCTATTTCTACGACTTCTTTTAACGGCATTGCATTCCGTGATACAAACGGAGCGTCCAGATATGCAATTGCAGCAGTATTCTCATTTATTGCCCCCTCTAGCTCCCATGGCAAACATCTTAAAAAATCTCCCACACCTATTAACTTTGCTCCAACAGCGGTATAGCATTGATCATATGGAAATCTATGAATGTTATGAATTATGATCTCGTTCCTCATACCCTCCGTGTTTGGTAATTTACGCATCTTTTTCTTGTCGCTACCTGCAACAACAGCTGCCGCCTGTAATATCAGTGCTCCGGCGGATCCTGAAGTGACCATACCGGCCTCGGCTCCTGCATATGATGCCAATATTTCTCCAGCCTTGTCATTTAATTGGTGCAAATCAATCATTGTCTGTGATGCAGCATTCATTGCACTATGCACTTCGGGTCGTAATTTAGTTCCTCCAAACATAGTTATCGGGCCAGCTGCATTTATCACAGGTGTCACACCAATGTCTTGGTAAATGCTGTTAGGGTCGATTTCATGAGTCATTTATGGAAACCTCGCTATTTTATATTTTTTAAATAAGCATAATTCTTGGTACAAATTAAATTAAATTTATGAAAAACACCAGTAATAATATAAAGTTCTCAAAACTTTAGCTAACAAATTGACTCAAATCATTAGCATAGCATCACCAAAAGAATAAAACCGATAATCATTATTGATCGCATGATTGTAAGCTTTGAACAAATTTTCTTTCCCAATCATTGCACTTACTAATAAAAGCAATGTGGATTTCGGTAAATGAAAATTTGATACCAATCCGTCAACGATTTTGAATTGGTGGCCTGGCCTTATAAATAAATTAGTGCTACCGGTTCCGTGACTAATAATTTGCTTGGGTTGCAGTCCGCGTTTTTCAATACTGGACTCTAAAAGCCTGACGCATGTTGTTCCGATACTTATTACTCTCCTACCTTCTGCCTTAGCTTTATTAATGGTTGTTGCTGCTGATTCAGACAACAAGAATTCTTCCGAATCCATTTGATGATCATTAACATTATCCACAGAAATTGTGCGGAAAGTACCCCAACCTATATCTAAAGTAACAAAAACAATTTTAACTCCTGCTTTTTCTAGGTCATCCATTAGATGGTCTGTAAAATGCAGCCCTGCTGTCGGAGCGGCTACGCTTCTTGGTACAGATGAGTAAATTGTCTGATACCTTTCAGAATCTTTCAATTCTTGAGTTATATAAGGTGGTACGGGAAGCACTCCTTCTTCGGTCAAATTTAACTCTTTTGAAAGAACAACTAATCTTGTGCCATCATCTTCAACGGAATGAACATTGCAGACGGATTCATTATTTCCGATAAAAAATTGCGCTCCTGTTCTCATTTTGTTGCCAGGTTTAACAAGAGCCCGCCAAGTATGTTTGTTAATCTGTTTCAATAAAAGCAATTCAACTTTTGAACCTTTTTCCGTTTTGCCAAATAAGCGTGCTGGCATAACCCTAGTATCGTTAAAAACAAGTACGTCGCCTTTGGTTAAATAATATGGCAGATCGTAAAAATTCCTATCCTCGATAAAACCTTTCTCAATATGAAATACTAATAACTTTGAGTGGTCCCGTGGTTCGATAGGAAACTGTGCTATCAGGGGTTTTGGAAGCTTATAATCGTACTCTTTAAGACTTAAAAATTTGTTGGTTCCCATAGATCTATATTGCATATAGTATTACTGTTAGAAAATTATAGCCTACTAATTCTAAAGCAATTTGAAACAGATTTCGTGAATTGCTTTTTAAATAAAGGAGTTGATAATGACGAACAAAACCAAAAACATGAAGGGCATGGTACAGACGGTTTTAGGATTAAAAAACCCTGCTGAAATTGGAATCACTTTAACTCATGAACACTTATTAATCGACCTGACATGCTATTTTAGAATGCCTGACGAAGCAACAGCGAGAGCAATAATAGATAAGCCCATTACTATCGAGATGTTAGGGACCCTAAGAAAACATTTCTATGCCAGTAGAGATGCTCAAACAATGTTTGATGAACAACTTGCAATAGAGGAGATTCTAAAATATAAATATGCTGGAGGTCAGTCAATCGTTGACACCACTTCCATAGGGATAGCGAGAGATCCTCTTGCACTTGCACGTATATCGCGTGCAACTGGCCTAAATATAATCATGGGTGGTAGTTATTATGTGATTGACTCACACCCTGAGGACATGTCATTTCGAACAGAGGAGTCGATAACTGAACATATTATAAAAGATGTCACTATTGGTGTGGGAGAAACTGGTATAAAAACTGGTGTGATTGGAGAAATCGGCAATTACTATCCGATAGGAGAAAATGAAACTAAAATACTCCGAGCTTCCGCACAGGCTCAAGCCGCAACAGGGGCCCCCATTCTTATTCATCCAGGCATACACCCCGATTCTCCCAGTCAGATTTTGAAAGTTTTGACCGATAATGGCGCTTCTGCAAATAACATAATTTTTGGTCATCTTGACAATATTCGTCCTATGTCAGCAATAAAAGAACTGGGAGACTCAGGTTGCTATTTGGAATATGATCGTTTTGGAGCTGAAGATACAAGTTTTGAGTATGAGAGCGGTGAAGTAAGTACAACCTCTGTTAGCGATGCTCAACGTCTCGAATCCTTAGAGTATTTAATTTCTGAAGGGCTTGGAGGTCAAATAACTATGGCTCATGATGTTTGCCTCAAGCCGGAAACAGTAAAATATGGAGGAAGAGGCTTTGCTCATATTTTAGAAAGCATAATTCCAAGAATGATTCGAAGAGGGATATCTCAGGAGCAAATTGATGCAATGTTGATAGATAATCCTGCCCAAGCCCTACAATTTAAGTAATCTAAGATAATACCAGTTTAATCAGTAGTTAGCTTGGCAGATTTCATAGTGTTAAACAAAAGCATAGCAATTGTCATTGGACCTACACCACCTGGTACTGGTGTTATAGCAGATGCTTTAGCTAAGACACCGTCATATTCCACATCTCCTACAAGCCTATAGCCTGATTTTTTTGATCGATCGGGTTTTCGATTGATGCCGACATCGATTACCACAACGCCTTCAGAAACCATGTCTGCAGTTATTAATTCAGGTATTCCTACAGCAGCGACTAAAATATCGGCTTGCCGAGTGATCTCACCCATATCTTTTGTACCTGTATGACATATAGTAACGGTTGCGTTCGCCGACTTATCTTTTTGTAGTAATAAAGCTGAAATCGGTTTTCCAACAATATCTGACCTGCCACAAACCACAACATGTTTACCTGATGGATTGTTGTTAGTTCGAATTAACAGTTCTTGAATCCCTGCGGGAGTCGCTGGAATAAATCTGGGTGTACCTGCAAGTAGTAATCCAACATTTTCTGGGTGTAATCCGTCAACGTCTTTCATTGGACTGATACGTCTAATAATCGACTTCTCGTCTAAATGATCGGGTAGCGGCAACTGTACTAATATTCCATGAACAGACTCATCTTGATTTAATTCATCTAGCTTAGATTCAATGGTCGCTGCGTCGACATCTTGATGAAATTTTATATCCATCGAGTTCATTCCAATATCTCTAGCCGATTTTTGTTTGTTTCGCACATATACCTGAGATGCGGGATTATCACCTACAAGCACAACAGCTAATCCTGGCACAATCGCTGTATTTCGAGTTAGCGAAGAGACTGATAATTGTATTTCACTTCTGATTTCCGCTGCTATCGCTTTTCCATCTATTACTCTAGTCAAGGCACCCTCCAATCGATGATTATAGACTTCTAATTATGAAAAGTCTTTTTTAAAACTTGGACTAACCCGTCTTGGTGTGCTAATAATTTCCACAAATAAATGTAAAATTTGAATGATATGACTCTTGTACACGGAATAGACATAATTGAAATCGATAGAATTAAAAAAGTGGCTAATGAATATGGAAGCCGTTTCTATAACCGCATATATTCCATATCAGAGATAGAATATTGCAATGGCAATCCGTCTAAGTTAGCAACAAGGTTTGCTGCTAAAGAAGCAGTAATGAAGGCCTTGGGCACAGGTATCAGAGGGGTATCGTGGAAAGAAATTGAGGTCGTACGCCATCCGGGCCAAGCCCCACAAATACGTCTTCATGGTAGGGCACAAAAACGTGCTTGTTCATTAGGAATAGACCAGATGACTCTTTCGTTATCTCATTCTGATAATTTTGCAATTGCTTCAGTTGTGGCAGAAAGCCAAACCAGTAACTACTAAAAAGTAAATGAAAATTGTAAATACTAATGAGATGAAAGGCATAGAGTTAAAGTGCCTTGAATATAATATAAGTACCGATACGCTTATGGAAAATGCCGGACTCGCAACTGCAGAAATATGCAATAGCATAATGCTACAAAGTAAGGCAACAAAACCAATTAACATTTTAATTCTTGCCGGATCTGGTAATAATGGAGGTGATGCAATAGTGGCAGGCAGACTACTGTCTGACCGGGGCCACAAAGTAACAATCTATAATTGCTCAAGATCGGGGCAGATTCATGATAAAGCTTCTACTTTGCCCGATACTTCTATCATAATTCAGTCTAAATCTGATCAAAAACTTGACCTGTTGGCAAGCCTAATGTCAAAAGCAACACTTGTATTAGATGGAATTATTGGGACTGGAATAAATGGACAAATATCTGGCAGATTAAAATTAATTTTAGAAATGTTGAAGGCAAGGCAAGAAAATCATCCTAAATTAACTGTGATTGCTATTGATGTGCCAACAGGGGTAAATACAGACACAGGCCAAGCTCAGGAGTCTGGAATAACTGCCGATGTAACAATTGCGTTGGGTTATCCAAAACTTGCACATTACACAATGCCTGCGGCAGAACATTGTGGATCTATATCAGTAGCAGAGATAGGGATACCCGATACTATTGCCGACGATATTACAACCATGTTAATTACAGATGAATTAGTCATACCTAAAATACCGAGTCGCCCAATGAATGCACATAAAGGAACTTTCGGAAAAGTGTTGTTTGTTGGAGGTTGCCAGCAATACAAGGGAGCATCATATCTAGCCACTAGAGCTGCATCTCGTACCGGTGCTGGACTTGTTACTGCGGCGACACCACCAAGTATCCATCTCGGCCTAGTTGGAAAAGTGCCAGAAATCACTTACTTGATGATTCCTGAAACCCATGACGGCTATATCGGCTCGGATGCTGATAAACCGATTATGAATACGATTAAAGATTACAATGCTGTTTTGATAGGTTGCGGTCTAGGAATTACCGATTCAACTACCAATTTTGTTTACAACTTATTGCTATCTAATTCTCAGTTGCCCTCACCAGTTATAGATGCTGATGCATTAACAATCCTTTCTAAAAAAACAAATTGGTATAAAAAATTTGATCAGCTTGCAATATTGACTCCTCACGCAGGTGAAATGTCTCGTTTAATTGGACTAGAAAGTTCACCGAGAACACCGATATCCAACGACATCTTAATTAAATGTGCAAATAAATGGAACAAAATCATCGTAATGAAAGGCCCATATACCAGAATTGTGCCTCCTGGCGGTCTAGTTTTTATTAGCCCAATGGCCAACCCTGCATTAGCGTCTGCTGGTACTGGCGATGTATTAGGCGGAACGATTGCAGGGCTTATAGCGCAAGGCGTCAATATGACAGACGCTGCCATCACGGGAGTTTATATACACTCTCTCGCAGGTCAGCACCTCAAAAACGTGATGGGCGATGCAGGGGTAGTGGCTAGCGACATATTGAACGAGTTACCTTCGACTATCGCACGTTTAAAAGGATCAAATATTTGAATCTAACAAAAAGCAATAGAGGATCCTTATATGTTTCTAAGTTATTTGGGAGCATAGCTACAAGGTATGATTTATTAAATAATCTGATGTCTTTTGGCCAACATCGAGCTTGGCGGAGAAAGTCAGTTGATATGGTCAATAAAGACATAGGCGTGAGAGGCCCTATTCTCGATGTAGCTACCGGCACCTGTGACTTTGCTATTGATGTCGAAAAAGTTAACTCTCAAACCACGATCATAGGAATAGATTTTTCATTGGCTATGCTCAAGGTTGGTATCGCAAAAGTTAAGAAAAAAAAACTTAATCAAAAAATTCACTTAATGATGGCAGACGGGCATCAACTTCCTTTCGACAATAATACTTTTGCTATCGTTACAATGGGTTTTGGAATTAGAAACTTTGATAATCCGAAAGCGGCATTGAATGAAATAAATCGCGTTTTGAAACCAGGCGGACGTTTAGCAATTTTAGAAATTTTCCCTATCCAAAACCGTAAATTTACATCTAAACTATTTAAAGTCGGATTTAAATTTGTTGCCCCTCTCTTAGGTTATATCTTCTCTAATAACAGTGAAGCTTACGAATATTTGCCTGCATCTGCAGAATCGTTTATGTCTTCTATGCAGCTACTTGAATTAACAAGTGAGTCCGGTTTATTCCATGTTTCAAACAAAGAGCTAGCATTCGGTTCAGTTAGCATCTTAATAAGCCAGAAGGGAAATTAGGCTACCTCTAATATGGTTAATAAATATAAATCAATGATATAATAATTTTTTCTTTTTTATAATGTTGCCAAGTATATGGCAACTTGTTTTTTTTCGAGGAGAGTTTTGGTTACTGAATTAACAAATAATTACGAACTGGTCACAATATATAGTCCTGAGGCATCTCAAGATGAAACGGATGATTCTATAAAAGTTATTAATGAATTCGTTTCAAGCAACGATGGTGTTGTCTCTGAACATGATGAATGGGGCATGAAAACATTAGCATTTCCAATAAAGAAATTTACCGAAGGTAATTACTCTTTAATTAAATTTACTATTTTGAGCGACAAAATTAATGAACTAAACAGAATGCTGCAAATGAACGAAAGTATTCTCAGACATTTAATAATTAAGGTGTAGCTCCGTGAGCATGAACAAAATATTAGTAATCGGTAATGTCGGTTCTGATCCAGAGATGAGATATACTCCCAATGGAACTGCAGTCACGTCATTTTCACTTGCCACTAATAGAGTTTATACAAATGCCAGCGGTGAAAGAAAAGAGGAAACTGAATGGTTTACTGTGAATGCTTGGGGAAGAGAAGCTGAAAACAGTAATCAGTATGTTACTAAAGGGATGAAAATATACGCCGAAGGAAGATTGAAAACAGATACATGGACAGGCAATGATGGACAAGCCCGCTTCAGACTACAAATAAATGCTGACAGGATACTTTTTCTAGACAGGTCTGGTGAACCTTCACAACCTAAGCCAGACGAAAGTGTTCAGGATGCGGGATCTAACAATCAATCAAATACCTCTGAAAGTAAGCCATCTGATGATATAGAGGATTTGCCTTGGTAGGTTGAAACTCACAAGCCATTAATCAAAAAATTAAATTCGGGACATTAACTTAAAATGACAACCAAAGAATCAACATATTCTAAACCTATGAACAGGCGACCTAAAGGTCGTTTTTATGCTCGTCGAAAAGTGTGCTCTTTCTGTGTCGGCGACGGTGACTCAAAAGACAAAAACCCAATTAAAATAGACTACAAAAACGTCGATGTTCTACGTAAATATGTGTCTGATCGATATAAAATCGAAACTAAGCGTAAAACTGGCACGTGTTCCAAATGCCAAAGGTCTCTAGCAACTGCCATAAAAAGGGCCAGATTCTTAGCTTTGATCCCTTACACGCCAAACCATAAAGGCACTTATACTGGAACAAGGTAGATACTCCAGTAAAAGCTAATGAAGTAAATTTCGAGCTGAGATCATTACTAAGATCAATACATCAATATCTACATCAACAAGAATCTAATTTTGCAAAATTCTGATAACAAGAATCTCTCAACATCTGATCGCAGGCGCTTAGCAGTAAAAGGACGCACTAACTCCACTCGGCAAAAATTATCATTCATAATAATAGGAGCAGCGTTGGTAATTATTGCTACAATCCTCGCTGTTGGTTACATTGTTGCCTTCGTCATGCCACCAAGAGAGGTCGTAGTCAAAGTAAACGATACAAATTATTCTCGTGGAGATCTAATCAAAGCCCTTCGTGTCCGTCAGGAGGGGGCTAAATTTTTTGGTATGGATTTTGAAGCCAGCAAGGAGATATTTGAGGCCCTTCAATTATTCATAGAAGATGAAATATTGACCCAAGTTGCTGCAAAATGGAATATCACTGTTACCGAAGATGAGATAAATAGACAAATCGAGAGTCTATTTATAATAGGTGACACTGAATTTGAAATTGAAATATTTCGGAGAGACTTCGAAGAACGCTATGGTGACTATTTGAATCAAATACGTTTATCAGAAGAGGAACATCGAGAGGTCACACGCAGATCGATACAAAGAGGAAAATTTAGAGAATTTATAGGAGAGCAAGTCCCAAGCGTTACAGAACATGTTCATGTTCATCGAATTGTTATGCCAATAAGTGGAGAAATAGACATTATGGTCTCAAAGCTAAACGATGGGCTTCGTGAAGCAACAACTCCAATAGACCGGCAATTAGTTTGGAAAGAAGTTACACGTGAATTTTCATGGGATGATGCAGAAATCAAAAGACTAGGCGGCGATATAGGTTGGATGCCTATTAGTTCAAGAAACACTTATGCCGATAAGATAACATCTCTTGAGCTAGGACAGGTAAGCGAACCTATTCCTGATGTTGAAAACCCAAAATCCATTCTGTTTTTTATGATTTCTGAAAAAGATACCGCCAGACAATTAAGTGTTGCTGACTTCGAGGAACAAAAGTCATTAGCGTTGAAAACTTGGATAAACAACGAACGTGAAAACCATGAGATTTATGCTCGTTTTGATTCGGATATATACACTTGGCTATTAGAACAGTTGCAGCAAACAAATGAAACAACCCCTACACCAGCTGCTGGCATAGATGGATTAAATTTAGGATTTTAAACTAATCTAAAACCTATTGATTATTAGATGTGCCATTAACAGAAACTTGTACCCGTTCTTCTGGCTGGTTTTCATCACCCAAAGCATCAATACCTCGTCTAACCTGGCCTAGAACTTGAGATAGTCGTTCTTCGATATTGAATAAAACCTCTTTAGAATATTGGTCGGCACCATCTTTTCTTTGAGTGGCTTCAGTTTGTGCTTTATCTACAATTTGATCTGCTTCGCCTTGGCCTTGTTGAACAATATCAGCAGCTTTGGTATTAGCTTCGGATATAATCTCCTCAGATTTTAATTGTGCGCCTCTTGTGATCTCATTATCACCAACCTTCTCATCATAATCTGCCCGAGCCTTATCATTAATAGAAGCAGACTCTTGTTGGGCTATCTCTTTGGTTCTCTTGGCTTCTAAGTAGGCTTGGTTAATTATGCTTTCTTTTTGTTTAATAATTTCAGATGCTTCTAAAATCTCCTCGGGCATTGATTGGTTCAAAGCATCATGAATCGATTTTAATTTCTTAATATCAACCATTGCTTTATTACCAATTCCTGGAACCTTACTGGCACTTTCAATACTTGATGCCAATTCGGCTAGTATATTCTTCATATCGCTTTGCATTCTACTCTCCTTATTTTTGATTAAGCTTTTCAGAAATTAGATCAGAAACTCCCGGCGGAACTAATTTTTCAACATTTCCCCCTAGCTGTGCTACTTCCTTTATTCTCGATGAATGTATAAATTGGTGTTCTAGGGCGCTCATAACACACACCACATCAATATTGGGAAACAAATTGCGCCACATATGAGCCATTTCAAATTCAACCTCAAAATCAATACCGGCCCTTAACCCTCTTAAAATAAAACCAGCATTAACTTTAATTGCGAAATCAACAGCTAGGCCGCTAAAAGGAACCACTTCTACATTCTTCTTATTCACCACAGACTTGCTGAACATTTCAACACGTTCTTCAGTATTAAATAGTAAGTTCTTTGGAGGACTGTCATAAACCCCAATAATTAATTTGTCGAAAAGCTTAGATGCTCTACCTGCCACATCTACATGACCGTTGTGTACGGGATCAAATGTGCCTGGATATATTGCTGTTACCATTATTAATTCGCCGATAATTCAAAAATGGTGATAGATGAATCACCATAATTTCGATTCTGCCTAGAAATCAATTTGTTATAGTTATCTTTTAGAATCATATCTGTACTATGCTCAGCTATCAAAACTCCAGAAGGCTTCATCAATACATCCCAAATAGGATTTGATAAAACCTCTTCCCATGGATTCTTTATATATGGTGGATCCAAAAACACCAGATCATATCCTCCATCGTGGCCACCGAAATTGTCCTCGTATTGTGTCAATAAAGTATCGAAGGATTTTTCCACCTTCGCCTTTATCACTTTTGCCCGGTCTTGGTATCCGAGCAATTTGATATTCATATCTATAATTTTGCAAAGCTTTGCATTGACCTCCACAAAGTCTGCGTGAGCAGCCCCTCTACTTAATGCTTCAAGTCCAAATGCTCCTGAGCCAGCATATAAATCCAAAACTCTTGGGGAGTCCGGTAAAAATGACAAAATGGAGAAAATAGCTAGTCTAAGCTTTTGGGAGGTCGGCCTAATATCCGCTGATATAGAATGAAGCCTTCGACCTCTATGTTTCCCTCCAGATATCTGGGTACCCATAAGAATTTTTCAGTTGACACTCATATGTTTAGATTTTTATCAGCACTTAGTCAACTAAATGTGGATACTAGCAGTGAGGTATCGGTGTTTAAAGTAGTTTTTGTACAAATTTTAGACAAAGTCGAAACTTTGTTTTTGCAGGCTGCAGTATCGTCAGATACAATTTAGAATCAAACTTAATTTGCGTCTTTAATAGTCCTGGCTCGATCTTTTTATTTACTATTTAAGTTGAAAAAATTAACTAAGCAGATAACTTACAAAATCAATAATGAAAACTAACGAAGAAAACGTATCTAGCAACAGCCTTTTTGAGGTTAGAAAACAGAAACTAGATAGGTTAAAACAAAAGGGAATAAATCCATATCCCCATAATTACAAGCGATCTCATACAACTTTGGAAGCAATTAACCTTCTAAAGGAAATTGAATCCGATAAGAAAACATCCAGCAAGCCAGATGTTTCAATTGCTGGTCGATTAATGAACGTTAGAGATATGGGCAAAGTGACTTTTGTGGACATACAAGATATATCGGGGCAAATACAAATATTACTTAGAAAAAACTTACTGGGATCAGAATATGAGTTAATTAGTGATTTGGATATTGGAGACTGGATTGGTACAAATGGCACAGTAATTAGAACAAGACGTGGCGAGCCTTCCGTTGAAGCTAATAATATTGCTATTTTATGCAAATCACTTCGTCCACTACCCGAAAAATGGCATGGATTGACCGACACTGAAATCAGGTTTCGTCATAGACATTTAGACCTAATTGCTAATAATCAAGCGCGAAAAGCGGCGATGGCAAGACCACAGATAGTTTCTTCAATGAGACGCTATTTAGACAATACCGGTTTTATTGAAGTGGAAACACCAGTATTGGTACCTGTAGCTGCAGGTGCTATGGCTAGGCCCTTTGTAACACATCATAATCAATTACACCGAGACCTATATATGAGAATTGCGACAGAATTGTATTTAAAGCGATTAGTTGTAGGTGGCCTAGAAAAAGTATATGAAATCGGAAAAGTATTCCGAAATGAGGGTGTTGATTTAAATCACAACCCAGAATTTACTATGCTGGAATGCTATGAAGCTCTTGCTGATTATAACGATATGATGGAAATGGTCGAAAATATGATTGCCCATATTTCCAGAGAAGTGCTAAAGACAACTATCATTGCAATTAACGAAGAAGATGTGGATTTATCTAAACCATGGCCTCGCTTAAGTTTAAGAGAACAATTAATTGAACACGCAGGGGTGGATTTCATTGAATGCGGAGATTTAGATTCGTTAAAAGCCCAAATGAATAAATTGGGCCTTGATTCATCTCAGCAAACCAGTTGGTCCGGATTACTTGATAAGCTAATTTCAGATACCGTCGAACCAAAGCTAGTCCGTCCGTCCTTCTTGATAGATTACCCAGTGGAAATGTCTCCTTTGGCAAAGAAAAGCCGGATTGACGAACGTATAGTCGAACGATTTGAAGGATTTATCGGCGGCATGGAAATATGTAATTCCTTCACTGAATTGAATGATCCTATAGACCAAAGAGAAAGATTTGAATACCAAGAATCTATGAGAACCTCTTCCGAATCAAAAAATGAAGATGACTATGATCGACTGGACGAGGATTTTCTTGTTGCTATTGAGCAAGGCATGCCCCCTACAGCCGGACTTGGAATGGGAATTGATAGACTTACAATGATCTTATTAAATGAACCATCAATAAGGGAAGTTATACTATTCCCTCAACTTAGATCCAACCAATAAGTTTTAAATTTCAATAATCTAATTTACAGGATAACTATGGAACAATTTGCATTGCCACCTACAATGACAGCCCTTAGAAAATTGCAAAATGGCCCTGGAGCTAAACTTGTAACTATTCCATTACCCATCTTCGGAACTAATGATGTGTTACTTAGGGTAGATACAGCAAGCATTTGCGGGACAGATCTTCATATAATGGAATGGGATAGTTGGAGTAATAACAGGATAAAGGCGCCAATTACCTTAGGGCATGAAATGGCCGGCACGATAGTAGCAACTGGGGCTAATGTTGATTCATCTTTAATTGGAGATTTCGTTTCCTGCGAAAGCCACATCACCTGTGGCTCATGTCGTCAATGTGAGTCTAACTCTCCTCATATGTGCCCAAGCACAGAGATTATTGGCGTGGATAGAGATGGATGTTTTGCAAACTATATTTCTGTACCAGAAAAGATTTTATGGCATACAAACCAATCTAAAATACCTGTTAACATAGCTGCTTTGCAGGAAGCATTTGGTGGGGCAGTTCGAGCATCATTGGCGCATAATCCAAAAGATAAAACTGTCGCTGTACTTGGTTGTGGTCCAATAGGTTTGTTTTCGATAGCAATATTAAAGGCTGCTGGCGCGTCCAAAGTTGTTGCAACAGATACAAACGAATATAGATTATCCTTAGCTTCAGAAATGGGTGCCGACGCAATTTTTAATCCATCTGATGCAGCTTCTGGTGACACTGTGGGGTGGTTAACTAAAGCTAGTAAACACGGTATTGACATCATAGTAGAAATGAGTGGAGCACCAGCATCAATTAGCACGGCTTTCAAAGGGGTTAGACAGGGGGGTTATGTTAATTTATTCGGAATTCCGCCAGAGCCTATTATGGTAGACATTGCAGAGGATCTTATTTTTAAAAACATAACAATACTTGCCTTAAATGGTAGAGAAATATTCGACACTTGGTATAAAACAAGAGAGTTGTTGGAGTCAGGGCTTGTGGACTTAAATCCCTTAATTAGCCACACTCTAACACTTGATAAAGTTATGGAAGCATTCGATTTATTAAAAGATGGAAAAGCTTGTAAGATACTGATTAAGCCAGACCATAGCTAATCATTTGAAGTTAATTCAGTTTCTCACTGCGACTATATCAAGCCAATTGCGCGTAGTATAAGTAATTTGCATCTCTTTAAAAGTTTCTTTAGCTGCTTTGATCAAGGAATCACTAGCCTTATCTAATGGAACTCCAGGCATTGCTCCTTCAATGAAATCAGAAAACTTAGATATATCCACCCACCCTTGGAGCGGCACTTCTACTGAATCTACTTTTTCTTTCAGGATTTTGAAACCATTACGTTCAACAAGGTTTTTATACTCATCTGCGCTAAGTTGTATTCGTGATTCAACTTTATCTAATTTATTTGCTCGCAAACCGTGTTCTCTACTCAATATACGATGCGCCTTAAACATCCATTTTCTATAGAAAGCCAAGGTGTCATCGGAAACGGGACCTTCATAAAAAGATGTGTTAAAAACAAATTTTCCACCAGGCTTAATAGTTTTAGCTATTCCCTGAATCAGTTCATCTTTATCTGGCACATAATGAATTGCATTGCAGTAGAAGACTGCATCTACTTTTTCCTTTATTGCTTCGCCTAACTGTTCAACCTGACTTTCCATAAACACAACTGCGGAGTCTTTAACATCTTTGAGTTCAAGAACTGCTTCTCTAAGAGCAGTCGCGGAATGATCGACACCAATAATCATTGTGTTTCTAGCATCACTTAAATGAGCCATAATTCTTTTCGTAACCAAACCTGTTCCACACGCAAGATCAATAATGCGTCCGCCATCTTGAATTTCAGCCAATTCAATAAGCCGATCGGTGATTTTTTCGTAAAAGGCATTGCTGGAGAATTTTGTAAATGTATATTCTTTTTCAGCCATAATTATTTTAATCTCCACGAATTGAGTTCATTAAAACAGATATATATTATAGTGGTTATGCCACTAAATGTATGCAGTTTATCCTGTTTTTGCCGGTTTTATGAAGTTAAACATTAGGTGTGTTTAACTTGCTCAGTATTGAAGGTATTGATTTAGCTTCATCCGTTGTTAAAGCTTTATGAGGCTTAGTGACGAAATCAAATTCAATGATTCCAAGTTCAACTAAGGCTTTTTTATATCCAGAAAAAATTGATCCTTGTGTGCTTTCAGGAGGTTTTCTAAGCTCCCCAATTTGCAGTGCAGTCATCACTTTTTCATTAAGCAATTTTATTTTTTCAAAATTGGACGATTCGCTGGAATTCCATATATCAACAAATATTCCAGGAATCACATTAGCCAAAGCTGGAACTACTCCTTGTGCCCCCAAAGCAAGCGCCACACCAACCCTTACTGAAGTGCCTAGCGTCGAGCACAAATCAAAACCCATGTTGTCCCGCAATATATGTAGCTCAGTAAGTAATTCTCCTGTACCAGAGCTATCCTTAATACCAGATATGACACCCTCACTAGCTAATGTTGCTACCGTAGAAGGCGCCACCGGTGTTTTATGCATAACTGGTATATTGTATATCCAGAGCGGCACATCTACTGAATGTCGAATAGCCCTATAATGATCAGCTATTTCTGTTTGAGTATGGGAAAAAAAATAAGGAGGAGTTGCAGCAATTGCTGAGACGCCATTTCCTATAATTTGTTTTGCCAATTCTACTGTGAGCCGGGTACTCGGCATCGTAACATTGCCGATTACAGGGACTTTCCCATTTACCTCATCGACTACCAATTGAATAGTCTTCACACGCTCTTCTTCTCTTAACGCTGGAAACTCAGAGGATGTTCCTGAGGCCCACAGACCATGTACCCCATTAGATAATTGGTATTTAACAAGTTTCCTTAATGATTTTTCATCTATTTTTTCTTCTTTATCAATTGGAGTTAATAATGGAGTTATTACTCCTTTGAATACACTATCACCCATGTTTAATCACCTTACATAAATAATTAAAGGATCAATCGTTATAAATTGATCCTTTAAATCTTAACTTAACTAAAAACCGTATCAGAGTTACTAGCTCTGATTATTGATCGCATCAAGCACCACACTTGGCTTCATCGGCATTGATTCGAGCCTAGCCCCCACTGCATCAGTTATTGCGTTAGCAATACCTGCTTGTGGCGTGATTAAACTCACCTCACCAACACCTCTAACACCATATGGATGTCCTGGATTGGCCACCTCTACTATAACCGTATCGATCATCGGAAGATCTAAACTGGTTGGCATTCTATAATCCAAAAAGCTGGAATTATCAATTGTGCCTTTTTCCGAGTAATAATACTCTTCATTTAATGCCCATCCGATTCCTTGAACGCTCGCACCCTGCATTTGTCCTTCTACATAACTTGGGTGTATAGCTTTACCGGCATCTTGAACCATTGTGAATCTGAGTATATCTACTTTCCCTGTTTCAGGATCAATCTCTGTATCAACAATATTTGCAGCAAAAGCGCCTCCTACTCCTGCTGGATTTACCGATCCGCGTCCTATTATAGGTCCGCCAGTATCATTTAATTGAGCGGATAAATCCTTGAAGCTCATATTCAGTTCCGTATCGGTTTTGGAGCGCAAAACACCTTCTTCCATCTCTACAGAATCAGGGTCTACTCCCCATATAGTTGCAGCTCTTTCAATCAACTGCGACTTTACATCATTAGCTGCCTCATATGCTGCCCACCCAGTAGCGAAAGTAGTTCTACTACCACCAGTGCCGAAAGAAAATCCAATACTGTCAGTATCTGCAACTTTGGGCTTTACATCATCTGCAGAAATTCCGAGCACCTCAGCTGCCTGCATAGAAATAGATGCTCTTGAGCCACCAATATCGGGGCTACCTTCAACAAGATTAACTGTTCCATCACCATTAACACTAATAGTTGCTGTGGACTGTAATCCTGCATTAAACCAAAATCCGAAGGCAACTCCTCTACCTACTTTTCCGCCATTTTTAGCCGGAGTCAGAGGGGACTGGTAATGGTCATGATCCCTTAACGCTTCTAAAGTCTCAATACCGCCAACTTTCGGATGTATAGGGCCGTCTGCGCGTCGAGTACCCTCTTTAGCACAATTCTGCAACCTAAATTCTACGGGGTCAGCCCCGATTTCTTTACTTAACTCATCGATAACTTGTTCAATCCCAAAAGCAGCGTTTGGTGCTCCTGGAGCTCTATATGCTCCTGCCTTTGGCTTATTAACAACTACATCGTATCCATCTACAATCACATTAGGAATGTCATAGGCGGCAAATGATGTCATCCCAGCCGCTCCAACAGGTGAGCCTGGATAAGCACCTGCCTCAAACCTTAACTCTGTTTTAGCAGCGACTATGCGTCCATCTTTTGTGGCACCCATTTTAACTTTCACATTTGAACCGGATGTTGGGCCAGTGCCACCAAACACCTCAGCTCGCGTCATTACAATCTTAACTGGACGGCGAGTTTTCCTAGAAAGCAATACGGCCGCAAGTTCATGATATAAAGGGAATTTACCACCAAATCCTCCTCCTATTTCCATTGGAGTAACCTTAACTCGTGACTGTGGTATATCTAAAGCTAAAGCGAGTGCATCTCTATATTGAAACGGACCTTGAGTACTCAACCAAACATGTATACGATCATCATCGTTCCACAAAGCCGTAACGTTGCAAGGCTCAATATACCCTTGATGAACAGTTGCAGTATCAAACTCTCGTTCTACAATCACATCTGCTTCAGCAAATCCTTTATCTATATCACCCATCTTATGCTGAAAATGATCGGCTACATTTGAATTGCCAAATTCATCCGTAGTCAAATCAGGATGCAGGATTGGCGCGGTTTTTGCCATAGCTTCCGGAGCGGTCAAAACAGGTTCAAGAACTTCGTATTCAACTTCAATCAAATTAACCGCCTCTTCGGCAGTATGAACATCTTGAGCTGCTACAGCTGCCACCGCATGTCCTTGATACAGAACCTTGTCAGTAGCGATAGCATTGTCTCTAAGATATTTCATTGGCTGAGGGCCAAGTCCAAAATCAGCGCTTTCCCCTTTTTTGGGAGCAATAGTATCTGCTCCTGTGACAACTGCTAGTACCCCTTTTAAAGATTCGGCTTTCGATACATTGATAGACTTTATCCTGGCATGAGCATGAGGGCTCCTTAATACCTTGGCATATAGTAAGTCTGCTGGGTTATAATCTGCTCCATATTGAGCTCTACCAGTAACTTTATCCGCTCCATCAGGCCTTATTGGCCTTGTTCCTACAACTTTAAATTCTTCGTTGGATAAAACTTTATTTGGTTCATATGTTGTCGTCACTTTGTAATCTCCTTAATATTTCAAAGCAATTATTTTTCGGCTTTGTGTAGGCATTCAACCTCCGCCTAAAGCAGGCAGAAAATGCACCTCGCTATTTTCTTGGACTTTAGCCAATACCCCAATCGGGCTAACTTCCCCGTCAACTGCAACGTTGATATTGCCTTTAAGCTTAAAACCATCCATCAGTCTGTCTTTGACGCCTGGATAGCTTTGATCTAGCTCCTTTATTATCTCCCTAACAGTTGAGCCTTGAATGTCCAATTGTGTCTGTCCATCAGTCAATTCTTGCATTAAAGACGGTATAAACACTTTGGCCATTTAGGTACACCTTCAGTTTATATTATTAAGACCAAAGCTGTTCCATGATTGCAGCTGGGTTCATAGGCATCTTTTCCATTCTGGTTCCGACAGCTGATTTTATAGCGTTAGCTACAGCTGCTTGCGGGGAAACTATATTGGCTTCGCCAACTCCTCGCACACCATATGGATGTCCAGGATTTGCAACTTCCACTATGACTGTATCAATCATTGGGAGGTCTAAACTAGTTGGCATTCGATAGTCTAAGAATGTAGGATTATTCATTCTTCCATCATCTGAGTAATAGTATTCCTCATTTAATGCCCATCCAATTCCCTGGACGCTGCCACCTTGCATTTGACCTTCGACATAACTTGGGTGGATAGCTTTGCCGGCGTCCTGAACAACGGTAAATCTCAAAACATCTGTCTTTCCTGTCTCAGGATCAACCTCCACATCAACTATCTGACCACAAAATGAACCGCCAGGTCCTGATGGGTCAACAGCTCCGCGTCCAACTATTGGTCCACCCGTATCATTAAGTTGAGCAGATAAATCCTTGAAGCTCATATTCAGTTCCGTATCGGTTTTGGAGCGCAAAACACCTTCTTCCATCTCTACAGAATCAGGGTCTACTCCCCATATAGTTGCAGCTCGATCAATTAGTTGAGCTTTAACATCATTGGCTGCTTCATATGCCGCCCACCCAGTAGCAAATGTTGTTCTACTGCCACCTGTGATAGCTGTATATCCAACGGAATCAGTATCTGCGACCTGTGGCTTTACATCTTCGTAAGAAATTCCTAATACTTCTGCAGCATGCATTGCGATAGAGGCTCTAGAGCCACCTATGTCAGTTGAACCTTCTACAAGGTTAACCGTGCCATCATTATTAACGGAAATATTACATGCAGATTGCATTCCTATATTAAACCAGAAACCTATAGCAACACCTCTTCCTACCTTACCGCCGTTTTTGGACGGAGTAAGGGGAGATTGATAATGATGGTGTTCTTTCATTGCTTCTAATACTTCTACACACCCTATCCTTGGATGAATTGGGCCATCTGCACGTCGAGTGCCCTCTTTGGCCGCATTCTGAAGTCTCAATTCCAAGGGATCAATGTTAAGTTTTTCTGCGATTTCATCTATTACCTGTTCCGCTGCAAATGCAGCATTTGGCGCACCTGGAGCTCTATAAGCTGCCGTTTTTGGTTTATTTACTACGACGTCGTAACCATCGATAGTCACGTTATCTATATCGTAAGCTGTGAATACACACATTGCACCAGCCCCTACAGGAGATCCTGGATAAGCTCCTGCTTCCATAGCCAGATCAGCCTGGGCTGCAACGATTTTACCATCATTTGTTGCGCCAATTTTTACAGAAATATGTGAACCTGGAGTTGGTCCTGTACCTTCAAAAACCTCGGCTCGACTCATGACCATCTTTACTGGCTTATGCCCTGCTTTTTTAGAAAGCAACGCAGCTGCAGGATCTTCATAAACATTTATTTTGCCTCCAAATCCGCCGCCAATCTCCATTGGAGTCACCTTTATCTTTGAAACAGGAACTGCCAAAGCTTCTGAAACTGCTGCCCGCACCGTAAACGCACCCTGCGTACTAGTCCATACATGTATACGGTCATCGTCATTCCACAGGGCTGTAACATTATGGGGCTCGATATAACCTTGATGAACAGTGGCTGTATCAAAAGTTCTCTCTACAATTACATCAGCAGCTGCGAAACCTTTGTCCAAATCTCCCATCTTGTGTTGAAAATGCTCTGCCACATTCGAATTTACCTTCGTCTGCTTCTCAAATTCCTTAGTGAACAGATCATCATGTAAGATTGGAGCATCTTTCGCCATGCCCTCTGGAGCTGTTAAAACAGCATCAAGAACTTCATACTTAACATCAATAAGGCTTAATGCAGCCTCAGCAACATGCACGCTTGTAGCTGCCACAGCTGCGATTGCTTGACCTTTGTATAAAACCTTTTTATCCGAGAGTATATTGCCCCTGAAATAATTCATAGGCGAATCACCAAGTCCGTAATTGGCTGTATCTTTAGTTTTTGGGAAATCCTTTGCACTAACTACAGCTTTAACTCCTTCGAGCGCCAAGGCTTTCTTAAAATCAATAGATTTTATATTAGCGTGAGCGTGTGGGCTCCGTAGAGTTTTTCCGTAAAGCAGTCCAGTTAACTGCAAATCTGCTCCATATTGAGCTCTGCCAGTAACTTTGTCAGCGCCATCTGGCCTAACTGGTCTAGTTCCCACCACCTTGAACTCTTTGTTAGATAAAACTTTATTTGGTTCGTATGTTGTAGTCATTTCATCCTCAAAATAATTTTATTAAGTTAACTCGCCATTTCCTTTGCGGCTGCGATAACGGCTTTAACGATTTTGTCATAACCCGTACATCTACAGAGGTTGCCTGCCAGCCACATTCTTATTCGTTCCTCAGAAGGGTTAGGTTCTTTTTCTAAGAGAGCCTTAGAAGAAACCAGGAACCCAGGGGTGCAAATTCCACATTGTAAAGCTGCATTCTCTAAGAACGCCTGCTGAATTGGATGTAATCCATCTGCGCTTGCTATTCCTTCAACAGTCTGAATGTCTGCTCCTTCTGCTTCCACACCTAACACAAGACAGCTATCTACAATTCTGCCATCCATATTAACTGTACATGCCCCACAGTTCCCGTCATTGCATCCTTCTTTGGATCCAGTTAACTGCACTACGTCCCTTAGTACTTCGAGGAGGCTTTGTCTTGGCTCTGCCAAAAACTCAACTGGCTCTCCATTTATAGTTGTTGTTACATGAACTTTAGTCGCTGGCATTTTAATTTTCCTCCCGTGCACGCTCAACAGCGGTATGTAATGCTCTACGAGTTAGAACCTCGCAGAGGTGTTTTCTAAATTCAACAGTTCCTCTCATATCGGTAATTGGTGTTGCTGCTTCTTTAGCAAGGTTAGCAGCAGTCTGTATATTCTCATCACTTGGCTCTTTACCAACCAACGCATTACCTGCATTTTCAACGAATAGAGGAGTAGGAGCCACAGAGGACAAGGCGACTCGAGCAGCTTCAACTTTTCCGTTTTTCAATTGAACTGATACTCCTGCGCCTGCAACAGCAATATCCATTTCATTTCTTGGTATAAAACGTATGTATCTTGCCCCAAAACCCTTCGAAGGAGCAGGGACAGATATGGATACTAGAATCTCGCCGGTAGCTAAAGTCGTTCGTCCAGGGCCGCTACATATATCTTCTACAGGCACACTTCGAGTGCCTTTTGCACTAACTATATTTGCAACTGCATTATGAGCAATTAACGCGGGAATGGCGTCAGCGCTGGGGGCAGCGTTCATTAGGTTTCCACCTAGCGATGCTCTACCTTGAATCTGTATGCCACCTATAAGGGTTGCTGAATCCATTATGCCTGGGTATGCGCTAGCTATCTTTTCATCCCCGTAAATCTTGTGGCACGGAACAGCAGCTCCTATAACCAATCCATCTTGCTTGCTGTAGGTTAACTGATTAAGCTCTTCTATGTGTTTGCCATCAATTACGGCGTCTAGTTGGTATCGGCCACCTCTCATCTGAACGATCAAGTCTGTGCCGCCAGCCAACACTCTGGCTTTCTCTTTGTATTTTGTTAATAGGCTTACTGCCTCATCAACGGTAGTGGGTCTAATATAGTCAATTGAGTTCAATTGCCAGCCTCCTCATTTCATTATCTAGTTCTTTAACTGAGTAGAAGAATATTATATGTAAATTGACATACTATCAATGTAAGTTAATGAGCCTTTTACACAGTCCCCAAACGGGCCACAGTATAACAGACCTACACCGGGTCAACAACGATCGGCTTTAATACAAGCTCATATAAAAATCATATTACTGTAAAACCAGCTAATTAATGATGGTTTTTTTAAAATGATCCGATCATTTTTTATTAGGTTTTACCTTTTCAAGGTGTCCAAATTTCAACTTCTGTCGTTATTGCTCTATCACCACTGTCTACATCTGTTGAATTACCGCCGACTATCAATATTCTGCCATCATCTAATAAAGTCATACTATGCGCATATCTTGCTATCAAGCTTTTTGGACCCGGGCTAAAAGTATTGGTTATGGGGTCAAATATATCGGTCGAATCGACTTTACCTATTCCTCCAGTAACCAAAACTCTGCCATCAGCAAGTAAAACAGCTGCATGCTCAGCACGCCACTCGGTCATTTCTCCAATATCGGTCCAGGTGTCTGCTTCAGGGTCATATACTTCACCTTTCGTAACTTTTCCCTTTCCTCCTGTTACTAATACTCTTCCATCATTTAGCAGGGTGGCTGTGTGGGCTGAATGAGACAAGTTGGTTTCTGCACCTAGAGTCCATGTATTTTGCTCTGGATCATAGATTTCTACTACTTTTGTTTTTGTATCCTGCCCTCCTCCTCCAACTACTAATGCCCGACCGTCATTTAATAATGTCAACGTGTGCATCGCTCGCTTAACTTGCAATGATCCAGCATCAGACCAGGTATCTGTCTCAGGGTCATAAATCTCCGCCTCAGGCACAAGTATTGTGTCTTCTCTTTCGCCAGCAACCACTAAAACCCTGCCATCATTTAAAACGACTGACCTATGCCGCCATCTTGGTGTTGCCATCTCAGCTGCGACCGTCCAGCTATTAGAATTAGGGTCAAAAATCTCAACGGTAGTTTGCGGTTTTTGCCTAACCGCAGCTCCCCCAATAATGATCACCCTGCCATCGTTCAACAAGTTTCCACTGGGCACTTCTCTAATATCGCGCATTAAAGGAGCTTCGGACCATTTCTCGGTATCTGGATCATAAAACTCAGAATCAGCTATACCCGAAGGCTCCCAAGCAGAGGAGCCGCCTCTGCTCTTACCCGCCATGCTAAGCACTCTGCCATCATTTAATTTTACAGTTACATGCCAGCCGCGAGCATAAGCCAATTTGCCAGTTTCGCTAAACTTGCCTGGCCCTAGTGGCTTCGCTTGATCTTCTTCTGATCCTATGCCTGATTGCTCATCTTGCGATGATGTGGTTTCAGTTGATTTTTCTGCCTGACTGTCACTCGAACATCCAAGTAGAAAAACAATTAATAAAGCTAAACTACTCATTACTACTACAGGTATTTGATTCCTAGCGATCATTTTAATTTCTCCAATCAAATTAACTTCACAGACCCAGCAAAAACCCCGCAATCCCTTTTTCAATTTATCGATTTTCCGCACATTCTAACAACTTATTCATTTTAATAATAATTTTAGGAAAACCTTAGGTATTAGCTAAGATTATGATAGTCTTGACAAATTGTTGAAACTTGGAGCATCTAATGGGTAATGTAACTGGTAGTTATTTAATAGCAAAGACATTGAAGGAAGAGGGCGTCGAAGTTCTTTTTTATCTAATGGGAGGGCCAAATTTTGACATTGTAATGGCGTGTCAAGATTTAGGTATTAAAACCGTTGATTTTCGCCATGAACAAGCTGCAGCTTTTGCTGCTCACGCCTACGCTAGGCTAACTGGAAAACCTGGTGTATGTACCGCGGCATCTGGACCAGGAACACTTAACCTTCTAACTGGAGTATATACAGCCTCTATAGACTGTGCTCCTATGATTATTTTGGGTGGAGCAGGACCAGTACATGAAATTGGCCGAGAGGCTTTCCAAGAGGTTGATCAGGTAGGGATATTTGAGCCACTGTGCAAATACGTTCATCAGCCCACGCTTGCAGAAAGGTACCCAGAAATAATCTCAACAGCTTTCAGACAGGCCACTTCAGGGCGCCCAGGCCCCGTATATATTGATTGCGGAGCAGACGTTCTATACGAAGAAGTAGACGAAGACAAGGTGGTTAAAGCTCCTCGACCTGCGGTCAAATCACGTCCAAGTGCAGACCCGAAAGCAATCGAGGACGCTATTAATTTAATTACTTCAGCCAAAAAGCCTATAATTTTTGCTGGTGGAGGCGTGTTTTTCTCCAATGCTTCAAAAGAGCTGCAACGTTTCATTGATATAACTAAAATCCCTTTCTACACTGCCCCAATGTCTAGGGGTCTTGCACCGGAAGATCATTCAGTATCTTTCCCGGCAGCACGCAGTAAAGCTATGAGAGAGGCTGACCTAGTACTAGTTATTGGCACGAGATTGAACTGGATGATGCAATACGGTCGTAGATTTGCCGACGATGCTAAGTTAATTCAAATCGATATCGAGGAATCTGAACTAGGCCATAACCGTGATTGTGATCTAGGCATTGTTGCTGATGCAAAAATGGCACTGTCTCAACTATGTGATGCTGCTAGCAAACAAAGTCAAGAATTCAACGGCAGGCTTGAGTCTGACTGGATTCAGGATCTCTCCGAATATCAGGCTAATAAAGCTAAAAACATGGAAGCTGTGCTTAACTCGAATCAAGTACCAATACATCCATTACGGCTTTGTAACGAGATAAATGAGTTTTTAGATAGAGACGCGATTGTTACCGTTGACGGAAATGAAATATTACATTTCGGAAGACAGTCTATAAACACTTACGTGCCAGGGCACAGACTTAATTCTGGCGTGACAGGAACAATGGGAGTAGGGCTACCATACGGTATTGGATCTATACTGGCTAAGCCTGAGAAACAAAATCTCGTATTACACGGTGACGGCTCAATGGGTATGAATGCTATGGAATTAGACACATTAGTAAGATTCAATTTGCCAGTAGTAACTGTCATATCGAATAATGCTGGCTGGACAGCTCGAACTCCAAACCAACGAAAGCCTGGGCGTGAACTTGGGTTCACTCCTTTCCATGAAATGGCCAAAGCTCTTGGATGTTACGGTGAAAGAGTAGAGGATCCTGATGAAATAAGACCAGCGCTGGAAAGAGCTTTCAGCTCCGGAAAACCTGCTGTTATCGATGTAATAGTAGAGCCGACTGCTGCTGGAACCTCAGCTGCTTGGGGTGGATCAAGAATGGAATAGGCTTTAGCTTTTAATTTTATTCACCATATGATGTTTCTGCTTCATCCACAAATCGTGTGATGCGTACATCGGAAATTCGGCTGTTTGCATGAAAGTTATTTGTGGTTCGTTGTCAAAATATTCTTCCACTTCAGCTCTCCAATTTAAGTAATGCGGGTATTTTATGTGAGCATCCACGGCCGCTTGATCTTTATACACTTCATAAAAGTGAACACGAGTGGCAACTTCTTTGTCCTTCAGAATATCAAACCTGAAGCAGCCAGGTTCATTGCCAACAGAACCTGCCGCATCGCCGTAACTGGCCTGCATAAATTGATCCAGATTTGCGGGTTTGATATTAAAAGTTACAAATATAGCTATCATTTTAATCTCCTAACTGAAAGTAGAGCCATTATAATGTCATACCCGAGGCTAATGTAACTGACTAAATAAAACTATGAGATTTGAACAATTAATCAGAGAGGTTAAGGACTTCCCAGAGCCTGGAATCAACTTTAGGGACATTACCCCTGTTTTACAAAACCCATCAGGATTCAAAGAAGTTATTGATTCATTTGTAGACAGGTATAAATCTAAAAATATCCAAGGTATAGCCGGAGTTGAATCAAGAGGCTTCTTAATTGCAGCGCCATTGGCCAAAGAGCTAGAAGTACCATTATTGCTTATTCGCAAAAAAGGCAAGCTGCCATTTAAAACAAAAAGTGTTACATATGACTTAGAATACGGTACTGATTCGCTGGAAATTCATGTTGATTCTGTATCCAAGTCGGATAAAATCGTTTTGATTGACGACCTGTTAGCTACAGGGGGCACTCTTGCTGCTGCCTCCAAGTTAATTGAAGAGCTAGGTGGAATAGTAGTTGAGTTGGGAGTAATCATAGAGCTTGTAGATTTAAATGGACGGGTCAAGCTAAAAGAGCTGCCTATACATAGTTTATGTAAAATATAAGCAATGTGATGAATTTGACAACTATATAAATTCAATATAAAAAGTCGAAGCACTCCTTGAGCACAACTATGATTTAGGAGAACCAGAAAATGGCGATTATAACAATAGGCGGACTAACTGGATCTGGCGGCCGACATATCGGTAAAGCAGTGGCAGAAAAGCTGGGTTTTGACTATATTGACCGTTTGATTTTATCCGAAGCTGCTAAACAAATAGGTTCAACAGTCCAGGCGATGCAAGAGAAGGAGGATCAGTATAACTCCGTTCTTGAGAATATATCTTCCTTAGCTCAGCGAATTCTAGAGCGATCAGCCATGAGCGGTGTGGGAGGTGATCCTCATTTCGGGCCAGGAGCAGCTGCATTCCTCATAAACGAACAGGTAGACTTTCCGAAAGCCACAATACTTAAAGGTTCTCACATGGAAAACAGTGATTACATTGATGGCCTAACATCAGTAATCGTTGATATAGCTAAAAACGATAATGCTGTCATAGTCGGTAGAGGAGCTGCGGCCATCTTAAAAGACGATAAAAGCGTGCTGAAAATCGGATTAAACTCTTCAAAAGAAGATCGAATTAAAAGGATTTCCCAGAGAGAAAATATTGATAAAACTCTAGCAGAGAAAATTGTTAATGAAAAAGATGCCGCGAGGGTAGACTTTTATAAAACCTTTTTTGAATATAATGGCCCCGAGGATCCAAGGCAGTTCCATTTATCAATAAACACCACTCTAATCAAGCTAGATCCAACAATCTCAATGATACTAGCAGCTGCAAAGGCTTTTAAAGAGGGCTTGTTAACCCATTAGTGAGCCTAAAATAGTAACCTAATAATCCATTACCACTGTATCTGAACTATCCATGTTTTCATTTTATAAACAAACAATAAAAGATATGACCGATCATTGTATTGAAGAAAACCCAAATGAGGCCTGTGGCGTTATTCTGGGCAAAACATTATTAGACCAATTTAAATCAATATATACAAATCAATTCTCAGTAGATGCCAGTTCAATCTTGTTTGACTCTAATTTAACCGACGATTTAAACCTTACTCAACACGATATAAAAAAAATTATTGAGGGTTTTACAAAAACAGTATTAGAGATCGATTCACAGCAGATTATAAACTTAAAAACTGTCTATGATTCTCTGAAACTTGTGGCGGAAAATGGCGGAGGAGACATTGCAAGCTCCATTGTAAGAATTACAAATACCGCTCAAAGCCCTTACAGATACCAGATGGATCCGCAAGAATTTTTAGATGCAGACAAAAAGGCCGATCAGCTTAATCTAAGCATCTTGGGCTTCTATCATTCACACACTCATACTGCGGCATATCCATCAGATACAGATATAAGATTAGCTATCGAAAGTGGTTGGACTGACCCGTATTACATATTGATTTCTCTAGAAGACATACTCGCTCCTGAAGTCAAAATGTACCAGATAAATCTAGACGGAACAGTAATTGAAGAAGAATATTCCTCAAGAGATATGCCTAAGAAAATTTGTTAATTAATAACCTTCATATCTCAGTGTATGGTCAGGAAACTCGGCAATGTATCCCTTTACGGTGCCTCCACCAACAACCATAATCGATCCGTCCCGTAAAAGTGTCGTTGTTAGTAAATTACGTCCTTCTGGTAAATAACTAATTACTGACCACTGGTTATTTGCGATATCATAAGATTCCACTGGTAGTACTCCAGCCCCTATCGGGTCTCCACCCCCGATCAAAATAACTTTGCCCCCGGGAACAAGTACAGCTGAATGGTCTTTTCTAGGCACCAGATTAGTTGATATAAGACTACACTCGTTAAGTATTGGATCATAAATTTCAGCAGTAGTCTCTGGTCCAAGCAATTCCCCCTCTTCAACTGTTGTGCCCCCAGTAACCAATACTCTGCCATCTGGCAACAGTGTTGATCTATGCCCCAAACGAGCTCGTTTAAGTTCGGCGACTGTATTCCATGAATTTTCAGACGGATCGTAAATTTCAGTTGTGGATAAGGTGTCTCCCATGGTTACAGATGACATTCCGCCTGTAACTAATATCCTACTATCAATAAGCTTAACGGCTGAATGAGACATCCTAGCCTGGATCATTGGCTCCAACTCTGACCAGCTATTGGCTTCTGGGTCATAAACTTCAATAGAATTCAGTGTTGAAACACCAGACCTGCCTCCTATAATCATCACCCGGCCATCTTCAAGAGTTACTGCCTGGGCTAACTGCTTTTTGTAAGCCATATCAGGACCATTTTCCCATTCATCAGTTTTTGGATCATACATCTCCGAACTATTTAAATCTTTATTACCTCTAAAAAGCGGCTCCTCTTCCCCATCTTTTAGAACTTCGCGTCCTGTGCCTCCAGCCACTAAAACCCTGCCATCAGCCAGTAAAGAGGCTGTGTGAAAAGTTCTTTCCCAATTAAATCGACTGGTTTTTGCCCATTCGGTACTTCCCAATGGAAGAATCTCACCGTTAACTACTGACGCCCTCCTAAAGCTAAGTCTTTTCCGGCCTCCGATTATCAATATTGAATCATTCTGAAGTAGAGTCGCTGTATGGCCCCATCTGCCAAACTCTAGTTCTCCCATCAACTCCCATCCAGGTTCTAGGTTTATTCCAAGCTCTTCCTCAACATCCTTAACGGGGTCAGGGGTAGCAGTTGGTGTAGGTAATGGGGTTTTCGCTGGAACGATGGTGAAGTCCATTACCAACGAGTCAGATGCCTCTATGTAGTTTCGTGTCTCGACGGAGCAGCCTGCAATAAACCCAAAAAGACAAACACATTGGAATATTAAAGTGAGGCGAAGTATATTTATAAAATTCAAATCAACTTACTCCGGTAAGAGCATTACGAGGATTTTCCACCATTATTTGATGAAACTGCTCTTTGCTTAAACCAATTTTATCTAAGTATGGATAGAGTCTGCTAGAAATAAAATTATACCCAAATCCGCCATTCATTGCGTAGTGAGAATTAACGCATACGTCGTGTGAAAGCAACAATTTATGAATAAATCCAGCCTGAATAATTTTTTTAATATTCTTTAGGTCTCTTTCTAATAGAAACTGGTTTTCATCCTGCATTCCGTCAAATGATATGAATGCTCCCCTTTTAGCTATCTCGATATGGTATTCATGATAAGGATAATCATGAGCATGGCCTACAATAACTCGATTCGGATTAACGCCTTCTTCAGATAAAATATCTAATTGTTTAAGCCCAACAGGCGAAAACAATCCATGAGTTGCTATGGTCACACCCGTCTCAAGATGCGCCCTAGCACCAGCTCTCAATACCCGTTCCTCCACCGGTGATACCCACGTTTCATGCGCTCCCAACTCTCCGATAAGCCCGGCTCGTACTCCAGTATCATCTATCCCTTGATTTAGATCTTTAATCATCTCGTCGGCTATAGTGTTTGTTCTGCTACGATATAAGCTCTGATCATAGAACGGTTCTCTGTACCATCCACATCCCAATATGATATTAAGGCCTGTTTTTTTTGCAATTTCACGTACCGCGCTTGGTTGCTGTTCTAAACCGCGATTTGTTTGATCAACCAAAGTAACCCCACCAGAATTTCGATAATGCATCAATTCAACATAAGCGGAATCGGGGTCATCAAGAACCCTATTAGTATCAAGATAATCAGCCAAAATAGACAAGAAAACATGTTCGTGAATTAGTGTGAATCCGATTTGTTCTGCGGCTATAGGCCCATTTACTGTCATAACTGACTCTTGTTGTAAATTACTATTCAATGGTGAAGCACCTCGCTGGGTTCAGCTGCATGATTGTATTCCAATCATCTGTAGTCATCCCTTGACCTATCAATTGATCGCGTAGCGTTGATATTGCATACACATAACCTCCGCCTCCATAAGCGGTCAAATGATTTTTAACCGAGACTCCATTTGAAATTAAAATTTGTTCGATTAGGCCGTTCTTTACCATGTTCATACATAAAGATACATGTCTTGACATTAGATCTTTTGAATTAACGGGAAACGTATTCAAACAAACAAACGAGCCTCGGGCAGCCACTCGAGAATAAAACTCATTATTTAAGCTGCCGTTAATATGATTAACGATGACCTTTCGCAGGTCTGCGCCTTCGTCTTCTAATATGTCCAGCTGATCATTTGCTGTTGAAATATGGGTACCAGCAATGGCCAAAGTCCTCCCTGTTTTCACCTGAGCCCTTGCCGCGGCTCTATGCATTCTTTCCTCGGACGGGGTTACCCACCTCGCATTAACGTTTATTTCTCCAATAATACCCGCCTTAATGCCTGTGTCATCAATTCCTTCGGTCAGGTCTTTAACCATTATCTCGCTTAATTGATCAACCTTAGTTTTCGAAAAATCCAATTCATAGTAAGCCTCTTTGAACCACCCTGTTCCGGTTATGATATTAATTCCTGTTTGCTCGGACAGCTTTTTCAAAGCATTGATATTTCTGTTAACTCCTCGTGATGTTTGATCCACTAAAGTTTTGCCGCCCAAGTCCTTAAACTTTGTTAATTCATTTTCTGCCAAAACAGGATCATCCAAAATGTTCGAACCCATCCAATTGTCTCTTTTGTGATTTATAAAGACATGTTCATGGGGCAGTGTAATGCCAAGTTCATTTGTGGAAATGGGACCTGTTACCGTATCGATAGTAATCAAGACAAGTCTCCTGTAAGAGCTCTTCTTGGATTATCAATCATAACCTGATGAAACATTTCATCACTGAATCCAATACTCTTCAAATGAGTCAATAGCCTAGTTGAGATAAAGTCATACCCACAGCCGCCGTAAGATTCATAGTGAGTTCGATAGCAAACATCGTGCGACAATAAAATTCGATCTAAATTTCCAGCTTCTACTATATGTTTAATTAATGTTAAACATTTCTTAAGTTCATAAGGATTAGTATCGGACAAGTTATCGAATGAAAGCCATGCACCTCTTTTTATTACCTCATCATGGAATTCAGGATATGGCCAGCTACCGCAATGCCCAACCACAACGCGATTTAAGTCAACTTTTTCTTCTTTCAAAATATCAAGTTGATCTAAGGCTACCGGGCTATTGGTTCCGTGAGTAGCAATTGTTAGGCCAGTACTATGATGGGCTCGAGCTCCTGCCCTCAAAACTCTTTCTTCTATTGGAGACACCCATTTTTCGTGAGCTCCTAATTCCCCAATTATTCCTGCTTTTACGCCCGAATCATCGATACCTTCATTAATATCAGAAATCATTTGATCGGCTATCTGATCTACATACCAATGATTTAAATACTGTTCATAGTAAGGTTCTCGATACCAGCCACAGCCAAGTATTATGTTCAGGCCAGTTCTTTCGGCTAATTTTTTCACTGCAACCGGGTCTTGCCCCAAGCCACGATTAGTCTGATCTACTAAGGTCACGCCGCCAGCATTTTTGTACCTCATGACCTCCATGTATGCTAACTCCGGCTCATATAAAAGATTATTCACAGACCAACTATCTTTTAATAAATCAAGAAGAAGGTGCTCATGCATCAAGGTAAATCCCAGATTGCTAGCTTCAATAGGCCCTGTAACCGTCATAACTTGCGTCATATCTATATTTTAGTGTTTTGGCTCTATCTTTGCAGTTTAGTATTACGAAATCCGATCAATTGGACTTATTTATCAATTATTTTTAATTGATAAATAGAATAATCATGATGACTTGAATCTTTATAAATCGGAGGCTCAAGGTCCTGATCTATTTTCAGCCCGCCTCTTGATTCGAGAGCTGTTATATAGGATGGCCAGTCACTTACAAAGTTGATTCCATTTTCCCGAATGTACTTACCAATCTTGGCTTCTATTAAGGCTTCTGCTGCATTACGATTTACTTTGCCATCTAAATCAATCAATTTTCTCTCAGAAAAATACCCCACAGTGCCTGCCAGGTACGATCCTATTATAGCGTCCTGAGGTAAATTCTCGTTTATCCAAATGCCCGCTCGATAAAAACCATCTTCTTCGTGTCCAGGCATCCAAGCAGGTATATAAACAGCAAATAACAGTAATGGAATTGTGGTCAATAACATTATGCGACGATTAAGTTTTTTACCTGTGAATTTAGCCAATTGGAGCCAAAACAACCTGTACGACAGGCCTATATATAGAGAATAAATGATATAGATTGCCAAGAAGTATCTCTCAAAATACCAATGTGCCGGCAAATAAAATGTGTAAAACAAAAAGATAATTAATGAAAAGATGAATGCTATTAAGTGCAAGCCCGGATTATCTTTATACAAAGCTAAAACTGCCGACCTAAAGGGCCTTACAGAAGCAAAGAAAACAATTAATAATGCGAATATTACTAAAAGTAAAATTGCTCCGAGTGATAGAGAAAGTCCTGTTTGAGCCCAGATTGATGTTAGCATCGTCACAGATAAGATGGATCTGCTTACGGCTTCCTCGCTAAAAAATAAAATCTCAGAGCCGTCTCCTCCAGACCTAAAGCTTATCCAGTTTCTTACTGCATCGCCGCTTGTCGGAATTGGAGTACCGAAACCATCAAAACTAAACACAAGCCAAGGAATAAGTACAATGCCAGCAACCACCCCAGCAATCAGCCATCCGCGTAAATATTCCAATGGTATTCGCTGTAGTACAAGCCCAACAATGAAACACGTTCCAACTAAGAATATCAAGTCTACTCGTGAAAGCATTGCTAGACCTATTAGTATTCCAAAAATGGTCCATTTCAAGTTGACTTGCCTAGTCCTGCCAAAATCCATCGACACTACCCACATAAACAAAACGGCTAGGAGAAATAAAATTGCGATCGGTGATTCTAGCCCATTTATTACCCTTTTAACGAAGTATGGATTTATAAGCCACACAGCAGCTGAAACTAAGGCAGCAGCATGCAATTTAGTAAGTGATAATACAAACCTATATAAAAGATATCCCGCTGCTAAGTTAAATACCGACAGAATTATGACACTAGTTTTTACTGGCCCATATAAATTGTCTGGCTCAACCCAATACACAGGCACCAACAACCAGACCCATAGCGGCTGAAATCCGTTAGTCGGATGAATTCCGTCAAAAGTAGTGCCCAAGCCTGCTGCAATATTCCGAGCTATCTTCATTGAGTAAAAAGCATCGTCCACTATGAATAGCTCAGAAATTAAATATTCAACCGACAGACACGATAAAACTAAATGCAGTACGACTGCAGGTAAAAGAACCAGTAAAAATGGTTTTTGTTTGAAAAATTTAGTAATACCGATAATTGGGTAAGAGAAACCAGACATATTCGTATTATTAGTATTACTGAATGAAACTATCTATACCTTTTAGGAGCATATCTATATCATCTCGGTTGTTGAAAATATGTGGGTCTACTCTAAATGTTTCGCCATGATAATAGGTATCAACCTTATTATTATGTAAATGATTCCAAAGCTCTGCTGCTGCTTCATGCCGTGCTGAAATCACTCCTAATCTATAATTTGGATCATCGTGGGTAGTCACGTCGATACCTAATTCCTTCATGCCGGCAATTGCATACCCGCTCAACTCTAAGTTATGTTGCTCAACTACACTCATATCAGTTTCTACAAGGATTTCTAAGCCTGGTTTAGTGAAAGCGAGTCCCAGTAAATTCGGCATGCCTAATTCGAATCTTTGCGCGTTATCTTTCAGCCTGAAGTCGTGTATGTCGAAGCTGTGGGTACTTGCATATCCAGCTCTCGTAGGTTTTTTACTATGGTGGCGTTTAGCAACATACAAAAATGCTACTCCCGCCGCCCCAAGCAACCATTTCATAGCAGTTGTAGAGAAAAAATCCACCCCAGTATCATGTAGGTCTATCTCCATTGCCCCAGCAGATTGGGCTCCATCTACAATTACTAATGCTCCTTTTGCATGAGCTATTTCTGCAACCTTCTTGATGTCCTGTTTAAATCCTTCAATTGGAGTAACGTGTGATATACATACAGCCACAGTGTTTTCATCTATGCTCTGTTCGAAGTCCTCCAAATGAATGATTCCATCCTCTCTCGCATGTACAAATCTTTTTGTTAAGCCCTCATGAGGAGGTAAATGCCATGGGAAAACGCTAGAAGGGTACGAGAAGTCATCAAAAACAACGTTGCCTCCTGCAACAGGGTCGATCAAATCAAAAGCTATATTACATCCAGAAGATGTGCTTTCAACAATAGCTACTTCGTCTTCATCGCATCCTGTTAGTTGTGCGAACATGCGACGGCAGTCAGAGCCGTCAGCGTCTAAGCCATTAACGTACATGTCATCTGGGTCTTCTGAAAGCCAATCCATATGTTTCTTCATAGCTTTTTCATGGCGAACTGACACTGGAGCCAGGCCGCCACTGAAAAGGTACGCTCTGTCTTTGGTTATAGGGTATAAGTCTCTAATCTGTTTGGCATTCATAACATATTTCCTAATATTAGTCTTCAAAGACTATAACATCGTGAAGCGGAATCAGCCAAGTCGCTTTATATACTCAAGGTTCAATCGGGGATAAGCTTAATTTTACTGCCCAACTTTGTTAAAAAGTGGTGCAAATGTGGTGTAGAATTAGTTATGTGGCTGTCGCCGAAGCCAGAATGTGAACTCTCTGGTAAATCGGGTCAGCCATTTCTTATTTAGAATACTGAGTTTTAACCAAAAATTACGTAAAACAACTTCAATTACGCGCGCATGGTAACATAAGGCGAAATCCAATACAAAACAGTAAATAGTTGACGAATTTAGTAATTATTAAAGAGAGTATTCATATGTTTAAGACAATACTAATAGGATTATTAATCACAATACTTGCGATAGCTTGCTCTTCTGAAAGCGCAAGCTCCGATTCTGATGCTGCGCAACCAAGAGGAGATTCTTCCGTTTCCGCTCAGGATGAGGCTCCCATTGAGGATGCTGTTGAGGTGTCTATGGATCTAGGCGAATTCGTCACCTCTTCAGACATGATGGCGAAGAGGGAGCGGTATTCTGCCCTCTTGCTCATCGACGGTAGGGTGCTAGCCGTGGGGGGACGTGGCTTGGGTATTGGCACTTTGATTGCCACCATGCACGAGACAGCAGAGCTCCTCGACCCCGAGACCCTCGAGTGGGCCTCAACTGGTTCGATGGCGGAGGGTCGCCGCTCTCCTGCCATGGTGGAGTTAGAGGATGGTCGCGTGTTGGTGGCGGGCGGACTGTTGCCAACTAAATTTACGACTGACACTGCAGAGATATGGGATCCAACGCAAGGTACATGGACGACCGTTTCGCCCATGGCTCGAACCCGTGATGGTATGGGAGCTGTCAGGCTGCCGGATGGCAGGGTAATGGTAGTCGGAGGCAAAATGGACGGCAAAATGATCGGTACTCTTGAGAAAAGCGAGATTTATGACGCCGGCAGTGACACCTGGATTGAGGCGGCACCAATGTCTGAAAAACGGATCAATCACACCGTTACTTTGCTGTCAGACGGCAGGGTTCTAGTGACTGGTGGCGGCAAGGAAGACGGTCCTTATTCCAAGACTGTGGAAATTTATGACGCCAGCGCCGACACTTGGGTTGAGGCGGCACCAATGACGGTTTCTAGGTCCTTCCACACAGCTACGTTATTGGAGGACGGCCGGGTTCTGGTCATAGGAGGCAGGGGTAAGAAGATGACCGCAGCACTATATGATCCAGTTGCCGATGCGTGGTCCAGCGCAGGTGAGACAGAGATTGCAAGAGCTGAGCATCAAGCCACCCTTCTGCAAGACGGAAGAGTGTTTGTAACCGGAGGACTAGGCAATATTGCAGGGAGCGAAATCTACGATCCAGTTGCCGGCACGTGGAGCACCAGCAGCTCCCTTAATATCGGTCGTTATCGCCACTTCACTTTGCTCCTGTCAAATGGTCGGATCGTCACTTTCGGCGGCATAGGAGCTGACGGAATTCTCGCCTCATCCGAGATGATCGATTAGAGTTATTGACCAATCAGGCAGTATGTAAACTCTCAACGCCCACGCAACCGAAACCGATCTAGGACCTTTGTAGCTCCTCGGCGAAGTAGAACAGGTCAGGCAGCCCGCCTGTATGGATAAACAATACTGTCTGACCCTGACGAATGACGCCGGACCGAGCGTGATCAATAATGCCGGCCATCACCTTACCCGTATGGACGGGGTCGAGAAGTAGCCCCTCTAATTCGGCCGCCATTTGTATCGCTTCTGTACAGGCAGGGCTTATACGGCCATATCCAGGGCCGATGTAATCGGCTGTCTGCACCACATCTTCCCAAGCCATGCGTTGGTCAAATCCCATGTGTTTCAGGGCGTTGTTTGACCAGCCCACTACATCGGCAAACGATTCTTCCGGAGTGCCAATAAGAACGCCAAGTATCTCCCAAGGCAATCCTAATGCTGCCGCGCCAATTTGCAGGCCACCCAGGCCTCCGCCACTGGCGATATAGATCTTCACCTGATCGACGTTTATCGTATCCAATTGGCTAGCTATCTCAAGAGTGGCGTCAATATAAGAAATCACGGCCGAAGAACGGGACATGTGCTCTTTGACATGGTTGTAAGGTGTTAGACCTTCGTTTCTTAGCTGATTCTCGATGCCCTCTACATAGCCTGAAATCTCGTCCTTGTCAGTAGTATCAAGCAAACGAATGTCGGCTCCTAAAAGATCTTGAATCAGCAAATTACCCTGAAACGGCCTGCCTTTAAGGTCAATAGATCCGTAGCTACCAGTCGCGATACAAATGTAGTCCATGCCAACTTTCTTAGATGCAGCCCCAATAATGCGGGAGTTATTGGTCAAACCGTAAACATGTATGGAAACATCGGCCCCTTTTTCAATTGCATCCGCCATGCAGAAATCCATGTGCCTGACCTTATTGCCTCCTAATACGAGACCGGTCAGATCATCTCGTTTGATAAGGATTCGCACCCCCAGTTCCCGCGACAGATTTTCAGCCTCTTGTAGAGGTGTAGGTATCGTTGCAATCCTCACCCTGGGAAGTGTGTCTAGACGTGAGCGGAGTTGTTGGCGACTCATTGGCGGCATCTGAATCACTGGGCCAAACACCCCCCATCTACGACCAGCTCTGCACCGGTGACGTAAGAGGACTCGTCCGAAGCCAAAAAGAGGATGGCATTGGCCACCTCTTGTGCCGTCGCTAGGCGGCCCATTGGTATTCCACTTAGCCTGCGTTTCAGAACAGCCGGATCTCCGAGCGAATCGACTGTGAACGGTGTGTCGGCGAACCCGGGGTGGAGAGAGTTCACTCGTATGCCATCCCCGGCAAGCTGGATAGCAGCCGACTTGGTAAACGAGCGAATCGCGCCTTTTGCCGTCGCGTACGCCGTGCTGCTGGGGTTGCCCACCATCGCAGCAATCGAGGAGATGTTCACTATTGACCCGCCACCAGTTTGCCGCATGACCGGCGCAACGTACTTCGTGCCCAAAAAAGCTCCCGTCGCGTGCACTGCTAGCACTCGCTCCCAATCCTCTTCCGAAGTATGCTCCACATCGAACGCGGCTAGAATCCCAGCGTTGTTCACCAGCACATCCAAACGCCCATAGGCATCCTGTGCTACCAAGATTGCCGCCTGCCATTCAGCAGATTTGGTAACGTCTAGACGAGCAAACAGGGCTTTCGATCCACTGTCTTCAATCTGTGACGCTGTCAGTTGGCCATTTTTTTCGTCGACATCGGTTATAACGACCGAGGCTCCTTCTCTCGCAGCAGTGCGAGCGAATGCTCCCCCGAAACCCATCAACTGTCCATCCAGGCCGTTTGCGCCACCGGTGATTAACACCACTTTTCCAGCGAGTCGTTCGTTCATTGGGCGTTGTGCCCCCCATCAATAACCAGCTCTGCACCAGTAATGTAAGACGACTCGTCCGAAGCCAAAAACAGGATGCTATTCGCGATCTCCTCGGACTCGGCATACCGGCCCATTGGAATCTGCGAGGTGCGGTCTGCATACAGCTCGGGATCGGTGAAAAGTGGTAAAGCCGCTGGTGTCTTGGTATAGCCAGGATGCACGGAATTCACCCTGATATTCTCACTTGCATATTGGATAGCCACCGTCTTTGACATATGCCGCATTCCTGCCTTCGCCGTCGAGTATGACGTGATCGTATCGACCCCGACAATTCCATGAATCGACGAGACGTTTATGATCGACCCTCCACCGCGCTTTCGCATCTCGGGGATGGCGTATTTCATGCCCAGCATCGCTCCTCGGACATGTACTCCCAGTTGGCGATCCAGCCCTTCAACCGTAGTGAACTCAACTTTCAAAGCCTCCTCAGCATTCTGAGGGCCATCGGGGTCGGTGTAGTCGCCGTCGTAATCACGGCCAGTGCCAGCGTTGTTTACCAGCACATCTAAAGCTCCTTCAGCTTTTACTATAGAGTCAATTGTGTTTTGCCACAAAGCCTCGTCGGTCACATCGAGATGGACATAGTGTGCCGATCCCCCAGTCTCACGAATCTGTGCAGCAGTCCGCTCACCCAACTCATCGTTGATGTCGGCCAAATATACGGTTGCTCCCTCGCGTACGAAGGCCCAGGCTGTTGCGCCACCTATTCCTCTGATTTCCCCCTTAAGGCCTGTGGCGGCACCAGTAATGATGGCAGTTTTACTCCGCATACGCATATGTTGTACACCTTTGTTAGGATTTTAATTAAATATTCAACTTTCTATGAGCTATGCTTACTTCCACTCCCAAAGCTCCCACGCGGCGTTACCTTCAGCATCCACGTCCCAATCATAAATAACTGCCGCTCCATTCAACTTCGAAAGTGATGGGGCTGACGTTTGAAAATAACATACCCCTTTGAAAGTAGAGCCTCCATCTTCTGTAAAAGTGCCGGTGCCGGTAGCTCTAAAAGTTGCGACTCCATCAGCAGCAATAACGATACCAGAGTTTGGGCATTCTCCGAGAAGTATTCCGTCAGGCCCCATTTCAGCTTCATAAGTAGCCATCATTTCTACTATTTGTGCTCCCACCAAAGTCCCTTGTCCAGTTGTTGCTGTCACTTCAAATACAGGATTGGTTCCATTTGCTGTTAAAGCTCTTGCTGTTGCAACCGCCTTAATCGAGCCGATTTTTTCTGCTTTTGACATGTTTTGACCTCCCAGTCATCTAATAGTGTTTTCATCAAAATACCACAACTCATTGTTATTATTCCTCTTGTGATTGATCAGATACGGGTAATTTACAAGTTTGTCTTTTACCAAACCATTGATATCTCTTTTTAGCAATGAAATTATATATTTCGTTTCTGATAAAGGTTGGGAGCAAATATAAAACATAACTGAGCCTGTAGATACCACCTAGATCAAATAATATAGCCAAAATTGCGTCGGATTTGACCATTAACTGGCCTCGTCGGAGGTAGACTACGTTTTCCAAGGTTTTTATCTTTTCAACAGAATATCCATTCTGAGTAAGTAGGCCCAAAGCCAATTTGCTCTTTAAAGGCACAAAAGTGAATGAACTTTCTGTATTTTTTGCTGATATGAAATCAATCGAGAAACTACATAAATTGCAATATCCGTCGAAGAAAATAACCCGATTCTTGTCTGACTGTTTAAGCAAGCCTATATCCGTTCAATTCTTTACATAATCTGACAGGCTTACTCTTCACGTTCCAGTTTACTGAAAACTTTGGCTAATATCCTATTAACCAAAAACGGTATAAGAAACCATAAAACTATAAAAACCAGTAACAATAGAATGATGGTGATTGTTAAGCCATCCATAACTACCTCTTAATTACTCATTTTAGTGAATTTAATTTTTGCTGAACGGTGATTCCATTAATTTCCATGGCATTTCTTATACTTTTTGTCGCTTCCGCAAGGGCATTTTTCATTACGGCCCACTTTACCGTGTTGATTTTTGATAAGTTTCTTTTCTGCACAAGACAAACAAGTACACGCCGCTGGATGTTCTTTGTACCAATTAGGGCGATTCAAGCTCAACTAGGCCTTTTCGGAACTAGCAGGCCTACTGACTAAAACTGATATAACAAGTTTGTCATCCAGTTTTAGGGTGTCATGAGACACAACTTTCCAATTACCTCCGTGCATATCCTCTAAACCATTACTTAGCGTCTCAGCTAATTGCGCAAGTTCTGAACCTAGCTTTAAAGTAATCTCACTCTCAGCCGAATTAGCCAACCCTTTTTCTAATTCAATTGTTCGCACAGTAAAAGCGTATTCCAGTTTACCAGTCATTAATTCAATTTATCTCCATTATTATTTATTGGCTTGTCAGTGAATTTAGTGCCGTCAATTTTCTTGTTTTTACGAAGTCGACTATGCACTGCTAACCCCGGCATGACCAGACCCAATAAAATCCATGCTGCATTAACTTGCCCAGCTCCATTAGTGGGAGCCATGCATCCTCCGCCACTTAATTCGTCAGATGACGGCTCGGATGAAACTGCTGTTGGATTAGGAGATGCAGCTGTATCTGCAGGCGTTGGTGCTGGCATGGATGTTGCTGTAGGTGCTACTGTAGGCTCAAGCTTTGGCCCTATAGTCGCAATTGGTGTTGCCCCTGGTTTAAGCCTAGGCTCTGGAGTTGGCATACCTTCCAAAGGTTGATAACAAAATCCCATTGCTTCTCTTTCTCTCTGATTCGGAGGAGCTCCGCCCCCAATAGCAAGATCTTTAAACCGCTCTAATCCTAGAGTTATTTCTAAGCATTCTAAAATCTTTGGATCGTTTGTGCCAAAAGGGGAACGTTCATTATTCTGATTAGACATTTCTCCTTCAACCATATCCAATTTTGGCCCATCAAAATCAGGATCGCCTAATTCAGGATCACCTAATTTCCTGTCAAGACCATCAAAATCAGGATCGCCTAATTCAGGATCACCTAATTTTGGTTTTGGGTTGTCCAAATCAAATCCCATTGACCCGTCTGCGGATTCCACTATTCCAGGATTATATGAGGTTAACTGCCCTTCCCAAAAATATATTCCGATTCCTCCAGGATCCATGTCTCTACGCGTGACTATAACTCGCGTCATGTCATCAGATATATAAGTGAATAATCCATCACATCCAGGCCTGCAACCGGTTGTCGATAGCGCAAAATTCCCGATCTCCCTTCCAGATAAATCTAATAAGGTTTCCCCTGCCAAAATATATTTACCGTCTTTGGTAAACATGCCTGAATGGGAAAAAAACGGAACATGCCAAATTTTCTCACCAGTGTAAATGTCAAAAAGGGTTAGAGCGTACTGACCTCCACCACCAGCAACTAAATGTTTACCGTCAGGTGAAAAGTCTAGCCAGCTAACTATATCATCCATGTCTTTGAACAAAACAAGTTCGCCGGTTTCGGTGTCAATAATTGCTAGATCACCGTATTTGCCACCAACGCCAAGAAGATCTCCTTGTTTGGAAAACTTAAAAGCACCTAGATATGGCCAGCTACCATTATAAGTTTTCCAAATTACCGAACCATCAGAAGCTGACAATTTATATGTATATCCATCACCAGAGCCAGCATAAATATATTTATCTGACTCATCAAATAATATTCCTCTTACCTGGCCCCTGATAAAAACACTCCAAATCAACTCTCCAGTTATTAAGTCATAAAGCAAGAATGTTCCTTCGGTTGCACCAACAGCCAGATACTTGTTTGTATTTGATATCTGAACTTCCTTACTTCCCAACTTAGGATGTGTAGTTTCAGTGACTTCTTCGGCTGCTTTTGTCCAAACTTCACTTCCATCAGAAGCATCTAAAACACCAAATTTTCCGCATGCTCCATCGGGAACCGGCCTATTGGCTTTGCCACTACAATTCGAAGTTGTAAACGCTGCATAATTACCGTCGTTTGATAATGATACTCCCCAGCCTTCCCAGCCCATTTTGTAAGACCAAACGAGCTCGCCATCCATAGTAAATAGTGATACTAAGGATTTAGTCTCTTGTTGAGGGTAATCTGAGCTCCAATTTTCCATTCCATTAATAAGCAAAATTTTAGTCCCTGCATCATCCACGTCACCTCTCCAATAACCGACGTCTGGTTCGTTATAATTTAGAAGACGATAGTCAGCTTTGGCTTTTGGAGATACTAGAGTCAATGTTATTTGCTGGCTTGACTCTTTAGCGAAGCTCAATGCCCGGGCACGCCTTGTGTCTTCATAAGATGCGCTATCACTCATTAATGAAGTAAGTCCGAAGGAAGGAGTTTGCGCAAAAATTACCCAATCATCTCTATCTGGAAGATTCTGAAAGCTAAACCTGCCGTCATCGCCAGTTTGTGAAATTGTAGTGTCCCAATTACCGCTAGACAAAACAACCTCCATTCCAGAAAGAGGTTCGCCAATTTCATTAACAACTATGCCACCAAAAGTAATTGGCCCGCTAACACCATCTCCCCTAAGAGGGGTGTCTTTACTGATTGATCTGTCGCCTGGCTGCTCCATAACATGACGCTTGGTCTCAACTATTGTGTAGGGCACGGTGATATCCCATGTTTTAGACGAGCCTGTATCTATATGAGAAAATGTCCATCTATAGGTTCTGTCATGGTTTCCTATCTCGTTAGTTTCCCACGGTAAAAATGCTGGAATCTCACCCCATTTCTCATCCATTTTTGTATAGATATATTCACTTTGTCCGGGTTCAAGCCAAAGAAAACTTGGCTCAGGTGTAACAGTCTCGATAACCATGGGATATGGGGCTATTACTTCTGTCCTAAATTCTATGTGTAGTAGCGATGTGCCTGAATTAGTGACCTTAATGCGATGTTTCATAATCTTTTTTAATGGTAATTGGCCTTCTGGCAACGGATAAAAGTCTATTACCAGTGCATCTAATGGATTTGTTTCGGATTCGATCCGGCCCATATCGTCAAAAATAGTTACAATTGCCAAAATGGCAATTGTAACCAGCAAAGATGAAATAAGCTTAAACATCAAATCATTAAATCTCCACCATTAATATCCAAAGACGCTCCAGTAATGTAAGCAGCGCGGTTAGAGCAAAGAAAAGCGACTAGCTCTGCTACTTCTTCTGGTTCTCCTAAACGACTTATGGGAAACGAATCCGCATATTTTTGTGTTTTCACAGGATCAATTGTATTTCTAACCATCTCTGTATCAATTAAGCCGGGACATACAGAATTGACAGTGATTCCATGACCTGCTTCCTCTTTTGCTAAATGCCGAGTAAATCCCAATATCGCTGCCTTGGCAGATGTATAATGAGCACCACCCACAGTAGATATATTTTTACCAGCAGTAGATGAAAAGTTGACTATTCTGCCCCAGTTATTTTTTCGCATTATCTTTAATACAGCCTGTGAAAATAGAAATGTTCCTTTTAAATTAACTGCAACCACCCAATCCCATTCCTTTTCATCGATATCAATTACAGCAGTCGGCCTCAGTACGCCAGCGTTATTGATGAGAATATCGACTTGCCCGAACCGATCCACAGTATCTTTGACAGCTTTTTCAACATCGTCCTTTTTTGTGACATCTCCAGTAACTACCATTGATTCACTGCTATATTCATTTAAAGAGCTAATGGCAGCTTCAGCCTGATCTGAGTTTATATCAAAAACTACAATTTTCGACCCTCCTTGCGCGAGTCGCTCGGCCACTGCTTTCCCCATTCCTTGGCCAGCACCAGTGACAATTGCTACCTTATTAGCGAATTCGTCCTTATAATTTTCCATTTATATTATTCCTAATCTACTAAATTATCTTAAGATTTTTGCCTGCCTTTTGAAATGCGACAATTGCCTTATCTAATTGCGTTCTGTTATGTGCAGCTGACATTTGCAGCCGTATTCTCGCTTGTCCCTTTGGAACAACAGGAAATGAAAATCCCACACAAAATATTCCCTCATCGTTAACAGCTTTTGCCAGCTCAACATTCTTAATTTCGTCCCCAATCATAACTGGAACAATAGGATGATTTCCTGGGATAATATCAAATCCCAAATTTGTCATTTCTTTTCTAAAATAGGTAGTATTTTCTCGTAATTTGTCTCTTAATTCAGGCTTTTGGTCTATTAAATCAAATGCTTTCATTGACCCCATCACTACAGCAGGTGCTAAGGAATTTGAAAAAAGATAAGGCCTGGATCTTTGTCTAAGGAATTCTATAATTTCTTTTTTGCCTGTAGTAAACCCACCAGATGCACCACCTAAAGCTTTCCCTAATGTACTAGTGGTTATGTCGATTCTGTTTTGAACACCTAGTTCATCTGCAGTACCTCGTCCGTTCGGTCCGAAAAACCCCGTTGCATGTGAATCATCAACCATAACCAAGGCATCATACTTTTCAGCCAAATCACAGATGCCTTCTAGAGGCGCGATGTCTCCCTGCATAGAAAAAACCCCATCCGTAGCAATCATCTTGAATCTGCTATCAACTGTTTCTTTCAATCGAGATTCCAGGTCCTCTAAATCTGCATGCTTATACACTTTTCTAGTAGCTTTACACAATCTAATACCATCAATTATTGAGGCGTGATTCAACTCGTCCGATATGATTGCATCATCTGGCCCTAGTAATGTTTCAAACAGACCAGTATTTGCATCAAAACAAGACGTATACAATATCGTGGCTTCTGTATCCATAAATTTACTAATTTTATTTTCAAGCTCTAAATGTATATCCTGGGTGCCACATATAAATCGTACCGAGGCCACTCCAAAACCGTGAGTATCCACCGCGTTTTTTGCGCTATCAATTAGTTCCTGAGAATTCGCCAAGCCTAAATAATTATTAGCGCAAAAGTTAATCATTTCGCCTAAATTAGTTGATATATCTGAACTCTGCGAACTAACAATAGCCTTTTCGCTTTTATATAAGCCTGACTTTTTAATTTGTTCCAATTCCTGAGTTAGTTGTGATTTATAGCGATCGTAAGCTGTCATAAATATTGGGTCCTCCATGAACTCTTGACGGCAAGCAGATTAACTTCGTGTGGATATCATGTCAACTTAAAAAGTTTCTTATGATAAATGTCCATAGTAAAATTTTACATGGTTTCGATTAATTAAATTATTATTTCTTCAAGGATAAATCAATTGTGAAAATACTTTGTCTTGGAGCTAGCTTTACTGGCACCTATATGGCGTCTAATTTTGGTAACGATAACACAATCAAATTCTTAACTCGTCAGCCTTCATTAGTTAAGAACCGAGGGTTCTTTGCGATCGATTCAGTTTCGTCACATGAAATAGAAACGCCAGATTTAATTCTCGATACTATCCCTCCTGTACAGGAGGAATCGGGTCGATTCTCCCTGCCATATGGAAACATTGTAGATAGATTGATGTCATCAAAGCAAGATGTCATATACATCCATATTTCGTCAACTTCTGTATACCCTTCAAACTTTACTTCCAGCACCGAAATAGATGTTCCCGTCATTGACGAAGATAATCTCGCCAAACCTGACACAAAAAGAGGGGAGTCACGGCTAAAGTTAGAGGATAAAATCCTGAAAAGGTACGATAATAGTCGAATAATACGGGCGGGCGGAATATATGGGCCCCACCGATCATTAATTGGTAGATTTATAGCAGGTGATTTTAGTCGCGTAAGCGCTGGCAATAAAATGGTATCGAGAATTCATGTCAGGGATCTGTGCAGAATTATAATATCGTTTGGGAAAATTAACCCTGGAGTGAATACAAATATTGTGAACGGCGTGGATACAAAGCCTTCTACCAACCACGAAACATTTTCCTACATAGAAAAGTTGACTCGAGCCCCTTTGCCAGTGAGCTTGCAAACCGAAACGGTATTAGGGCGAAAAATAACCAGTAAATATGCAATGACTCTCCTCAATAATGAATATGTATTCCCAACATTTAAAGAAGGGTTTTTAGACTGTATAAATGATAAGGAATGAATAACTAAATGGTTACGATAGAGCCGGAGTGGACATCAGACTTTGAGCGTTTAGGCCATCTAGCAGATGATCAAATTGATCTTGCAGTGGCATCTATTTTAATAGCCCAGTCCAATTATCCGGAACTAGAAGGGGAATCAGAATTAGATGCGTTGGACTCAATGGCTTCTGTGCTAATGAACAGACTGGAGCAAAGCAAAGATGATTCGCCATTACACTCCATGAATTTAATAAGTGGCTGGCTCTATGAGGAGCTACATTATAAAGGCAACCACCAAGATTATTATGACCCAAAAAACAGTTATATAAATGATGTTATCGACAACCGTACAGGGATTCCTATAACACTGGCATTAATATACATTGAAGTTGGTAACCGAGCTGGTATTCCATTAGTTGGAATAGGTATGCCTGGGCATTTTTTAGTCGGTCATCTTGGCATAGATGATCATTTCATCGACCCGTTTCATAACGGATCAATAATTTCTAAACAAGAAGCGATCGCTTTATTTAAACGAATAACTGCTAACAGACGGAATTGGGACAAACAATTCTTGGATCCGGTTACAAATAGAGAATTTATAATTAGAATGTTACGTAATTTAAAAGCCGCCCACCTTAAACTTAATGATTTGTCACAAACAGTTAAGGTTTTGGATATGTTAGTTGCCATAAACCCAACAGCTATTGAAGAACGCCGAGATCGTGGTTTGTTACACTACCAAATTGGGAATCGTGCGCAGGCTTTGGCAGATTTAAAATTTTTCTCAGACTCCTGTGATCCATCAAATAAAGATAAGATGGTAAATAAGATAATTAACGAGCTTGGAGCTTAAAAATTCCAAATACGAGGTACTAATGGATTGTCCAAGAGATAAAACTGCTCTTGAAACGAAAATAGATCGCGGGATTGAAATAGACCAATGCCCTTCATGTGATGGGAAATGGCTTGATCAGCATGAATTAGACTTGCTAGAAGACACCGTTTTCGTTACAGAATTAAAGAAGGGTACAAGAATGTATGCTATTAGGGAAAGCGATATAAACTGTGTAAAATGTAATGCCAAAATGGCGACATTTAATTACCGAGCATACAATCTTCCTGTTGACTATTGTACTGACCAACATGGGTTCTGGCTTGATGGTGGGGAAGATAAAGAAATATTAAACCTGATGAAAAAACGGGTTGGTGATTTAAAAAGATCCAAATCTGCTGAGAAGGCTTGGAATAAGAATTTACTAGGAGTCGCCGGAGGTAAATCTATATTTGAACGTATAAAAGATTTGTTCAAATAATTCCATTTTTAAGCTTGTTTAATTATTGTGTCCAATTAGGTGGACGTTTCGTTAGAAATGCGGATATGCCTTCCTTTGCGTCGGGATGTTCCAAATGTTTTACCATCTCATCTTGTGCAAATTCGTAGGCTGTCTCAATATTTAATTCGATCTGTTTATAAAAAGCCTGCTTGCCCATAGAAATTACTGCAGGGCTAAGATTCGCAATTTTGTGTGCCAATGAATATGTCTCGTCTTTTAGCTTATCTTTTTGAACCACTCTGCTAATTAATCCTAGAGATTTAGCTTCTTTGGCATCAATTGGCTCTCCCGTTAACATCATGTCCAACGCTTTTTTCTTAGGTATTGCTCTTGATAGCGCCACACCGGGCATTGTACAAAATAAGCCTATATTTACTCCGGGGGTGGCGAACTGGGATTCAGAAGAGGCAATAGCGATATCACATGTAGCAACTAATTGACAGCCAGCCGCAGTTGCTAGTCCATTCACAGAAGCAATGACAGGCTTTGGGGTCTTGCGGATTTGTTCCATAGTCTTAGCGCATTGCTCAAATAGTTTTAAGTGATCTTCACGAGTTCCATTTTTAATTTCATAAAGATCGTGCCCGGCACTGAAAACTGGCCCTTCAGCTCTAATCACTAAAACACTTAAAGCAGGATCACTGGCAAACTTCTCTATTTCAGCACTCAAAGTTATAAGTTTTTCTAACGATAGTGTATTTCTTTTTTCCGAGTGGATCAGACTAAGCACTAACACCGGTGTATCGCGTTCAGACAAGATCCCTTTTTGTGATATTGACTTAACCATTACTTTTATTAATTAATCCGTTTCTGTTTATCTTTCCATTCCGCATCTCGTAAAACATACTTTTGTATTTTCCCTGTGGCTGTTTTTGGCAATGGCCCAAAGTCTACATACTTTGGTGCTTTAAAATGAGCAAGTCGTTCCCTGCAAAATTGAATTATTTCTTCGCTTTCTATATTTTTTCCTTCTTTTGTAACCACAAAAGCCTTTGGAACTTCACCCCATTTATCGTCAGGCACACCTATAACAGACACTTCTAAAACGCCTGAATGTTCCATAATTACTTTTTCAACCTGCTGGCTTGATATATTTTCTCCACCCGAAATAATTACATCTTTGGCTCTATCTTGTAATTCTATATACCCATCATCATGCCAAACCGCGAGGTCACCTGAATGAAACCAATCTCCCTCGAATGCCTTTTGCGTAGCTTCTATGTTTTCATGGTAGCCAGTCATAACATTGTTTCCTCTCATTACGACTTCGCCTACTGTAGCTCCGTCGCGTGGAACATCCTGCATTTTTTTATCAACGACTTTAAGTCCTGTTTGAGCCACAATATAAGGCACGCCCTGTCTTGATTTCAGTTTGCTTTGTTCGGAGGTGGATAACTTAGACCAAAAATCTTGAATTGCACAGATAGTATGTGGTCCATATGTTTCAGTTAAACCGTATGTGTGGTACAAAGTTGCTCCCATTCCTTCAATACTTCTTATAACCTGTGGTGCAGGGGGAGCGCCGGCAGTCATTATATTCAATCCTACAATTTTTGCTTTCTTTGATTCTTTTGAAGAGTACATACTAGTTAGCACGGTAGGGGCTCCACACATATGTGTAATGGACTCTTTGGAAATTAAATCAAATATTGCTTTTGGGTCCGCTTTTCTCAAACATATATGTGTTCCACCAACAGCAGTCACTCCCCATGTAAAACACCATCCATTACAATGAAACATGGGCAAGGTCCATAAGTACCTAGTTTTCCAATTCATACTACATTCTAAGGCCTCTCCTATTGCTGCTAAATACGCTCCCCTTGCATGATATTCCACACCTTTAGGTAATCCGGTAGTGCCCGAGGTGTAATTGATCGATATCGTGTCTAATTCTGAAGTCAAATCCACATTGCTAATATTAGGTGACTCTTTTGATAGGTATGTTTCATAATCTGTAATAGACAATTGTAGGTCTATTGGGAAGTCGTCTGTAACTTGGACAAATTCCGTAACTGTCTCAAGTTTATCGACTATATCTAAAATCTTTTCAGCAAATTCTGCATCTAGAACAAGCACTTTAACCCTTGAATGGTTCAAAATATATAAGATTTCTCGAGATGAAAGTCTTATATTAATCGCAACCAATATGGCTCCTAGCTTCATTGGGCCATAATGACCTTCAAGCATGGCGGGAATATTTGGACAAAGAAAACCCACTCTATCTCCGGCGCTCACTCCACTTCGACTTAAGGCATTTGCCAATTGATTCACCCGATCTCCGAATTCAGAATATGTATACCGGTGTTGTTTATATATGACAGCTTCTTTGTCCGGATAAACAGAAGAACTTCTGTCTAAAAATGAAACGGGGTTCAGTTGGTCATAAGAGACTGATTTAATCATCGATCATGCTCCCTTTTTAAAATTATATTTTGTATGGTCAAAGCATCTCGAAAGGTTCGATAACACTATAGCACCAAGGGTCAATACATCGCTTCAACCATTCGAAAAACTTGAAAATAATCAGATTCTTAATGAGATTTGCGATATAATAAGTTTTTAAACACATTAAAGCTAATGTTCGGCATAAAAATCCACGCCATTTACTTAAGATGACTTTATATTTTTCACGATTTGTACTTTTCTGCGCTGATGCAGTAAATGATTTTATGTATAAAAACTGCCCTTATGTAGCAGGGGCTATCGCTTTTTATACAATGTTTAGCCTTTTCCCATTATTTTTGGGCGTTGTATCCATACTTGGATTTGCACTTGGTCCTGAGGCTGAGCAGTCTGACTTAGTTCAACAAATTGCAGACGTTGTACCTATTTCCAAAGAATTTATTGAAAACACCTTGGGTGATGTCGTCAACGCTAGGGCAATTACCGGTGTTTTTGGCATATTAGGTGTGATTTGGGCTAGTACAGCAGCATTTGGAGCAATACGTAAAGGCATAAATAATGCATGGGGTATCAGAAAAACGAGACCATTCTTAAGAGAACGATTTATGGATCTTTCTCTTGTTATCGGCGGAGGCACCCTAGTAGTAGTGCTGCTTTTTATAACTCCTGTATTCAGCCTAATGAAGGAATTCACTAGCCTCATTGCACCAAATTCATTTTTACAAAATGGCATCTTATGGGACCTTGCTACCAACCTTGTATCCCCTATCATTTCATTTATTATTTTCACGCTTATTTACTACTTCATTCCAAATACACAGATTCGAATTCAAAATGTCTGGCCGACTGCGCTTGGAGTAGCTATAGCTTTTTGGATAGAAAATGCTGTATTTGTTTGGTGGGTACAAACTTTTCCAATCCATAATGCTGTTTATGGACCCGTAGGAGCAATATTGGCACTTTTAACTTGGGTGTATATATCTGCAACTATTTTGCTGTTTGGAGCATTATTATGCTCTAGGTACTCCTCTTACACGACGTCCTATGAAAACATAAGCACAGTCAATAAGACAGGCCTCAAATTAGTCCTTTCCTCTGTTACGCGTGTCAGATTGAGAAATATTAAAGATCCTTCTGCACTTTTTACCATTTAAATACTCCTCATAAATGTAACCAAGACTGAGTTGACCGAGCTAGTAAGAAATCTATGTTGCGAATTTTTACACAGTCTGCAAGTATATTCATATGCAAATCGGACAATTCGAAATATCTGAACCGGTTCCAGAACTTAAAAACACTGTAGCTTTTGCAATGTTAAAGCCTTGGATTGATGTGGGAAGAGTGGGTAGCTTAGCACTAAATAAGCTTGAAAGCCATTTTGACGCCAAAGAATTAACCAGTCTATCTACACCGGGAATGTATTTTGATTTCACTAGATACAGACCTCGGCTGGTCATGTCGGGAAATGAGAGAATACTTTCAGTTCCCAACACAGTAATTCGACACGCACATGATTATGAAAATGATCGATCTATGCTGTTTTTGCATATACGAGAACCTCATATGGCTGGAGAGGATTATGCATCATCAATTTCTGAATTGCTCACTCATTTTAAAGTAAAAGAATATTGTCGGATCGGTGGGATGTATGATTCCGTGCCTCACTCAAGAAAACTCATTGTTACCGGCAGTTTAACTGACGAACAATATATCTTGGCAGGGGAATTAATAACCTCTAGATCAAGTAAGTACACTGGTCCTACTAGCATTGTAAATCTTGTCGGCGAGCAAATAGCTGCGCAAAACTGTAATGTGACTAGCTTGATGGTTCACATGCCACAATATGCCAAATTAGAAGCCGACCAAATGGGCGTATCACGTCTTCTCGAATGTATATGTGCAATACACAATATCGATAATTCACTAGCTGAAAACTCTCTAGGCGAAGGTCAATACAAAGAAATTGACAAGGCGGTGGCTGAAAACCCGGAAATCCAATTGTTAATCAAACAACTTGAGGCTTATTACGATCGCAGCCATGATCCGAATGGGAATGCAACCAGCTCAGAACAATCAAACCTATCGCCTGAAATTGAGAGTTTTTTGAATGAAATGGGAGAGCAATTTAACCAAAAGTAGGCTGCTATAACACTACTTCTATTATTTATTTAAAGCCTGTTTAGCATTTTCAGTTATTTCAAAGCGACGCGGTCGCCTGTTTGGATTTGGCTCTGTAACACCCATCTCAAGCAATATTGGCAAAATATACTTTACAAATCGTTGTCCAACTGCACCACTAGTCCCGTTTGCCAGCGGGTGGTCAGGGTATATATTTTTCACAACATCTCTGCAGTCTGTGCTTTTAAATAGCCCTAGAGGCATCTTGTCAACAATCTCTGTCGCTATTTCCTTATCTTTGGAAGGGTCGGCTTTCGACTTAGCATTGCTCGGAGATCGTGCCGTTGTGTCATATGTTTTTGGTTCCAAAGTTTTTTCAGGTTTAGAATTCGTTCTGGGTGTTTCTGTTCTGGTGTCAGATTTAGTATAAGCACTATCACCATCTGATATGGATGGCTTATCAGTTACATTGCTAGAATGATCATCATTTGCCTGAAATGATTTACTCGAGCCTCTATTTGGGTTCCTATTTGTATATGATCGCGTCTTGTGCGAAGAACCCCTGGAACTATTGCGATCCGAATAACCTGAACTATCCTGCGACGAACTTCTGCTAGAGCTACGATTCGAGTAAGGCCTGTTACCTTGAGATGGCCCCCTGCTTGATGATCGACTAGAGTAGCTTGTCTGCCCAGTTTTAACAACAAAATTATGTTCATTTGGAAAATAACGACGAATATTTAAAGATTTAGTACCTCTTCTGTCAGTCAAAACCCATAGAAATGGCGGGTTGGCTTTTTCTTCTTCCGGTGCTTCTTCTCGAATTTTGACGTACAGGGACATAAAGTCACTATCATCACTAAAAACGGCAACACTTTTTACTCGACGCCTAACAAAATCAGCAATTACATCGCTGGCAATGGCTATATCAGCAGAGTTTTTTGAAAGGTGACCGCTGAATCTTTGAACACCTCTAACCCTAATTTCTGATTTACGAAATTGGGTTATAGCCCACATACGCCATAACTCAACCTGGTCACCCGGAACATATAAAGTCACCAAACTAGGTCGAGGAAAACTATCAGGCCACTGATCAAGTAAAGCTGAAATCAGGCTTTTAGCATCTTCTTGAAGATTTTCTATATCTATATATAAGCCAGAGCCGCTAGATAAACTGTATTTTTTTGTAAATATATTTGTAATTAAGTTCAATTTTCATCTCAGGATACTAGATTGCAAATTCAACCTAATACCTTTATTCAATACTTTATTTTATACGTTAAAGAGCATTAAAAGAATTCATTGATACGCCTTTTTTATGCGCAAACATGAAATTGGATTACTTTTGTGGAGTTATTTTGTATCGTTTAGGCTGGAACCAGCAATTATCTCAAGGCTTTTTGCCCATTCCAAAGATGTAGATTTAGTTTCACCCAAAGGTTTCAGTTTTTTAACTTTAAGCACTCCTCCGTTACATGAAATTAACATTCCTTCTTCATTGACTTGTATAACTTGCCCTGGGGAAACTCGATTAACAACAGACTCTATGGTCGAACCATATAAGCATAACTCACGCCCATTAAAGTAGGTCCTGGCACCGGGTGATGGGTCACTACCCCGAATTAAATCATGTATCGAATGTACTCGCTGATTCCAATCTATAACTACATCTTTGGCCTTACACCATCCTTCGTAAGTAGCTTTCGAGTGATCTTGTTCGATGCTTGGAGCAATCCCATTACGAACCATTTCTACAGATTTAATTAAAGCGCTGACACCTTGTGGAAACAACTTCTTGAAATATAATGATCCCGTGCTATCGTCAGGTCCGATGTCGACAATTTCTTGATATAGAATCGGGCCTGTGTCTAAATCTCCATCAGGCCAAAATATTGTGAATCCAGTTTGCTTATCACCTTTTATTATCGCCCAGTTAATCGAACTCGGACCTCTATGTTTTGGCAGTAATGAAGGGTGGTATTGTATGGTTCCTTTTGTCGGAGCATCTAAGATCTGATCAGGCACTATATCTACAACGTAAGCCATAATACACAGATCACTAGATAGCGATTTAAAAGTTTCTATACATTCGCTGTCTCTCATTCTAGAAAACTGAAAAACGGGTATGTTATTTGCCTGCGCAGTAACTTTTATCGGATCGGGAGGCTTGTTTTCTGAGTCGGGAGGGCAAAACACTCCCACTATATTTTCGTCTTTGTTTACCAAAGCCTGCAGCACTGACTCACCGAAAGCTGACTGGCCGATAATTGCAATTCTCACAAAATACCCCTTCCAGCCTGTATGTCTGACAAGTATATTCTAATTAAAGCATTAATAAAATATAATTCAACATCTCTAGCAATATAATCAGCAGATTAGAAAAAAGTTTTTATGCCTTATGGGGTTTATCGATATTGAATAAAAAAAATGTTGAAATTTATGATTATGCCACTGAATTAATAGACAAACCAAGAGCTCACCTGAAACTATGTTTGTCACAAGATGAAGACGGCTTAAAAATTACTCACGACAATAACGTTATAATGATATTTAACTTAACTCATCGTGGCATGCTAGCAGCAGGGTTTGTAGCAAAAGCACTAGGGGTAGATGTCCCGCCTTTAGGAGAATCTATTCTTTCTAGGGTATCGACTGGCGTTTTATTCAGAGCCACCTCTATTGCCCAGCTTGATTATTCTAATGAAGCGTCTTTTCAGCTGTTGGAACGCTGGCTAGAGGAAGCTGACTCACAGCGCGGTAATATTACAAAATAGCGATTGTTTTTAAATAGACTTATGTCGATCGTGTCATATAATTCGAATTACGAAATTCTATAGTGTAGACATTTTTTTGAAATACTCAGAGCTTAAACCAGATCAGATTATATCGAACCAACAATTTAATTTAGATAAAGCCTTTGTTGTAGATTACCTTCAATCAACAACTGATAAGTCAACTGAGGAAAGCCAGGACTTTGCACCACCGATGTCTTTAGCAGCTCTTGCTGTTAGGGCAGCCATAACTGATCTACAAATCCCTGGTGGGACACTGCATCTAACACAAGAGGTTGAGTTTTTTGGGCCTTTCCGAATCGGCGAAACTATCTCCTGCACAGCAAAATTGTTGCAAAACTCTGTAAGAGCTGGAATGCGTATCTTGGTTATAGGGTTATCGATCGAAAATAATACCGGGTCGCAAATTATGTCTGGTAAAAGCACAATCACTGTACCAATTTAGATTATGAGTAACATTTCTTTGAAAAAAAACCAGGAATTAACGCCGATTGTAATGAAAATTACACAGGCCCGCATTGATGATTATGCGAAAGCTTCTGGTGATTTTAACCCTATCCACATCGATCAAGAATTTGCAACTAAGTCGCATTTTGGAAGAACGATAGCACACGGCATGTTAATTGCAGCTGTTGTTTCCGATCTAATGTCAGAAAATTTCTCTGATTCATGGGCAGAATCTGGAAAATTAAAAGTCAGATTTCGAGCACCTGTTTATGCTGAAGAAATAGTAACAGCAAAAGGGCATATTAAAAATGTGGACCAGTATGATGACGGACAGACCAAAATTACATGTGATATTCAGGTTGCGAAGAAATCACCAGATCCCAATGGGCCTAATGAAGAATTAGTAATTACAGGTCAAGCATCTTTAGTTGGAAACTTATGATGGGATTTTCGAGGATTTCGGATAAACTAATTCAGTTGAGTTATTTATGAACAAAAAGATTACAATCACGTTAGATGCGATGGGAGGCGATTACGGCCCCCAAGAAACCATTGCCGGTGCAGTACAGGCTGCGGGCACCCACGACGTTGCCATCCAGCTAGTTGGAGATAAAGATGCAATTAACGCAGCTCTTTTAAATTATCCTGAATCAAAGTCCTTGGAGATTGTCGTTATCCCCTCTGAAGGTGTCATTTATGAAAACGAACAACCGGCTAAAGCCCTCAGGCAAAAACAAAAAGCCTCAATCGTTGTTGCTACGCAGTTAGTAGCTTCAGGCAAGTCAGACGCTTGTGTATCAATGGGATCTACTGGCGCTTCAATGGCTGCGAGCGCAGTTATTTTCGGATTAATGGAAGGTATAACCCGCCCGGCATTGGGTGGGCCAATCATTGGACTAGCCCCACAAACCATCATTATCGACGTTGGGACCAATGTAGATTGCAAGCCAGAACAACTTTTATCTTTTGCAATAATTGGAGAGGTTTTTGCTAATCGGTTTTGGAATATTAAAGAACCTAAAATTGGCATACTAAGCGTGGGGTCAGAGATTGGCAAAGGTAATAAACAAGTAAAAGAAACCAGCGAACTATTGTCCACAAGTGGCTTGAATTTCGTTGGTAATGTTGAAGGCAGCGATTTGCCAACTGGATCTGTAAATGTAGTGGTTTGTGACGGGTTTGTAGGTAATATTGTAATGAAATTAACTGAGGGGTTAGGATCGGAAATATCAAAATATCTAACAGAATCATTTAAAGACTCTTTGGATTCTGATACTACTGATGCTTTAACTAAGAAAATTTTTCAGGTTACAAACCCAGCAGCAGCTTATGGTGCTGGGCCATTATTAGGCGTAAATGGAATATCATTTGTGGGTCACGGCAAATCGAAACAAGATGAAATAGCCGGAGCAATAGCTACTGCAAAACGTGCAGTTGAAGTCGACTTTATCAATCAAATACAAAAAAGACTCTCTAAAACACTCTCTACCCTCACAGCAAACGGAAAAGATGAAAGATAATAGTGACATGAAAGATAAATATGCATTAGTAACTGGCGCGGCAAAAGGGATAGGCAAATCAAGTGCATTACACTTGGCAAAAATGGGCATAAATGTTGCGATTAATTATCGTTCATCTGAAAAAGAAGCAGAGGTTTTATGTAAAGAGATTGAGGCTTTAGGAGTAAAAAGCTTGATTGTTAAGGCTGATGTTGGCGATCTTAATGAAGTGAAAAACATGGCTAAAGCTGTGCTTAAAGATTTCCCAAGAATTGACATCCTTGTAAATAATGCAGGAATAATTGACGACACCTTAATAGTTAGGATGAAAGATGAAAACTGGAAACCTGTAATCGATACCAATTTAAACGGGACTTTTTACTGCACGAGAGAATTTATTCGAGGAATGATGACTAATAGATGGGGCAGAATTATTAATATCGGATCTATAGTTGGATCAAGGGGTAATCCCGGACAGACAAACTATTCCGCTAGTAAAGCGGGTGTTATTGGATTTACTAAATCATTAGCAAAGGAATTGGCCCCAAGAAATATTACAGCCAACGTAATTGAGCCTGGTTATATCGATACGGATACAGTAGCCGTACTTGGAGAAGAATTCAAAGAAGTTATTAGAAGCAGAATTCCGATGGGAGAATTAGGGAAACCCGATGATTTAGGCCCATTGGTTGCATTTATTGCTTCTGATAACGCCAGATATATGACCGGACAAGTTATTTGCGTCGATGGCGGTTTAGCAGTATAAACACAATTGTTTGTAATTATTTAGTTAGACACTAGAGATTAAAGGAGCCAGATTATAAAAGCTAACAAAACATTAAATGGCAAGGTGGCTTTAATTACCGGTGGCTCAAGGGGGATAGGCAAGGTAATTGCCTTGGATCTCGCTAGTCGGGGTGCCAACATAGCATTTAACTATCTTAGAAGTTATGATTCTGCCGCTGAAACAGAAAAGGAGATCAAAAAGCTAGGAGTGGATTGCCTTAGTGTAAAAGCACACGTGGGAAATCCAGATAAGATAAAAGATCTATTTGAACAAGTTAAAAAAAAATACGGCAGTTTAGATATATTGGTAAACAATGCTGCTACAGGTATCCAGCGTAGCGCAATGGACCTAGAAACAAAGCATTGGGACTGGACCATGTCAGTTAATGCAAGAGGCCCTTGGCTGTGCTCCATAGAGGCTGCTAGATTGATGACCAAAGGCGGGTGCATCATCAATATATCGAGCTTAGGATCGCATAGAGTTTTGCCATATTATTTTTCAGTTGGTACTTCTAAAGCCACCTTAGAAGCGATGACCAAATACCTTGCAGTAGAGCTTGCCCATCTAAAGATTCGAGTTAATGCAGTCTCGGGAGGTTACGTAGAAACCGATGCATTTGATTCATTCCCAAACAAAGACGATATGGTTGCTGCGGCTGAAAGTACGGTAACCACTAGAGTACTTGACCCACAAGACTTAGCTAACTCAGTGGCATTTCTATGTAGTGATGAAGCAGAAATGATAAGGGGCCATGTTTTGGTAGTTGATGGTGGAGTAACACTAACGGGATGATCACAGATATCAATCATTCTGGAATTGTTGTTCCTGATCTAGGGGTCGCTATTAAGTTTTATACAGAAATTATGAGACTACAACTAATCGATATACGTGAAAGGGACGGAATGGGCATATCTCAAGTTTTAGGATATGAAAATACTCATATAAAAGTAGCTGACGTAAGTACTCCGACCGGGCAAATAATTGAATTAATTGAATACATTAATCCAAAACCACAAAATGCCAAATCAAGCGAGAGGGCAGAATTAACAGCTTCGCACATAGCTTTTAACGTAACAAACATACAAGAAGTTTACGAATTTTTAATTAAAAGCGGCGGGGTTTCTTTAAATCCGCCGATTGAAATCACAAAAGGGAAGTCAGTTTGTTATCTACAAGACCCGTTCGGAAATTGGTTGGAACTAATTGAAATGTCGTGAGGTTTTACTCTAATCTGATTGAGTTTTAGACACTTTGGCAGTAACTCTTTGTGATCCTATTGTTACCTCATCCAAGTTTGAATTTCTTGCCAGATACCCAAGACCCACGAAGTTCTGATGTGTTTTCTGTGCACAACTCGTTACTTCTCCAATCTTTTCGTCGTCTGAAAAGATATCGTCGCCTTTTTTGATTCCCGGTTTATTCCAATTTAATCTGATTAACTGACGCTTTACTTTGTCATACGTGTTCAATCGTGCAACAACCTCTTGGCCAACATAGCATCCTTTATCAAAACTTATAGCATGAGATAAACCTGCTTCGATCGGGTTAAATCTTTCGGTCAATTCGGAGCCAAATACAGGAATTCCCTTTTCTATGCGAAAAATCTCTAAAGCTTTAGTTCCCACAAACGGCAATCCCAAACCCGTCAAATTAGAATGAATGGATTTACTGGAGTTCATTGCTAAGATTTCGTAGGTAGGGATCTTTACTCGATCAGTTCTGATAATAATAACTTCTTCGTTGTTAAGCCTAATCTGTTTTGCTTGATTTATATCTGGAACATGAGATTCATCCTGTAGCAAAGATATAATTTTTGTTGGTGCCTCATCACCAAATAGTTGGTAAAGTTCCGTTTCAGCGGTACAGTCTTCTAGCTTCACGTCTTCATCGAATGAAAAAAACTCTATCGAATCCATAACACTATCCTTAGCCTCTAACGCTGTAAAAACCAGTAATCTATCGCCAAGATTAGCCACTGTCAGAAAGTCGATAATTCTTCCCTTATTAGTAGTTTGAACCGTGAAGGAAACTTCATTTTTTTTAACGTCAGCGAGCTGTTGTGTAGAAATACGATTTAATAAATCTAATGCATCTTTTCCATGAATCCAGAATCGCCCCGTGTTGGTTGCATAAGCTAAGGCTGCTTCATTTGATAACGTCACATAATCTTGTTCTACAGAGACGTAGAATTGAGGCATGCCGCTAGTTTTAATAGTCAAATTAACTAGCCTGTAGTTTTATTAGATACTTTGATTAACATAATCAGGCCTCGATTTTTAAACTCCAAATGAGGTTCCACACCCACATGTTGTTTTAGCATTTGGGTTATTAAACACGAATCCTTTTCCATTTAGTCCTGACGAGTAATCTAACATCGTGCCTGCCAAAAATACGTAGGACTTTTTTGGAACGTGTAGCTTTATACCTAGTTGCTCTATAGTTTTATCATCTTCCTCAGGTCCATCTACCAAATCCAAAACATATGTTAATCCTGAACACCCTCCTCCCTTAACTGCTACTCGCAAATCAGCTGTCGGTTTCCCCGCTTTAGATGCAAATTCTCTAACGTGCTCAGCGGCATTTTCAGATATTGTTATAGTGAGTGGTGGCCTGGGTTTTCTTTCGGTGGTCGTCACATTAAACCTTTCATTAATAGGCGTAAATTTACTTGCCCTGATATTAATTTTAGAAAGACCTGGCTGTTAGGTCAACGTTTACGGGGATAAGTTTAATATGTTTCAATGTTTTGAACAAAGCAAAACTAGTGAAAACTACAAAAGGGGGATATATGTCTGTCAGAATAGGTATAGGTATGTTTGGTTGGCCATTTGGCGAACAACAAGGACCTCAGCGCCTCTGGGATTGGGTTGACCAGGCTGAAAATTCCGATGTCGACTCAATTTGGCTGACCGACAGAATAGTTTCAACAAAACTCAATCTTGAGCCTATTGTGGCCTTATCGTTTATAGCAGCCAGAACCCAAAAAATGCTAATTGGTACTAGCGTTCTAGCTTTACCATTACGAAACCCTACAATTCTAGCCAAAGAAATAGCCACTCTCGATTACCTGTCAGGAGGTAGGGTGTTACCCGCTATAGGGCTTGGGACAGAGCAACATAGCGAGTATGAAGCCTGCGGTGTGAATAGGAAAGACCGCGCATCACGAGCCGACGAAATGCTGTTTATCATGAGAAAGTTATGGTCTTGCCAAGAATTCAATTTTAAAGGAAACCATTTCAATTTAAATAAAGTTGCTATCCAGCCCAAGCCTGTTAGGCCAGAATTACCTCCCATTTGGGTTGGAGGGCGTAGCAAAGCAGCCCTGCGAAGAGTGGCCACACTTGGAGACGGCTGGCTAGCATCTCAGGTTACTCCTGAGGAAATCGCCAAGGGTAAACATGATATCGAACAAACAGCAATGCTCATAGACCGCAGCGTAGACACAGATCACTATGGTGTAATTTTAAATTTTGCTTTAGCCCAAACCAGTAAAGCGGCTAAAGAAATCGCTCAACCTTATATGCTCCCAGGCAAGCAAAGGCAGGATGTAAACGAGAAAGATATAAATGCTGTTGGCACTGCAGTTGAGATTGTAGAATTAATTGACAGATTTGTTGATGCAGGAGCGACGAAGTTCGTTATTAGGCCAACCTGTCCTCCAGACAAAATGTCAGAACAATTATCACTCCTGACCGAACATATAATTCCACACTATCATAATTGAGTTGCAAACTAAGAGTTTTGAAGTTTTGTTCCTTTATCACCATTTAAAAACTCAGCCCAAGTTTCGTAAACAGCGGCAGAAGGGTCTCTCGCCCCAACAGTTGAACTAAATCCACCGTCAACGGCTATAGTCTGGCCCGTGATATAGCTACTAGCATCCGAAGCCAGCAACAAAAGAATTCCGTTTAACTCTTCCGGATTGCCGAATCGACCTAATGGTATCTGTGATTTGACATGTTCTGTCACAGCAGGATTGTTTCTTACAAATGTAGACATCTCACTAGGAAAGTACCCTGGGGCAATACAGTTTACCCGGACCCCCCTGTCTGACCAATTAGCTGCCAAGTTCTGAGTAAGATTTATAATTCCTGCTTTGGCAGCTGAATAGCCGGGTGAAAGCATTCCCTTAGACCCGCCCAGACCAGCTATAGAGGCGATATTTATTATGGAACCCCCTTCACCACTTGATAACATATAAATCCCCGCAGCTTTGGAACAATTCCATGAACCTACCAAATTTACCTTGATCGTCATTTCAAAGTCATTGCTCTCTATTCTTTCAGCAAATGGAGTGCCTTCAGAATCCATACCCGCATTATTAACTAATATATCGAGTCGATTAAATATTCGATTAACCTCTTCAAACAGTCGATCAACATCATCTTGAACTGTAACATCAGCCCTAACTGGAATTACCCTGTGGCCGGACGGGTCTAACTTCTTTGCCGTTTGCTGTAATTCCTTTTCTCGGCGAGCGCAAATCACTACATTAGCTCCATTATTTAATAGCGCCTCAGTAAAGCTTATGCCTAAGCCTGATGAACATCCTGTAACAACGGCTACTTTTCCTTGAAGGCCAAACTGGTTAGCAAGATTCAGCATTCCTGTTCTCCTTGATCTAATTTCAGTAATATATGTGAATTGATATTAAGTTAAGATCGCAACAAAAAAAAGCAGAATTATGAAAAAAGTAAATTTTCCAATATCAGTGAATCTCAAATGATCGCAGATCTAACAGGCAAAAATGCGCTTATAACAGGTGCTGCGAGTGGCTTAGGTAAAGGCATTGCTAAAGTGCTTGCGCAACAGGGTGCATTAATTATTGTTGCTGATATTGACGGAGAAGAGGCAAAGCGTGCCGCAAACGAATTTAGAAACCTCGGATATCAAGCAATAAGCGTGCAAATGGACGTTACAAGCATAGATTCAGTTGATAAAGCAGTATCAAAAGCAATGAATCAAATTGGGCACATTGACAAGCTTGTTAATAATGCTGGGGTAATTGGAGCTCCAGGTTGGCACGAAAGGCTAGAAGTCACTGAAGAGGATTGGGATTTCACATTCAATGTAAATGTAAAAGGAATCGTACATGTCACAGACCGAATACAGGATGACATGATTAATGGAGCTCACGGCTCCATTGTAAATATCGCATCTGTAGCAGGGAAAATGGGCAATCCAGACAGGCCAAATTACAATGCTTCCAAGGCCGCTGCCATTAGCTACACTAAGTCGTCAGCACTTAAGTTGTCAAAGTTCAACATCAATGTAAATTGCATATGTCCTGGTAATATCTGGACTCCTATGTGGGACAAGATTTCGATGCGACAGTTTAATTTCGGATCTGAAATCTTTTCCGAATTTTCCGATATTAAAAACAACCGTGAATTATTCCAAAGGGTAACAGAACTTTCCACGCCACTTAAACGAGATCAATCTGCTGATGACATCGGCTATGCTGCAGCATTTTTGCTATCAGATGCAGCAAAAAACATAACAGGTCAATCTATTAATGTTGATGGTGGGCGAGTGATGGGTTAAGTATCTAAAATGCTTAGATACCCATCACATGATAACCAGAGTCCACATGTATAACCTCACCTGTAACGCCTGATGAAAGGTCAGAGCAAAGATACAGTGCCGTTTTCGCTACATCCTCTGTCGTAATATTTTTCCCTAAAGGAGATCTTTCCGCAGCTGCTTGTTTCATAACGCTATATCCTGAAATAACCCGAGAGGAAAGAGTATCCACAGGCCCAGCCGAAATTGCATTAACCCTGATATTTTGTTGGCCCATATCATGGGCTAATTGGCGTACTTCGTTTTCAAGCGCCGCTTTAGCAGTGCTCATTACGTTGTAACCTGGGAAAACTTTCTCTGCCGCCTGAAAACTCATTGTCAAAACATTTCCTCCGTCTTGCATGTGTCGGGCGGCATATTTAGTAATTGGAATTAATGAATACGAGCTGATCTCGAGCGCTAAATTAAATCCTGCGCGACTAGTATCAACAAAACGGCCTCCAAGGTCTTCTCTATTTGCAAATGCTATCGAATGAACGACTATATCGATTTTCCCCAGCTTGTCGGATATTTCATCAAAAGCCTTCTCCACATTAGAATCGTCACTAACATCACATTCAACCAGTACGGGATCATCCCAATCGGCCGTTAATTTATCAAGAGATCTTTTTAGTCGTTCATTTTGGTAAGAAAGCGCCACGGTAGCACCAGCACCTTTCAATATACTGGTGATAGACCAGGCTATTGAACGATGATTTGCCACTCCAAATACGACTGCAACTTTGTTAGATAGGTCAATTGTTTTCATACAATGCATTGTAGGGAGGTGTCCAATCAACTATCAAGTGCTTACAATGCATTATATGAGTTTATCTAGATTAGCAATTGCAATGGATATAGGGGGCACCAATTTAAGGTATGCCGTTGTAAATGAATCTGCAACGATATTGGCTAAGGGCGTAACAGAGACTTTTGAATTTGAGGGCAAAGAGGCTGTTATTAGACGAATTCTCGATGCCGCTAGAACTGCATTGTCGTGGGCAGATACTAAGCCCGTAGCGATTGGATTGGCTTTGGCAAGTCCAGTGGATCCGGTGACAGGCGTAATGCAGATGCCGCCAAACATACTTAGTTTACAAGGATACTCACCCATTAAAGACCTACAAGATAACTTAGATATCCCCGTGGTCGCTGCCAATGATGCAACATTAGCGGCTTTAGGCGAGTATAAATATGGAATCAAAAAATCTGTTTCTAACATGGTTTATTTAACTATTAGCACAGGAGTTGGAGGCGGCCAAATAATAGATGGGAAAATATATAATGGATCGAGGGGGTTTGCCGCTGAATGGGGGCACCTTACTCTAGATTTTGAAGGCCATCAATGCAATTGCGGTAGTAACGGTTGCTTTGAAACTTATTGTTCCGGGCCTGCTATTGTCCGTATAGCTGAAGAAATGCTAGCAGAAACAGCACTCAAGTCGAGTTTAAATAAACATCTAGGAAAGCTGACTCCACAAAAACTCGCCTCTGCTGCGAGAGATGGCGATCAATTTTCGATAGAAGTATGGGATAAGATTGGCAGATATTTGGGAGTTGCCTTATCTGTAATCCTCAACACTTTGGACCCTGATGTCATCGTAATAGGAGGAGGGGTTTCATCGGCATTAGATCTAATGATGAAAACAGCCGAGAGTGAAGTAAAAACTCGCGCACTATATCCTTATACCAATAACATACCTGTAACTACTGCCAAACTGGGAGACGACTCTGGTTTAATAGGAGCTGCTGCATTAGCATTCGATAATATTAACTAACTAATACTTGTTATAAACCCACTATCGTCTATAAAATAATAGTTTGTCTCGGGGTGTGGCGCAGCGGTAGCGCGCCTGTTTTGGGAACAGGAGGTCGCTGGTTCAATCCCAGTCACCCCGACCACCATTTTTAAATCAAGCCAGCTTTACGAACTTCAAGCAGTGATTCTTTGATTGCATTGATTGCTATATCAATATCCTCGGGAGTGTGTTCCGCAGAAATATAGCCAATATGCATCGGAGACATTATTACGCCTCTATCAAGTAAATTTAAGCAAAACAGATCGTCTGCTTCCTTAAGAGTGTATTTATTTATCTCCCTCACTGATTTAATTGTTCCGCCGGGCTGCATTCTAAAATAAAACAACGACAGCGCTGAAGACATAACACCGGGTATTTCTTCTCGTTGACAGAATTCATTTACTTCTTCTGCCAACCTAGTTCCATTTTTAGAAAGACTTTGATAAATCTCTGGATGATCACGCATATAAGTTACAACTGCTTTTCCCGCTGCCATAGTTAAGGGATTGCCACTAAAAGTACCAGCTGTAAACACGCTGGGTTCAGGAGATACACCAGCAGAAACATCATCATATATATCAAACTGTCTTGTAAATACTTCCATAATATCGGCTCTCCCTGCCACAACACCGAGGGGCAGTCCTCCACCTGGAGCCTTGCCAAATATTGCCAAGTCCGGCTTGAGCCCAAAGAACTCCTGTGCACCGCCGAACGCGAGCCTAAAGCCTGTGATTACTTCATCAAAAAGACATAAAACCCCGGCTTCTTTACAAACTTTTACAAGTTCAGTTAAAAAGTCTGCCACATCTAACCTAGGATTAGAACCTTGAACTGGCTCAATCATAACTAATGCTAATTCATCGGCATGTTTTCTAATTAAATCAAAAGCTTTATCATTTAAATAAGGAAGCATCTTTACGGTACTTTGGGTTTCTTCCGGAATGCCTTGTCCCATAGAATAAAAGTCCGGTTCATCTATATTGCTATCGGGAACTACTTTGGCGAGAACATAATCATGAGCACCATGAAAGCCTCCCTCAAACATAGCGATCTTAGTTTTACCAGTAAAGGATCTGGCCGCCCTAATAGCAAACATACTGGCTTCTGTACCACTATTACAGAAAATGACTTTCTCTGCACATGGAATTGATTCAACAAGTAGCCTGGCAAATGGTTCCTGATACGGGTTCTGCAGTCCAAACTGCACCCCTTTATCAACCGCCGACTTAAGGGCAGTTGTTACTACCTTGGGAGCATTACCGAGAACATGGGGCCCGAACCCTCCTACCAAATCAATATATTCATTCCCATCAACATCAGTCAATTTCGATCCCTTACCGGAATGAATGTAAATAGGATAAGGCATTGTAACCGTATCAACTATCTCTTGAGCTAGAACCTCTCCGGTTTTTGAATACATGTCACTAGATTTTGGGGTTTTTGCTTCAATATTATGCATTACTTTAGACATAATTAAATTAACCTCGATTTCACCTTAAAGACATCAATTCTTAACCTAGCATCTATTTATACTGGAAGTCATTATAGTTTAATTGTCCAATAATAAAAAATAGGGCCCACGGAGTTAAACCCGTGGGCCCTATTTATTTAACTAGTTGACTAAGACTAGCGCTCTAACCAAGTGTTGACATAGAACGGAATAGCCTTAACCTCAAATCCTTTCAAGTCGTTCGAGAATGGAACGATTGGGAAGAACTGTCCTAAGGACAATGAGGTAACCTTTTGCCAGCGCTGAGTCTGAATGTTCTCAACGATCTCGAATCGCTTTGCAGCGTCGGTCTCGCGAACGAACTCAAGCTGAAGGTTGATTAGGTCCTCGTCACGAATGATGAAGTCTAATGTACCTGAAATCAGAT